>CAZINO010000006.1:0-36141 GCA_964540625.1 uncultured Lishizhenia sp. | reverse complement strand
CGGAATGCCATAGTAATGAAAGCCATTGTTGCTGTAAGAAGCATCTACCTTAAACTGATAGTTGCGTTCATTCAAACCAAAATAAGCATTTGCAGACGTGCGATCGTATTGCGCAGGTGCATAAATAGTTTTAGACCTGTCTTTGATGTCGCCAAAAGAACTCAAATGCTTGATATGCGCACCATAGTGCATGTTGCGCGAACGATCTGAGGTATAATATATTTCACCGAGTGGCATCAGCACCGAACCAATCCCTGCCTTGACATAGAAAGGATACAATTTGGCAAGTTGCTCGGATGTTTCAACGGTGGCTGCTTGAATGGTATCTAACAGGATTTTTGTTTCGGCCTGAAAGAACATGAGTGGATACTCTTTTACCGCGGCTGCCTTGACAGAGTCAATAATTTTGGGATATTCTAAAATACGACTGGCTGGCTCTACCTGCTGATTGGTAATGGTATAAAGGGTAAAATTATTCTCGCCTTGCTGTGCCCAAATATTGAGTGCAAACAAGAAAAATACGAGTGTGCTGAACAATACTTTCATGGCTTATTCTTCGTTATTGATTTCAATTTTCATTTCTGGTTGAGGGGCGTCATTTACCGGCGGGTTTTTGAGCTGCATGAGTTCATCCCATAAGTCAGAAGCTTCTGCCAACACACCGTCTTGCTGATCTGGATAAAAATCGAGCACAGATTTGAGGGTTTGCTCTGCCTGGAATAAATCTTCGCGGCTAATGTGCACACGCGCTTGCAGCAATAAGCCTTTTGCTACCCAATAATTATAACTTGGTTTCATCTTCAGTAGCGCCTTGACTTCTGTTTCTGCCTCGTCGTACATTTGTTGACCGAAGTAAATATCTGCTAAGAGGTATTTTGCCTCCGAGCCCATTGCGGTTGTGGTGTTTTTCACCAACCACTCCAACGATGGTTTAGCAGCTTCAAATTGCTTCAGATGGTAATTAGAAAGTCCTGTGGCGTACTCCGCCTCGACTCTAATTTGTGGCGTTAATGCGGCATTTTCCATGACGAACTTAGCATTCTCTTTGGCCAATGTATAGTTATTTTCCATAAACGCACAACGCATAATACCGAGCTTGGCCTCGAAAGTAGTGGTTGGTTTCGAGGCTGCACTCTCCATGAGTTGATAGTATTGCAATGCCTTAGTGTAGTTTTTCTTGATATAATAGTAAGCTGCCGTTTTGGAGGCTGCGTATTCCGCATAAGTATTGACCGTTGAAGCCAAATACTTTTCAAATTGCTGAATAGCAGCGGTGGAATCTTTGGTTTTCAGTAAACTATTTCCGTAATAGAAATAAGTCTCATTGAGGTAACGGCCATTCGGAAACTTCGTCAAATAGACTTCAAACTTCTCAACTGCCTCTCGGTAATTGGTGTCTTGGTAAGCGGCCAATGCAGGGGTGTAAAAGATATTCTCCTTCTCTTCTGTAGAAATGTTGGCGCAAGGATAGCGGTCAATTACCTCTGAGGCGAGGTCTGGCTTTTTCTGCGCATTATAAACATCTATGAGATTGAGAACCACCTCTTTGCAGACTTCGCGTTGTTGTTCATAGGTGGCTAAAATCTCCAGATAGGCTGCCTCTGATTTAGCGTATTCCCATTTTTTATAGTAAATATCCGCAATATCTAATTTGACATCAAGTAAGTAAGGAGACTTTGGAAACTCGGCTAAAAAGTCCTGGTAGGCAGTCAGTGCACCGTCGTAATTTGGCTGCGACATATACGTTCTAGCCAATTCATATTGGGCATTCATGCGGTATTTTGAAACCGGTTCCTCTTTGAGTAGTTTACTCAACGTCTGAATTTTTTCTGGAAGTTGGCCATTAAAACCCTGCGCCTTTGCTAAGTAAAATAAAGCTTTATCATTGAGCGGAGAATTGAGGTTGTAGGCCTGCTGGTAATACTGAATGGCCTGTAAATTTTGTTTGCCGACATAATATGCATCTGCAATTCGGAAAGTAGCGTCAACGACTTTAGACTCATTTTTTGGACTGAGTTGCAAATACGTTCTAAAAGACTGGATGGCTTCCTCTCTTTTACCTTGCTCCAAATAGGCATAGCCAATGTTGTAATAGGCATCGATTTTCTCTGGTAAGCTGTTCGAGGCTGGCGAATTAATGAAATCTCTGTACGTGTTAATTGCGGCGGCTAATTCTTTTTTTCTAAATGAGATATCTGCCATCCAGTAGCGCGATAACGCCACCATTTGTGGGTCCATTGGATAGGTGTCGACGCGCTTAAACGCATTGTAAGCTTCGTCGAGTTGGCCTTTCTGAAAAAGTTCTACCCCATAATTGAATGCAACGGTTTGGTAGACTTTTTTCAGTTGGGCATCTTTGGACGGTAGCTTTTCAATAGATTCCAAGGCCTTCGCATAATTGGAAGTATTCGTATACACATTTACCAAATACTGGTAGACGTCGCGTTTTCTTTTTGAATCTGGATACTGACTAAGGTAGTTTTCAAAGGCGCGGACAGATTCATCGTACGGATTGATATCCACTTTAAAGGAGAGCACTGCAAACTGAAACAAAGCGTCCTCTTGAATTTGTGGCATAAAGTTCATTTCGGCAGCGCGTTCAAAGGCGCTTCTTGCCGGCAGCAGCTTGTTGAGCTGTAAGTAGGCATCGCCAATTTGATACATCGCAATATGACAAAGGCTATCTTTGGAACGCGTGACACGGTCAAAGTTTTTAATGGCTTTTTCGTATTGCTTGGTTTTGTAATAGGCAAATCCCAATTCGTAGTAGTCGTCGCGGGTACCGCGCGCATTCTGATGATAGCGCTCCAAAAAAGGCAAAGACAAATCATATTTGCCCATCATGTAATAAGCATTACCTATGATATGCTGAATATCAAATTCATTGTTGACAAAGCCACAATTGAGTACTGTTGGGGCAAAATCAATAACTTCTTGGTATTTCCCTTGTTTATATAGAATTTGTGCAATGTAGTACGGCACTACACTACAAAATGTCGAATCTTTTTGTAAAGCCTGAAAGCCTTCGAGCGCCTCTTGTAAAGAAGAGCGCACATAACTTATATGCGCGTAATAGTATAGCGCAGGTTTGGCATATTGTGTACTGCCGTCCTTGATGTCTTTAAAAGCCAAATAAGCTGCATCTTGATCTTCATTTTGATAAGCCGAATAACCTAGTTTAAACAAAACCTCTTCTTTTTGCGCGCTGTTTAAGCCAGTTAAATTAATTTGAGCAAATGCGCTTTGAGCAGCTATGTAATCTTCTGCCTGAAAATGATAAGTCCCTACGCCTATTGCGATTTCATTTCTAAAATTATTTTCGGGGTAGGTTTTATTAAATTGTTCGAGCAATGGTATGGCATCGTTTGCGTAAAGTTTGAGCGCAGACATACCCTCATAGTAATAAGCCTTGATGAGGTAAGGGTCATGTTCATTGCGCTGCTGCGCCTGACAGCTATTAATAAAGAGTCGGCACTCTTGTTTGGCAGCTGCATATTGTGCTTTGGTAAATAAGTCTTCGGCATTAAAAAATGCCGCATTTTCTCCGCTGTATTTAGCGGTCTCTTGTGCCCAAAACAAAACAGGGAAGCACAAAAGCAAGACGAGATGACGCAAATTACGATTCATAGAATGTAAAATTAAGAGGGGCAAGATCCCAACGCGCTTGCTAGGGTCAAAAGTTTTAAACCTGAATTTGTTAAGATAAAATCGTTCATTTTGATGTTTAGTTACGACTTATTGGACACATTTGTCTAAAATTTGTATCCGTGTCGAACGTCATTACGCTTTCTGCAGCCAAAATTTACCAGCAAGAGCAGCTCATTTTAGACAATGTGCAACTCGAACTTGCTGCGCAGTCCTTTGCATACCTTATCGGAAAAACCGGGAGTGGTAAAAGTAGTTTGCTCAAAACACTTTACGCCGAAATTCCGCTCCAAGAAGGTGAAGGCGAAGTTTGTGGCTTTGCATTAAAGGGTCTGAAGCGCAAACAAATCCCATTCTTGCGCAGAAAAATCGGTATTGTTTTTCAAGACTTTCAATTATTGACTGACCGAAATGTCATCGATAACTTAAAGTTTGTTTTGGGCGCAACTGGTTGGAAGGATAAAAAACTAATGGAACAACGTGCGCTCAACTGTCTGCAGCTTGTCGGTATCGAACAAAAAGCAAAAGCGTTTCCGCATATGCTCTCTGGCGGTGAACAACAACGCGTATCGATTGCCCGAGCGCTGCTTAATCAGCCTGCACTTATTTTAGCGGATGAACCCACAGGAAACCTCGACCCGGAAACCTCCAAGGAGATTATGGAATTATTATTGGCGGTGGCAAAAGAAGAGCATACAGCCGTACTGATGGCCACCCACGACATGCAAATGATACAATCTTTTCCAGGAAGAGTCTTAGAGGTACTCAACGGCAGTTTGGTCGAGCGGGCATAATTGCTCAAGACAAAGCAGTCAACTCACCTACTATATTTGCCTTTAAAAATCCAGCTTGTTCATTTTTTGGAAGATGAGCTAAAGCAAACATTGCTTTGGTAATGGCAGCCTCGGCAGTCAGATCTGAACCACTTATTACCCCTATTCTTTCAAAAAACGTGCTTGTCTGATAAGCGCCTTGACGAACAGGTCCGCTCTGACACTGCGTGATATTCAAAACCAAGCCACCAGCTGTAATAAACGCATTGAGGAGGTCCTGAAACGCGTTGTTGCTAAAAGCATTGCCCGCTCCAAAAGTTTCGAGGATAAGAATCTGAACAGTAGGATAGCGCAACGCAGGGGCATAAAGATGCATTGGCATTCCTGGATAGAGGCGCCAGATCAATACGTCGTTGTTCAGGTCGAGAAGCGGTTCTAGTTGGGGGCGTTGCGTTCGAAACAAGCGCTCTTTGAACCATTCTATCTGTACACCCGCTTTGGCTAAAAGCGGGTAATTCGGCGAGGCAAATGCTTCAAACTGATGGGCTGATACTTTTGAACTGCGGTTGGCTCTAAAAAGTGCGTATTCAAAATAAACGGCTACTTCTTGTAGAATGGGTTCGCCGGATTCATCAGTGGCTGCGGCTATTTCAATTGCGGTAATCAGGTTTTCTTTTCCATCGGTTCTGATGATCCCAATTGGCAGTTGAGATCCCGTAAAAACAACAGGTTTTTTTAGGCCTTGAAGCATGAAACTAAGCGCGCTAGCGGTATAAGCCATGGTATCGGTTCCGTGTAAAACCACAAAGCCATCAAATTGATTGTAGGCGTTGGCAACCCAAGAGGCAATTTGCTGCCAATGAGCTGGACCAATTTCAGAGGAATCGAGTGGCGTTTCAAAACTTCTAACTTCAATCTCGAGTTCAAAACGCTTGAGTTCGGGAATATGTGCATACAAATGTGCAAAATCAAAACTTTCGAGTGCGCCTGTTTGGGCATTAGTAATCATGCCAATAGTGCCGCCAGTATAAATAAGTAAGATTTTACGCATGTTCGAAAGTAAGGAATTTTTCCAAATCGAATAATTCTATGGCATTGCGGCTGGTATGCGCCTCGATTTCGGCAGCACTTAAACCCAATGCTTCTTGAAGTTTGCTCACCACTTCTATTAGATATGCAGGTTCATTGCGCTTGCCTCGATACGGAACCGGAGACAGGTAAGGTGCATCGGTCTCGAGCAGCAATTTATCTAAAGGGATTTCCTTGACTACCTCGGCCAATCCGGCATTTTTATAGGTAACAACGCCTCCAATTCCGAAATAGAAATGCTCGTATTTTAAAATGCGTTGCACTTGCTCTTTGCTCCCGGTAAAACAGTGAAATACACCGCGTAGTTCGGGGGTCCACTCTTGGTCTAAAATTTCAAAAAGTGGTTCAAACGCTTTGCGTACATGTATGGCTATTGGCAGCTTGAGTTGTTTGGCCCAGCGCACTTGGGTTTTGAATACTTCTTGTTGCGCTTCCAAAAAGGTGTCGTCCCAGTAGAGGTCCAGGCCGATCTCACCGACTGCACAATAGCGTTCGGGCGCAGCGAAAAGCTGCGCCTCGATAGCGGCAAGTTCTTGCTGCCAATTTTCTTTGACATACGTCGGATGCAAGCCCATCATTGGGATACATTTACTTTGTTCATCGGCCAATTGTTCGAGGGCACCGATGCTTTGCACATCGATGTTGGGTAGCAAAATAGCCGCTACGCCTGTCTGAATTGCGCGCGCAAGGACCTCATTGCGATCCAAATCAAATTCTTCGGCATACAAATGCGAATGTGTGTCGATGATCATAGAGTAGCCAGATATTGTTCCCAAGCCCAAGCATCTCGGATGGCGTCTTCTATGGAAAGGCGTGCTTTCCAGCCAAGTAAATCTTGTCCTTTTTGAACATTCGCATAAATTTCAATGACATCGCCGGCGCGTCGAGGCCCAATTACGTGAGGTAAAGCTTTTGCGGTGCTGCGTTCAAAGGCTTCGATGATTTCCAATACGGACGTGCCTCGGCCCGTTCCGATATTCACGGCCTCGAGGAGGCCTTCTTTTTGGTCTGCTAAAAAAGCGAGAGCAGCTACATGCGCCTCGGCCAAATCCATAACGTGGATATAGTCTCTGATACAAGAACCGTCTCTGGTTGGATAATCATTGCCAAACACGGTAAGTTGGGATTGCTTGCCGATGGCGGTTTGGGTCACAAACGGCAACAAATTGTTAGGCTTGCCTATCGGGAATTCGCCGATGCGCGCAGAAGGATGCGCTCCAACCGGGTTGAAATAACGCAAATTCATGAGTTTGAGGTGGCTGGCACTTTTGTAGAAGTCAGCTATAATCTGCTCTCCCATCCATTTGGTATATCCATAAGGAGATTCAGGCAGTTGCTTGGGGGTTTGCTCACTGACTTCCTTTGCTCCTTTGGGCTCGCCATAAACGGTACATGAAGAAGAAAAAACGAAATTAGGCACTTGGTATTGTTCAAGTAACGAGAGAACATTGATCAAACCAACTAAGTTATTTTGGTAATACGCAAGTGGTTGCTCTACGGACTCACCAACAGCTTTATAGGCTGCAAAATGGATGACGCCGTCAAAAGCATACTGCTCAAAAAGGCTGTTCAAAGCAATTTTATCACAGACATCGATGCGATGAACAATGGGTTGCTGCCCTAATATAAACTGCAAACCATCTAGAACAATGGCGTTGGCATTGCGAAAATCATCGACAAGCACCGGAACATAACCTTTTTGATGCAAGGCTACAACTGTGTGTGAGCCAATATAACCTGCACCGCCGGTAACAAGAACATATTTATTCATATAACAAAGTTAGCTGAATCTATTGTTGCTGAACAGCTTTCGCGTAAGTTTGTTAATACAGATATGAAACTCCTTCTGATTCTTTTCTTTTTAGGCTTTTTAGGAGCTTCCTATGACCTAGAGGTACAAGTAGACGGTATTCCAAATACCAAAGGAACGCTTTTCATTGGTCTTTTCAATTCAAGTGCAAGCTTTCCAGAGTACGGCAAACAATATAAAGGTGTGGTGGTGGTCCATGAGGGCAAAAGCCATGTGTATCGGTTCAAAAACCTACCTCAAGGGAATTATGCACTTGCTATTTACCACGACGAAAATAAAAACGGCAAACTCGACAAAAATGTATTTGGCGCGCCAACAGAGGCTTATGGATTTTCGAATAATGCCAGAGAAACGTTCTCAGCACCTAGCTTTAGTGCCGCCAAAATTGTTTTGGACCGCGACAAAAAATGCCAGGTTCGGATCAAATGAGCTTACTCGAAATGTATTAAAATAGAACCTTTATCAACGACATCTCCGTCTTGAACGACAATTGCAGACACCACCCCAACGCCTTCGGCCTTCAGCACATTTTCCATTTTCATGGCTTCTAGAGAAAGTAACGCATCGCCTGGTTGCACTTCTTGGCCAATTGCAGTATGAATAGCGGTAACCCTGCCAGGCATGGGTGCTTGCATTTCCTTGAGTTTGCGCAATTTAGGTTTGTCTAGACCCATTGCCGCTATAAGGTCATCCAAAGGATGTGCTTTTTTAACTTGAAATGTCCGGTGATTGATGCGAATAGTGAGTTGGCCGGTTTCTGAATCATCAGCTACCAACTCGCCGTGAAACTTTTTGCCTTCAAATTTGATTTCAAAAAAACGGTGGTCATGCCATTTAACCGCTGCACCACTTAGTGTTTGGGTCGCTTGATTATCTAAAAACCAGTTGTTCATGGTGTCTATTTTGAAAGTTGAATTGCAGTATCGGCAGCGGCTTCAATTTCTTCTGTTTTTGCTACAGACAATGCACAAAATTGAATGTCGTTGGCCAATACTTCTGTACAAATATAGTCTTTATGGGCTGTAATGGCCTCTTGAATAGCAGCAGTGGTGTCGATCTGAACCAAAATGCGATCCGTGACATCAAAAGCGCTTTCTTTACGTAGGTTCTGAATGCGGTTGACGACTTCGCGGGCCAAGCCTTCTGCTTTGAGGTCAGCAGAAATAGTGACATCGAGCGCAACAGTGAGGCCATTTTCATTGGCAACCAACCAACCTGGTATATCTTGGGCCTGTATTTCGAAATCTTCTAAGTCGAGTTCAATGGTATCGCCATCTATCTGACCTGTCCAGCCTTTTTGCTGCTCAATTTGTGCAATATCTTGAGCGGTGAATTGCTGAACCAAAGCACTAATGGCTTTCATTTGCTTGCCATACTTAGGTCCAATGGTCTTGAAATTGGGTTTGATGGATTTCACTAAAATGCCGGTATCCGAGAGCAACTCGAGTTCTTTGACATTGACCTCTGCGCAGATCAGGTTGCTCACGTGCCTAAAATTGGCAGCTTCTTGGGCATTCAGCACAGGAATCATGATTTTCTGTAAGGGTTGACGGACACGAATATGCTGCTTCTTACGCAATGCCAAAACGAGCGAACAGGTTCTTTGTGCCAATTCCATTTGAGTCTCTAGATTGGTGTTGATAGCAGCCTGATCCACTGTTGGAAAATCAGCTAAATGAACTGAAAGTGGATGCATACTTCCTTCTGTTGAATTCAAGTCCGTGTAAAGCTGATCCATAAAAAACGGTGCAATAGGCGCAGCCAATAGCGCAACTGTTTCTAGGCAAGTGTACAGGGTTTGGTAGGCAGCCAATTTGTCTTGGGCATCGTCGTTTTTCCAGAAACGGCGACGACACAAACGCACATACCAATTAGAAAGCTGTTCAGTGACGAAATCCTGAATGGCACGACCTGCTTTGGTAGGCTCATAGGTAGTGTAAGCGGCATCGACTTCAGCAATCAATGAATTGAGTTTGGAAAGAATCCAACGGTCAATTTCTGGTCTTTGATTCAAAGCAATTGCTGCTTCACTGTAGGTAAAGCTGTCAATGTTGGCATAAAGCGCAAAGAAAGAATACGTATTGTAAAGTGTTCCGAAGAACTTGCGTTGTACTTCAGAAATACCCTCTAGGTCAAACTTGAGGTTATCCCAGGGCTGGGCGTTGGTGATCATGTACCATCGTGTGGCGTCTGGCCCATACTGATCGAGGGTCGTAAATGGGTCAATGGCGTTTCCTAAACGCTTGGACATTTTTTGGCCATTTTTATCGAGGACCAACCCGTTAGACACCACATTTTTATAAGCTTTGGCACCAAATACCATAGTGGAAATAGCATGCAAAGTATAAAACCAACCACGTGTTTGATCGACCCCCTCTGCAATGAAATCGGCTGGGAAAGCCAAATTGTTGTCGATGAGCTCGCGGTTTTCGAAAGGATAGTGCAATTGCGCATAAGGCATGGCACCGGAGTCAAACCAAACATCGATGAGGTCTGCTTCTCGTTTCATGGGTTTGCCAGAAGCCGAGACTAAAATGATCGGGTCTATTTTGTGTTTGTGTAAATCAATTTGATCGTAGTTGGCCGACGAAAAATCCGAAGGTTTAAAATGTTCAAAAGGATTTTGGGTCATGAAGCCTGCCGCAATCGCGAGGTTGATTTCATGTTGCAGTGTTTCAATGGAATCAATGCACTTGCGTTCATCGCCTTCTTCGGTGGACCAAATTGGAATTGGAATTCCCCAATAACGCGAACGAGAGAGGTTCCAGTCATTGGCGTTCTCGAGCCATTTGCCAAAACGGCCGCTGCCTGTAGCCTCGGGTTTCCAGTTGATTTCTTTGTTGAGTGCAACCAACTGTTCTTTTTGATCAGTAACGCGAATAAACCAAGAATCGAGTGGATAATACAAAACTGGCTTGTCAGTTCGCCAACAATGCGGATAAGCGTGTTCGTATTTTTCTACTTTAAATGCTTTGCCTTCTTCTTTGAGTTGGATGGCAATTTGGACGTCAACGGAGCGCTCTGGCGCTTGACCTTCGTCGTAGTATTCATTTTTGACATACATGCCGGCATAAGGCCCTACTTCTGGTCTGAAACGACCTTGAAGGTCAACGAGTGGGACTAGGTTGCCACGGCCGTCCGTGACGAGCAGCCCGGGCACCCCAGCTTCGGCAGCCACTCGGGCATCATCGGCACCAAATGTAGGTGCGGTATGTACAATTCCGGTACCGTCTTCGGTGGTCACGAAATCACCGCCAATGACCCTGAAAGCGGCCTGAGCATTTTCTGCTGGCTGCGCAAATGGAAGCAGTTGTTTGTAGCGTAAGTCGAGTAAGTCTTTACCTAAGCATGTTCCTACAATATAGTAGGGAATTTGCTTAGCGCCCGCTTGGTAGTTTTTTAATTCGGAGCTGTCATCAACAGCGGTAAATCCTTTGGAAAACTGATAAGAAACCAAGTTTTTGGCAAGTACAACTTGAATGGGCTCAAAAGTATATTGGTTGTAAGTGGCAACCAATGCGTATTCAATTTGCGGCCCAACAGTGAGGGCTGTGTTGGACGGAAGGGTCCAGGGGGTGGTGGTCCAGGCAAGTAAATGCGTTTTGGCACTAAATACAGCTTCGAAAGGCAATTGTTGATCAGCTAATAACTCAAACATGGCCACCACAGTGGTGTCTTTGACATCTTTGTAACAGCCCGGCTGATTGAGCTCATGCGAAGACAAACCTGTTCCGGCTTTTGGTGAATAAGGCTGAATGGTGTAGCCCTTGTAAAGCAAGCCTTTGTTGTAAAGCTGCGCCAAAAGCCACCAGACCGTTTCCATGTATTTAGGTGAATAGGTAATATATGGATCTTGCATATCGACCCAATAACCCATTTTTTCGGTGAGCTGGTTCCAGATATCGGTGTAGCGCATAACGGCTTCTTTACAAGCTTCGTTGTAAGCGTCAACCGAAATTTTATGGCCAATATCTTCTTTGGTGATGCCCAATTCTTTTTCTACACCGAGCTCAACAGGCAAGCCGTGGGTGTCCCAACCTGCTTTGCGATAGACTTGTTTGCCTTTTAGTGTTTGGTAACGACAGAAGATATCTTTGATGGCGCGCCCCATGACGTGATGAATGCCAGGCAAACCGTTGGCTGATGGGGGGCCTTCATAAAAAACAAACGAAGGCGCTCCGTTTCGCTGTTCGACAGATTGCTTGAAAATGGATTCTTTTTGCCATTTTTCAAGAACTGTGGCTGCGATGTTGGGGAGGTTTAATCCTTTGTATTCAGGATATTTTGCTTTCATGAACGTTTGCTTTGTAAAGACGCGAATTTACGACAAATCGGGCTATTTTTGCAAGATATGGACCTCAAAACAAGGCTACACAATCATTTATTTACACTTCTCGAAAGTCGAAAATCGACACTTCAAGCTCAAAGAAACCAATTGAGCGTTGAAAGTTCGGAAAGTGGCAAAGGATCTGCTGGTGACAAACATGAGGTAGGAATTGCTATGGCACAACTCGAAGTGGAGAAATTAGACAAGCAGATTGTGCTGCTTCAACAACAATTAGCTGTGCTTCATAAACTAGATCCCAAACACGAAAATACACAAGTGCTACATGGCGCCTTATTCAAAATAGATGAAAATTGGTATTACTGTAGTATCGCGTTTGGCCAAATTAAACTTGACGAAACAAATTATTTCTGTTTGAGTCCGGAAGCTCCCCTATTTATGGCCTTAAAAGGAAAGAAAGTAAATGAGCAAGCTACTTTTAACCAAAAGGTTTGGCAAATTCAACAAATTCTCTGATGAAAAAAGCACAAAAAATTGCCGTAATCGGAGGAGGAGCTGCTGGCTTTTTTGCAGCGATTGCCGCCAAACAAAATTGGCCTAAGGCCACTGTGTGCATCCTCGAAAAAAGCAATAAAGTACTTTCAAAAGTCAAGATTTCGGGAGGCGGGCGTTGTAATGTCACGCACAACTGTCCAGACATTTCGGAACTTGCCAAAGCGTATCCAAGAGGCGGCTCACAATTGCGCAAAGCTTTTCATCAGTTTGCCGCCAACGATACCATATCATGGTTTGAATCAAGAGGCATTGCGCTTAAAACATACCCAGACGGCTGTATTTTTCCGGTTGCCAATGATTCACAAGTGATCATTGATTGTTTTTTAAAAAACTGCCAGCAACTTGGCGTTGAAATTAAAATGCAACAAAACATTACCCAAATTCAGCCCACAGCCAACGAGGTGGTTTTAACCATAAACGAACAATTGACGCATTTTGATCATGTCATTATTTGTACTGGCGGGCAACCCAAAAAAAGTGGCTTGCACTGGCTTGAAGTGCTCGGGTTGGCAGTTATAGATCCATTGCCCTCGCTATTTACTTTTAACATGCCCAAAAACCCAATCTGTGAACTAATGGGAACCGTCGTACAAGAGGCAAGTGTCAAAATTGAAGGCAGTAAATTAAGTGGGCGAGGCCCCTTACTCATTACACACTGGGGCATGAGCGGGCCAGCCATATTATTGCTTTCGGCATGGGGAGCGCGTTTACTCGCTGATAAAAATTACGATTTTGCCATTTTAGTCAATTGGCTCGATCAAAAGAAAGAAGACGACTTACGACAAGAATTGCTATATACCATGGGCACCCATGGCGCAAAGAAATTGAGTAATTGGAACCCTACTCCACTCACCAATCGCTTGTGGAATCATCTGCTCTTGCGGTCCGAGATTTCGGCTGACCAACGTTGGGCCGAGCTCGGTAAAAAAACCATCAATAAATTAGTCAATACTTTGCTCAATGACCGCTATGTAGTCCAGGGCAAAACAACCTTTAAAGAGGAGTTCGTTACGGCTGGTGGCGTTGCGCTATCTGAAATTGACTTTCAAACCATGAAATGTAAAAAATACCCCCATATTTCTTTCGCAGGAGAAGTCTTGGATATCGATGGCATAACTGGCGGTTACAACTTTCAAGCGGCCTGGACCACCGGATTCATTGCTGGTAAGCATGCGCTTGCCGCCAAAGAGGAAGCCAATTAAAACTCCGCATTGAGCGGCGTACGTGGGAATGGTATAACATCCCGGATGTTTGACATCCCGGTAACGAACATCACCATGCGCTCAAATCCGAGGCCGAAGCCGGCATGAGGCACGGTTCCAAATTTTCGGGTATCAAAATACCACCAAAGTTCTTCGGCCGGAATACCAAACTCTTCACATTTTTGAAGCAAAATATCATGGCGTTCTTCGCGCTGCGAACCACCAACAATTTCTCCGATTCCAGGGAATAGAACATCCATGGCGGCAACAGTTTTGCCGTCTTCATTGAGGCGCATGTAAAACGCTTTAATCTTGGCAGGGTAATCGGTAAGAATTACCGGGCAATTGAACTCTTTTTCGACGAGATAGCGCTCGTGTTCACTTTGTAAATCAATTCCCCATTCTACTGGATACTTGAATTTCTTTTTCTTGTAATGATTGGAATTCAATAATAAATCAATAGCCTCAGTGTAAGTAAGTCTTTTGAACGGATTTTCGATGACAAAACGAAGGCGCTCGATAAGACCCATTTCATGGCGCTCATTGGCAGGTTTTTGCGCTTGCTCTTGTGCGTCGCGCTCATGTAAGAACTGAACATCTTCTGCACAATTTTCAAGAACATAAGCACAAATATACTTGAGGAAATCCTCGGTGAGGTCCATGTTGTCTTGGAGGTCATTGAAAGCCACCTCTGGCTCGATCATCCAAAACTCTGCCAAATGACGCGAGGTGTTGGAGTTTTCTGCCCTAAAAGTTGGTCCAAAAGTATAGACCTGCCCTAATGCTGTTGCGGCTAGCTCTGCCTCTAGTTGCCCTGAAACTGTCAAGTTAACGGGCTTACCAAAGAAATCTTGCTTGAAATCGATCTGACCATCTTCGGTTAGTGGTGGATTTTTAGGATCGAGTGTGCTTACTCGGAACATTTCACCAGCACCTTCGGCATCTGATCCGGTAATGATAGGCGTATGTAGATAATAAAAGCCGCGCTCATTAAAGAATTGATGAATCGCATAAGCCACCGCGTGGCGAATTCTAAAAACGGCACCGAACGTATTGGTTCTGAACCTCAGGTGCGCTTGCTCACGTAAAAACTCCAAGCTATGGCGCTTGGGTTGCATCACGGTTTTTTGAACGTCGTCTGGATGGGCATCGCCTAATATATCGATGTGCTTTACCTGTAATTCAACTGCTTGGCCAGCTCCTTGAGAAGCGACTAATTGGCCCGTTAAAGACACAGCGGCTGCTGTTGTAATGCGCTTTAGTAAGGCTTCATCCCATTTTTCAAAATCGATGACTGCCTGCAAGTTGGCCATGCAAGAACCGTCGTTGAGCTGAACAAAGCGATTGGAACGAAAGGCCCTCACCCAACCTTTGATCGTGATTTCTTGACCAAGCAACGCCTCAGGGTTGCTCAAAATTTGCGCAATACGAATTCTTTTCATGTTGCAAAGTTAATGAATGTTTAAATTCTTTAACTCGTCTTCACTGACAGTTGGAGGAAAGATCTTGGCCTGTAATTTCGATTTCACGAGCTCTGCCACCTTTTGGGCATCTTCTTGGGTCTGAAAACCCGCCATGCCGGGCCTGCCGGGCACGTTAGGTTGATCGAGCATTAATTTGCCATTTTGACGAATTTGATAACCCCAACCATTGGCATTTTGCAAGGTGTTGATTGAATAGCCAGTGCTATTATTCGCGCGTTTTTTAACACTTTGTCTTTTTAAATCTTCGCTACTTTGTTTTTTCACCACAACTTGAGGCGCCTCTTGACAGGCCCCTAAAAGAACGAAAAGCAGCAGGGTCTTAACAATTATTTGCATTTCACAAAAGTAGCTTGATACGCTGTTTGTCCGGCTTCATAGGTCAAGAAATAAGTGCCGGTCGGAAAGGCGCTGACATCGATTGTGACCTGAGCATCTTTTTGAACAAACAACGGTTTTTGCATTTGAACACCTAAAGCCGAGCTAATGCGAATGGTGGCAGATTCGGCCAATCCGTCTATTTGTATAAAATCTACAGTTGGATTGGGGTGAACAAGCATTTTGAATGGTTCGGTGGCTTCTAGAGAAGTTGTTCCGCTGTATGCCCAGAGATCGTCATAAAATACACCATTGTTGTATCCTGTACCAATGTAGCCCCAACCATCTAAATAAAAGGCAACAGCATTTTTTCGGCCCGGGCCCGGCAAGTTCGCGCGCTGGGTCCAGCTGTTAAGGTAATAGTTATATTCCCACAAATCTTTGTAAAAAGTATGGTTGGCATCTTCTCCTGTCCCTAAATAGCAAACAGGGAAGGCGGCCCAGCCACAAGCCCCAGAACGTGGGGCGCCGGGGAAATTGGCCTTTTGAATCCATTGATCGGTTTGCGGTTGATACATCCAAAAATCTTGACGTAAAACACCGTCGTCTCCGGTGCCAACAAATCCATACGCATCCATTGAAAAGGCTACTGCACAGCGACGAGCCGTACCAGCAAAATCACTGATTTGTTCCCAGCTATTTGTGCTTGGGTCGTAAGCAAAAAAGTCTTTTTTAAGGCCTGAGGCGCTATTGCCTGTGCCTACATAGGCTATGTTATCGACAACAAAGCTCACTGCTTCTCGGCGAGGCGCCCCTGAAAAATTTGCTTTTTGGGTCCAGGCTTCTGTGCTGCGATTGTATTCCCATAAATCATTCATATAGGCAATCGTTTGGGTCTGACCAAGGCAAACATAACCTTTCGTCTCGCCTGCACTTTCTAAGGCAAAAGCGGTGGCGCCAATACGGCCGAGGCCTTCGCCTCCGACGCCTCCAAGAGAAAGTTCATCATCCCAATCATTTTGATCTGCACGGTAAGAATACATCTTGCGCTTGTATTCGAAGTCGTCGGTGCCTGCAACTACATAAGCACGATTACCCACAACAAAAGAGCTTGCAGCCGACTTTGGCGCACCATTAACGGTGTCTTTTTGTAGCCAATAATCTTGTGAAATCGCTTTGGAAAAAACGCACAAAAACAAAGCTAAAATGAATTGCTTGTTGCTCATAGCTTCGTGATTTTTTTTGTAATAAATTGACCGTCATTGAGTTGCAAATACAAAATATACGCTCCTTGGGGTAAAGTAGTTAAGTCTATTGATTCTTCATTATTTGCTTGAAAATTGTATTGTTGAATCAATTTGCCCATTGGGTTATAAATTGTTAAGTTCATTATTTGCGCGTCTAATCCACTTATAGTCAGAAAAGACGCAACCGGATTCGGATAAAATTGAATTTGAGCTTCCAATTCTTCTAGAGCTGCATAATTTGAAGGCTCATAAACGTACCAACTGTCTTTTTTTCCCGACGCCCCTTTACCTGTACCCACATAGGCTTTGTTGTCAATTACAAAAGAAATAGCTCCTTTGCGTTCACTACCACCATACGCGGACCTCAGCGTCCAGGAATCCGTTTTTGGATTGTACTCAATTAAATCTGATAACAAGCCTCCATTATTACCCAAACACACAAAGCCGCGCTCCTCTAGTGTAAACGTGCTTGCCGCCGCCCGCTCATAAGCCGGGAATGGCGCAATTGCTTGCCAAGTATTGGCTCCGGGATCATAGCAATAGACATCTTTTTTATAGATATTCTGGTCCGTACCCATGCCGACATAAGCCTTTGCACCTACCACAAATGAAATCATTTGATAGCGCACACCGCCCGGAAAATTAGCACGCTGTATCCATTGATTGTTGCTTGGCTTATACTCCCAAAGCTGACTGCTGTATAAATTTGGCCCTGTTTTTCCACCACACAAATAACCTTTGCCGGCTACCGAAAAACCAGTTGCAAAATAAATGCCTTGGCCCCCAGCTCCCGGAAAATCAGCAACTGCAGACCAGGTGTTGGTTTGCGGATTATAGCGCCAAAAATCTTTTAATGTATTACCGGTAGGGCCTGATACGCTGTCCATTCCAGATCCTACAAAAGCATAGTTGTCTATCACAAAAGAAACGGCATCGCGACGAGCTGAACCAGGTAAATCTGCTTTTTGACTCCAGGCATCTGTCTGAGGATTATAGGCCCATAGGTCTTTATGAATGACTTCTGCGGTATCTAAACCACCGCATAAATAACCGGTACTGCCAATCGCAAAACCCGTGGCGCGCTCGCGCTTGCCCATACCGACGTCATTAAGTTTAGTCCAGGTGTTGTATTGACCAAGCCCAAAAAAAGGCAGCATTGAAATCAGAAGAAAAAGGAACCTCATCGTTTGACTATTTTTTCTTGATATAATACTTGGCCTTCTTGTTCTATTCGGAGCAAATAAGTACCAGACTGTAAATGAGAAAGAGCGACATTTTGTTTAAATAAAAAACGTGGTTCTTTCAAGAGGAGTTTGCCATCTAATCCATAAACTGTAATTTCTTGTTTTGTGGTTAAAGTAGGATTCCCAAAAACCGTTATAAAGTCGCTGGCTGGATTTGGATAAACCATTATGGCAGCGCTCGATTCCTCAATTCCTATCGTATTGTCTGTTGGATTAAATTGCCAGAAATCGTTGAAGTTGACGCCATTTGTTCCGGTACCTATATACCCACGATCATGGATAGCAAATGCAACCGGGAAGCGGCGTTTTGCACCGTCAAATTCGATTTCTTGTTGCCATGTATTTGTTGCGGGATGAAAAGACCATACTTGATCTGTAACTACAGATAAGCTGCCAACATAGCCCGAGGTTACATATCCATGCTGCTCAATGGCAAATCCGGAGCTGCCACCAGTAGATTGACCCGGAAAACTGGCACGCTGCAACCATTGGTCGTGCAGGGGCTTGTATTCCCAAAGTTGTAGGCCTCCTTTGATGAAAGCACTTCCCTCTACAACAAAAGAGCAAGTCCATTGGCCAAAAGTCATGGGTGCGGTGGCACACATAGACCAGCTGTTGGTGTTCGGATTGTATTTAGCGAGTTGATTACCTTGGTATACAAAACCACGATTATTAATTGCAAAGCCTTGGCTGTCTCCAGGGTTTGGCAATATACAATTAGCAATAGGCGTCCAAGTATTTAAAGAGGGATCAAATTTATAAAATTGCGTACTGAGCGCAGAACCGCCACCCACCACAGGGCAGTTGTCTACAACAAATGCAACAGCTCCGTGCGTGCTTACTGGGAAGTCCGCGCGTTGTGTCCAGGTATCTGAAGATGGGTCGTACTCCCACCAATCTTTGTAGGAGATGTCTTGACCTGTGCCGTTCACATGCCCAAGACCCATAAAACCTCTGTGAGAGTTGGCACAACCGGTAGCGCGGTGCCTACCCACGCCACCAAAGCTCGCTTTTTGGATCCAAAATTGACCAAAAAGTCCTGCGGCACATATTAGGTAGAAAAAAAGAATCAGTGCTCTCATATTTTCTGCCATTTCTGGACCTGTCCTGTTTGTGTGTTCTTAAGGAGATAAACCCCCACCTCAAGATCTTTCAAATTAAAAGCAGACGCTTCCTGCGTATCCAGTTGTCTGAGCAATTGTCCATTCATATTAAATAACTGGTAAACCCCTGAATTGCCTGTAAGGTGCAAAGCCCCATTACTCGGATTGGGATAAGCCTTAAATGCATTTGGTGAGGTATCTTCTAAGCCAACATAACTGGCGTTGATTTGTATGGTGTAATCACCGCTCAAAGAACCCCAACCCTCAACGATAATGTGTACGGGGCCCAAGCCAGTTGCATCAAAACTAAGCGCTGATTGGGGTGCACATTCAATATGATCATCGTTGTACGCAATCACATTTCCGTTCATGTCTACAACGCTTAAAAAGGTATCAAAATTAGCACCGCAAACCGATACATTCACTTGTTCCATTAGCGGATTAGGCTCAAAATAATAGTAGATGTCTGGAGATGGATAGACATAGTTCTGATTTGAATAGCAGATGGCCGTCGATCTGGTATCTGAATAAGGCAATGCGCTGACAGCAATTGCATCGCCTTGATCATCGCCGATATAACCATTGCAGTCGAGCCCATTAGTAAGTGTGATGCCAAAATCTGTGACGGAGCCCCATTGAAAAGTGGCACATGGATTGAGTGGAATACTGCCGCCCTCGCGGTGCATAACGCGCAAGCGAGTTACACCATTTACGGCATTTGGCGGCACTGTGAATGTCCAGTTTTGAATAGGCGCTGGAGGTGTGCCTGTCCAGGTTCCTAAACTTTCGTAAGGGTCAAAGTTGCCGTTTTGATCAAAATCTATCCAGGCTTCTCCTGCGCCGGCATAATTGCCGTTACATGTTCCAAATTTGACCGAAATAGTATATGAGGCGCCAGCGTTGAGTGATACATTGACACTTTGTGTGAGGTCTTGAAGCCCAACAACTCCGGGGCAACCAGTATAGTTAATGGTGCCAACAACACCGCTTAGCAAAACGCTTTCTACGTTGGAATCGACCGTGCTAGACGGGCCAACATTGGTGCAATATTGTGCGGATATTTTAAGCTGACACAGGAAAAATAGCAGTAAATAACTGTGTTTCATGAAGTAGTAGTTTATCTAAAAGTATAGAAAAAACCCCACTTAACAAAATCTTAATACAGCATCCTTACTTGTTGTTCCAGTTGGTCATGGCCATGGCCAAGCCGTCAAATACGAAACTTTTGATAGCCGCAACCGCAGTAAGTTGGCGTTCGGGTAAAGCAAGCGCTTCTTCATTTTTCCATGTGCCCAGCACATAGTCGGCCTGACGCCCTTTATTAAAATCTGCTCCTACGCCAAAACGCAAACGCGCATATTCTTGTGTTTTGAGCAACGCCTGAATATCTTTTAAGCCGTTGTGGCCGCCATCACTGCCTTTTCCTTTCATGCGCAGCGTTCCAAAGGGCAAAGCGATGTCATCGGTTACTACCAATAAATTTGAAATCGGAATTTTCTCAGTCTGCAGCCAGTAATTGACTGCTTTTCCTGAAAGATTCATGTAGGTGATTGGTTTGATGAGCACCAATTGACGGCCCTTGAATTTGGCCTCGGCTCGAAAAGCAGCTTTATCCAAGGAGAAGCTTGTGCCTAAATCTGAGGCGAGTTCGTCCAAAACCTTGAAGCCTATGTTATGACGGGTTTCTGCGTACTCCGAACCAGGATTGCCTAAACCAACGATGAGAAATTTCATTTTACCAGTTTGGACAAGAATTGCATTTATCTTTTTGCTTCAAGTAAAAAAGAGCGCCAACTACGATATCCCTTTGGCCATATAAAAAAGCTTGCTTGGCATGTGAATCGTAGTCGTTGGGGCGTGTCTTGACTCGGTATTGGCCAATAAATCCGCCTTGAAGATTTGCTGCAACAAAAACATGCTTGAAGAACTCTGCGCGTAATCCGAAGTGCCCTGAAGCACCTACGCCAGAAAGCGAAACTGTTTCCATTGATTTTTCACCGGCAAAAGTGAAGTCATTATAAGATAATATCGGACCTGCACCAACGCCCATCATAGTGGTTAACGCAAAACGCCCTTTCTCGGTCTGATATACTTTAAAAACATTGGTGAGTTGGACATTGATGTAGTTCAAGCCATTTGTGTTTTCGTAATGAAATGTGTTTTCGTTGGTAGTAACTGAGTCACCGCTGTAGGTCCCCGACCAACCATTGCCTTGATCAATGCCCGGACTGATAGTGCCACTAAGGTAGTAAGTTGGGCCATGTTTCATGACGTACTTCATGTGTTCATAGCCTAAGGAAACCGCCCAATTCCGCTTGAAATTGTAGCCGACTCTTACATCAAATTGAGGGACAGTAAATGTGTTGAAATTGACGTATTCATTGATATCGGTAGACGGTCTGTCCGTGGCCTCAACTCCTTTAAGTTTAAAATCGTAACCTGGTCCAATAAAACGGATATTACTCGGTGTATAAACGCTGCGGTTATAGCCCCAATAAAAAAAGAGGGTGCCGGGTCCGGTTGATTTTTTTTGATTGAGGTATTGCGCTAGAGAAGATTGAGCTACAAACCCCATTAAAAGTAAGGTCAATATGTGTTTCATCTGGTAATAATTTTTACCCACTCTTTTTGCGAAAGAATGCGTTCTAAACGGAAATGTAGTGATTTGTTACGGTTATACCATGCGACCAAACCATAGCCTTCGGCAAAAACACTTGTTTGCTCCCCTACTCCTTCTTTCTCTGTGCGCGTAAAAGGATTGAGTGCAGTGCGGCGAATTTTATCCGTGAAAAACAATGCGTTTGCTTGTTGGTTTTTCAGAAATGAAGCAACGCCTCTTTTCTTTAATTTTCTAAATACTTCATTCAAAATAACCGTACTATCCGTAACGCCGCTAAACTTTGTAGCAAACCATGTTTCTTTTTGAAGATCAAAAGGAAATAATTGATTTTTATAGAGCAACGCTTTTTCTTTTTGCTGCAAGCGATTGACAACCATGTGGTCTTGAACCACTAAAGAGTCGATATTGTAATTAATGGCCTCTTGCAAGCGCCCGTCACTGGCATAAATTTCCACAATAAGGTGAGGGCCAGCTGCATCTTCTACTGTATAAATGCGGTGAAATTCTTCCTCCAAACCATTTGCTACATCGCGGTATAGATAAATTTTAGGAACGGTATCTAGCGGATAGAAAAAAGCAGCGTTTGGGTTAATGCTCGAATAAGTAAAAGTGTTACTCGTTAGTTGACTTTTAACAACAAAGCCAATAGTAACAACTGCTACAACGATAATCAAGCGCTTAACCCACTTTTTCATTTTGACATTTTTAAAAACGCAACTTCTTGTTCTGTGAGGTGGCGGTAATAGCCTCGGGGCAAATCTTTTTTGGTGAGGCCCGCATACATGACGCGGTCAAGCTTGATCACCTCGTAGCCCAAAGCTTCAAGTAACCTTCGTACCACTTGGTTTTTGCCTGATTTGATTTCAATGCCAATTTCGTTGCTGCTGCCACCATCGACAAAACTCGCTTCTTCAGCTCTAAATCGACCGTCTTCGAGATCGACACCACGCGTCATTTTTTCAAGGTCTTCTCTTGAAACAGATTTATTGGTTTCAACATGATAAATTTTGCGGGCATGATAGCGCGGGTGAAGCAGTTTTTTCATCATGTCGCCATCATTGGTGAACAACATCAGACCGGTTGTGTCGCGTTCCATGCGGCCGACCGGAAAAATTTGTTCACGACACGCTTTGCTTACGAGTGTCATGACTGTTTTACGGCCTCGCGGATCGTCGAGGGTAGTAATGTAGCCTTTTGGTTTATTGAGCAAGACATAGCGTTTGGTGCCTGTAGTAATGGTTTGACCATCGTATTGAACGACATCTCCGGGCTTCACCTTGTAGCCCATTTCGGTCACTATTACACCATTTATTGAAACCACGCCGGTATCAATCAGAACGTCAGCTTCTCTGCGAGAGCAAATTCCGGCATTTGATAAAAATTTATTAAGCCGAATGGCGTCTTCACGAAAACTTGGAAGTGGATCGCCTTTTTTGACTTTGATTTTATAGTCGATGTATTTACGTTTATCACGGGCGTTCACCTTTGGTGCATCTTTGGCAGCTGCAGTTTTGGGCTTGATACCGTTTGCTTTGGGCTTGGTACCCGTTTTCTTTGGAGTTCTCATTTGACTACAAAGATACGTAAAAACGAGTTGCTTTAATTGGGCTCTTGAAGCAGCTGTTGTATATGCAAGAGTAAACGGTCAACGTCTTTTGGGTTTGTGCCGTCGTAATATCCTCTGATGCGCAATTGCTTGTCTACGAGGACAAAATTATTGGTGTGGATGAAATCGCTGCCTGCATCCCCAAGATTTTGTGCCTCGGCTGGTTTAAGTACAAAAAAAGAACGCCGGGCCAAGCGATACAAATCTGATTTAGCGCCCGTTAAAAAATGCCATTGACCAGCTTTCGCCTGATGCGCCGTAGCGTAGCGTTTCATCTGGGCCACCGAATCGGTTTCGGGGTCTACCGTAAAACTATAAATTCCAACTTGTGGCTCGTTGGCAAATTTGCGCTGCACGCGTTGCATTTGGGTATTCATGATGGGGCAAATGCTCTTGCAAGTCGTGAAAAAATACTCAACTACACTTACTTTACCCAACATGTCTTTTTGGCTTATCCACTGACCATTTTGATTCTCAAAGCGAAATGCGCCCACACGATGTCCTTTGCCAATGCGCAGCATTTCAGGGTCTACCATTTCCTCCTGTACATCGACAGGATTGATAACAGGTAAAGGCTGTTCATGACGAGAGGGATTTAAATAGTAATAGCCAATCGGTAAAACCACCAACAGCAAAAGGCCAATAAACAACAAGCGTTTCATGCAGCAAAGTTAGGCATTCGAAAGACTGTAAACCTTGATTTTAATCAGTTCTTTGCGATTTTCCAACGTGCCTCTCAAAATGGTATAAGGGCGCTTCAATTGCTCAAGTGCATCTATATATAGCGCAAATAAGCGCTCGCGGTCATGCGGGTTCTCTCTGAGCGGATCTGCTTCCCATGGAATATCTGGTGCGCACAAAAAATAATGATCAAATTCTTGCTCGGCAAGCAGGTTTTGAATGGTTTGACTGACCTCAGCGTATTTCTCTAAAGACCAAATTTGAAAGACATGCATTTCGGTATCAGCTACAAAACCCATTTTGGGCCAAAGCGCTACCTGTTTGTGGGCCATTACATCCAAATCTTTTTGAATATAACTAGATTGCTGCGCTAAATAGATTCTTGCAAATTCATCAATATAGATTAAAGAAAACTCCTGCGCACACCAAGTGGCCATGGTCGTTTTTCCGCTGGATTCAGGGCCAGTAAAAGCTATGCGGAGAGTGCTTTTTTCCATTTACGCAAACCGTTTATAGCCAAAACCAGATAAGCCAAATATAAGGCAGCGGTGTACCACCAGTGCTCATAAGCAAACCAGATTGTGCCGACTACATTGACAACTATCCAAATATGCCAGTTTTCTAAAATTTTACGCGTGGTAAGCAAGGTAGCTATCAATGAAAAAACAAAAAATTGGGCGTCTAAAAAAGAACGCCAATTGGGAAGGCTTGTGAATGAAATAAAGAAGATGAAGCCCAATAGTATAGACCCTAAAATCCATAACCAAATGGATTTACCCGATGAGCGTATGGGCAAGTCTTCTTTTTTAGCTGACCAAGTGAAAAGGCCATAAAATCCAAGAATAATGTAGGCAATTTGTTGGCTAAAGAGCCCCCAAGTTTGCATGCGATAAAAAAACACAGCAAAAAAGAACGCACTCACGATGCCAAAAATCCAGCCGCTTGAACGTTGCGTTGCAATCAAAAAGACGTAAATGAAGCCAAGAATGGATGCAACTAACTCGAATAATGGCGTTAAAAAATCAAAAGCGAGCATATCAACGAACAATTAAAACCTTAGCGACCTTGCGCTCACCGCCTTGATAATTGTTTGCTGTCCAGAAAAAATAAACCCCTGTTGGCACTTTTTCACCGTTCAGGTTGAGCCCAAGCCAGGTAGCGGTACCACCGTTGGATTGTGTCTTGTAAATCAGGTTGCCAGCGGCATCTGTTACCTTAACATCCGAGTCATAGCGCAAACCTTGTACGGTAATAGGGCCATTGAAATCTGGTGTGACTGGATTTGGAAATACATTTAGTGACTCATAAGTTGGGTCTTCGTAAGTAGCGTCTACACGGAATGACACCAGCCCTTTGTCGGTGACGATGTAGAGCTCCCCGGTTAAATGATTGAGTTCGATATCGTATATGGTGTTGGAAATCAAAGGCGAGTTATCTGTGTTGTATTGGGCAATGATTTCTGTGCCGTCAGGCGAAAGCAGGACCAACCCGGCATTTGCGGTTGACATCCATTTGCGGTTCCCGCCGTCGACCTCGATATCGGTAATGCTTGCGTCGCCAAGTACCTCTTCAAAGTTCCCTTCAAAAGGAATTTTAATGCGTTGGGCATCGTAATTACCAGGGCTGGCCTCAAAGGCAGCATTGGCATTATAGAGTACGACAAAGCCGGCGTCTGTACCAATCCAGAGCTCGCCATCGAAATCTGCGGCTAAAGCAGTGATTTTATTTGAAGGTAAGTTACCAAGGAGTTCACCTGAGGTGAGCTGTACGCTTCGGTCATCTGAGGCGTCGTCAATGGTGCCTTGGTGTTGGTAACCTACCAATCCATTCGCATAAGTACCCATCCAAATATTGCCCTGAAAGTCGATTTCCATTTTAGTGGTCATTTTATTCAAAAGCAATGTGTTGCCCGGCATATATTGTTGCCATGTGCCATCTGGCTTGAGACACTTTAGTGGTCGTGACGCGTAGGCATTGAGACACCATAGGCGATCTTTGTCGTCGTATTTTAGAGCGGATACTAAATGCCAAGTATTACCAATACTGGTTTGTTCTAGTGGTGAATTACTCTTATTGTAAGCTAGGGTATCGGTTTCATTCATGACAACCAATGGGAATCCTGAATAGGTTGCTCCTGCAATTTGTTTTGGGTTTTTAGGATTGACGGCAGTGGCTATGAAATCCCAGGTGTTTTGGATGTCAATGGCTGACATTTTGTTCATATCGACAAAACGCCATTGATTTTCTTCTAAAATATGAATGCCATTTCTTGTGAAAGCAGGCGCAATTTCTGCCTCTAAGCGGCCAGAAGCAACCGCCAACACACCTTCTTGGCAATCCATTGCATAAACGAATGGATTGGCAAGGCCCTCTATGGGATAACGTTTGCAAGTAAATGGATTGATGTGTTCTTGCAGGCCCCACGCTTGATCAGCGCTCCAATATGAGGCGCCCAACTTACAAACCCGAGAAGGATTGATCCAGCGGTCTAGTAAGCTAGCTGAATAAGAAGTGATTTGCTGACCTTGCTGATTGTAAATCAAAAAACCACCATCTGTTGATACACACAATTCATTAGAGTTAAGCTGAATGCTATTGATTTGGTAGCTAAACGGCTCGTTGATAACGTTTATCAATGAATTATTGAAAAGTCGAAAAACTGAATCTTGGCCATAGGCTTCGTTGGCCCGCAATACCCATATTTGACCATTAAATTGTGCAAGTTCTTCGTACAAATTTTCGGTCTGAAAAGGAAAACGAAGATCGCGGTCCCATTGAGAAAAATCAGGCAAAGCCGGATTACTGCGCAAGCCTTTGACCATTCCGGAAGGCGCCAGGGCAAAAATGGAATCTTGCGTAAATGCGACGCCAACAATTGGTGAGATGCCGTTGGTCGGATAATAGGTATCTTTAATTTCTTCTTTGGCAGCGTCAATCAATACGATTGAAAAATCATTGGCAGCATAAACGTAAGCGCCATTGCGGACAAATTGATTGATGCGCTTAGAGGCATTTACCTGAGCCAACTTGATTGCCGGGATATTGGTTATTGAACCAGATTTCCATTTGTCAATGTTGCCATTTTGGTAACCAATGTAAAGTGCCGCATCTTGCGTATCGTAGTACAAACAAGAAATTTGAATATCGGATAAGCCGTTGAGCGCAGTTTTAAGCACGCCTTCCTCGGTATACGGATTATAAATGTAAAGTCCGTTTTCGAGGGCGGTAAAAATACGCTCGCCGTCGGTGGTGATATCGATGGCTTTGGCGCTAGCAACATGGAATTTCCATGTGCCCATGGGGATCTGAGCGCCAACCAATGAAGCAATAAACAACGCGACAAAAAAAGTAAAATGCTTAAGCTTCATTGGAGAGTTCTGATGGTAAAGTAAGTGCTTGAATAATATAGGTTGGCCTTTGTTTGCTCTGAACAAAAAGCTTGCCTAAATAGATGCCTACAATACCGATGAGTATCATTTGAATGCCGCCAATAAACAAAACAGACGCGATCAAGGAAGTCCAGCCTGTGATGGCGGCATCGGTAAAGACAGCGATGTATATAGCGTAGCATCCATATAAAAACGCAAGCAAAGCAAAAAAGAGGCCTAGGTAAATGGCAAAATACAGCGGTTTTGCACTCGAGGAAGTAATTCCGTTGATGGCAAAATGAAACATTTTGGCTAAAGAATATTTGGTGTTGCCGCTGTAACGCGCCGCTGGTTGATAATCTAAAGCCACTTGTTTGAAGCCAAGCGTAGGAATAAGCCCACGTAAAAACAAATGGGATTCTTTAAAATTTTTGATGGTATCGACCACCTTGCGGTCTAATAGGCGGAAATCGGCGGTGCCTTCTTCTATAGGGACCTCTGAAAGCCGATTGGCAAGCCAATAAAATGCCTTTGCGCTTAGCTTCTTGAAAAAACCAACATGCTGTTTGTCTTGGCGACGCGTGTAAACAACTTGTGCGCCTTCTTTCCAAAGTTGGATCATGGTTGCAACAAGCGCTGGTGGGTGCTGAAGATCTGCATCTAAACTTATTACAGCACTGCCTCTTGCGTGGTCAAGGCCAGCTTTGAGGGCATGCTGATGGCCAAAATTACGGCTGAATTGAATGTAATGAATTTGGTTTTGGGCGGTTTGCAGTGCTTGAATGTTCGAGAGTGTTTGATCAGTACTGCCATCATCTATAAAGATAATTTCATAGGAGACAACGCCTTGGGCGGCCAGGACGTCCTGCAACTGCGTTGCTAAAACCTGCACATTTCCCTCTTCGTTGTAGGTAGGGATAACAATAGAAATTTCTATGGGCGTCAAACGATTCATGCACAGCGAAATTAATGAATAATCTGTTCTTTTCCTTAGGGTTTACACCTGAGTTAGGCTTTAATCGCGTGTCTTTTCCCTATATTTGCCTAAATTCTGTGAAATGTCCGCAAATGAACGTATCTCTACAGACAAAGCGCCAAAGCCAGTAGGTCTGTATCCACACGCGCGCCGCGTAGGTAATTTGTTATTTTTATCTGGAGTTGGTCCGCGCGTTGCCGGTTCAGATGCCAACGATTCTTCGGTTCCGGGCCTCAAGCTTGACCACAACGGCAACTTCATCGAATTCGACTTTGAAGCCCAATGCAGAAGCGTATTTGACAATGTCAAAAATATCTTAGAAGCCTCGGGTTCATCTTGGGAGCAGCTCGTCGATGTGACTGTTTTCTTGGTCAATATGAAACGTGATTTCCACACCTACAATAAATTGTACGCCGAATACTTCAAAGATAATTTACCATGTAGAACCACCGTTGAGATCTCTTCGTTGCCTACTCCTATTGCCATTGAACTCAAATGTATAGCCACTATTGAATCCTAATCTATGACCGCATTTATCATTCGCATCGCCCTTGCACTCGTTGCCACCTCATTTAATGTCTATTTGTTTGTTTCTGGACATTGGGGCTGGGGTATTTTCTTTATTTTCATCACCGCATTAATCATTCTTTCCTTCTTTAGAAATGAAAATATGATTCTTGCACTCAACCAAATGCGCGTTGGCAACCAAGATAAAGCAAAAGCCTATATCAATAAGATCAGCCATCCGCATTTGCTTCCCAAAAAACAACATGCCTATGTGCTTTACTTGAAGGCCGTATTGGGCGCTCAAGAGTTGGGCTTCAATGCCTCCGAACAACTTTTACGCAAAGCACTGGCACTTGGCCTGCGCACCAACGAAGACAACGCAGTAGCCAGAATGCACTTAGCTGGCATTTGCGCACAAACTGGCCGACGCCAAGAAGCGCTGAACCTCTTAGCCGATGCCAAAAAGCACGACAAAAACGGCATGCTTAAGGATCAAATAAAGATGTTGCAACAGCAACTACAAATGGCCCCATCCAAAAACCAAATGCGCATGGCCCAAATGATGGGTGGGCGCAAGAAAACCCCAAAAATGCGTTAAATGTCTGCACCCCGAACCATTGCCCCTTCTTGGCCCGACTACCAATTACTCGATGCAGGAGGCGGCAAAAAACTCGAGCGCTGGGGAAAAATTATTACCATAAGGCCTGATATCCAAGCTTATTTTCATAGTGGCAAGCCCTTTTCCGAATGGCGCACATTAGCCCATTGGGAATTTGTCGAAACTCCGGGTAAAAACGGTCGTTGGAAGGCCCTTAAAACAGATGCCCCAACCGAGTGGCAAGTTACTTTCGGTCGACTCAAGTTTATACTTGGCACCTCGACCTTTAAACATGTCGGTCTCTTTCCAGAACAAGCCATTAATTGGACGCATATCGATGCCAACCTAAACCCAGACGATAAATTCTTGAATTTATTTGCTTACACGGGTGCCGCAAGTTGTATGGCGCGCCTAAAAGGAGCCGACACTTTCCATATTGACTCTTCTAAATCTGTCCTGAATTGGGCACGACAAAACATGGACGCAAGCCGTTTATTGAATATCCATTGGGTTTTAGAGGACGCACTCAAATTTGCAGAAAGAGAAGCCCGAAGAGGTCATTTTTACGACTATATCATTATGGATCCGCCTGCTTGGGGTAATGGAACCAAAGGCGAAAAATGGAAACTCGAGGACAAAATTGACCAACTTTTTGCCGCTTGTGCACAAATTCTAAACCCTAACGGGCAACTCACACTCAACACTTACTCTCCATCCATAGAAGCTTCCTTATTAGCTGAGCTAGCAGAAATGTACTTCGAGGGTAGGCCTCATGAGCAAAGTGGCTTGTATTTAGAAAGCCAAACCGAAAAGTCGCTTTATTGCGGAGAGCTATTGCGCATTGGCAAAAGCGAATTACAATAAATCGTTAGCTAAATTCGCCAATTCCGAACGCTCCCCCTTTTCTAAGCGTACGTGTGCAAAAAGCGGCTGCCCTTGCAAACGGTCAATCAGGTAGGCTAAACCATTACTATTTTCATCTAGATACGGCGTATCAATTTGGTGAACGTCGCCAGTAAAGACAATTTTAGTATTCTCCCCCGCCCTGGTAATGATTGTTTTGACTTCATGGGGTGTTAGGTTTTGAGCTTCATCGATGATAAACATGATGTTACTCAAGCTTCGGCCCCTAATGAACGCAAGTGGCGTGATGACAATGCGCTTGGTCTGCTCCATTTCCAAAATAGCTTTGTATTTCTTTTCATTTTCACCAAACTGCGACTTGATAAACTTGAGGTTGTCCCAAAGTGGTTCCATGTAGGGCCCTATTTTATCGTCGGCATCACCGGGTAAAAAGCCGATTTCTTTGTTTGACAGTGGCACTAAGGGCCTGGCCAAAATAACCTGATTGAATTTTTTGTTTTGCTCGAGCGCAGAGGCCAAAGCAAGCAGCGTTTTACCTGTACCTGCAACCCCCTGCATGGCAACTAGCTTGACATCTGGATTCAATAAGGCATGAAAAGCAAATGCTTGTTCGGCATTTTTGGGCTTGATACCATAAACAAACTCTTTTTCTATGCGCTCTAACTGATCCGTATTGTGGTTATAAAAAGCCAACGAAGAAGTTTTGCCGTTTTTGAGAATGTAATAGCCATTGGTCACTTTTTTCTCGCCAAGTAAGCCATTTTCATCTATGCTTCCGCGTGTAAAAATTTCGCGTATTACCTCAGAATCAATGCCATCTACACCGTATTTGCCAACCGTTTGAATTTCAGAGGAGTCGACTTTACCCGTCTGGTAATCTTCTGCTGTAACGCCTAGTGCCTTAGCTTTGATGCGCAAATTAATGTCTTTTGTAACCAAGATGACAACGCGCTTGGGTTCTAGCTCCATAAGATGCAATGCGGCATTGATGATTTTGTGGTCATTTTTACCCATGGCATAGACTTTTTCGGCATTCAGGCCTAACGGCTGCTCGTCCATAGCTACCTTAAACTTACCTAGCCCTTTGCCGAGCGGAATCCACTCTTGTAGAGAGCCACTCCCAGATAACTTATCGATAAAGCGAATGACTTCTCGTGCCGAAAAATTCTTGGTATCGTTGCCTATTTTGAATTTATCTAGCTCTTCTAAGACGGTTATTGGAATAGCAACAAAATGTTCGTCGAAGTTGGTAATGGCATCGAAGTCGTGTAATAAAACCGAAGTATCGAGCACAAAGATTTTTTCCTTTTTTCTCATCCGCTTTTTTGTTTGAATGTACAGATTTTTCTTTTTGAAAAATCAATTGCGGTGAAAGTAAGTGGCTAATATAAAGTGAGGGTTAAGCTTTCTTAAAGAAGGACTTAAAGACGCTGTCTAGGCTGGTGTATTTAAATGTAAAGCCCGCTTCTTTGATTTTTAAGTTGCTCGCACGTAAATCGGTTAACACCAGTATGGCGCGTTCTCCGAGCAAGAGTTTGAGGATAAATGCGGGTACATTTGGCAAAAACAAAGGGCGCTTGAGCCATTTGGCCAAGCGTTTGGTCATTTCGAGATTGGTATCGTTGTTACCAAGTGCGTTGAAGGTCCCTTCTAATTGTTTATCAAATGCAAAAAGCATCAGTTTACAAAGATCGTCGATGTGAATCCAGGGGCTAGATTGTTGTCCGGAGCCAACTGCTGCACCTAGGCCAAAATAAATGGGCTGCTTCATGAGGTGCAATGAACCGCCATGACGCGAGAGTACCATAGAAATGCGGAAAATTGAGCCTTTTACTTGTTTGAGTATAAGTTGGTGAGCGGCCTCCCACTCTTTAACTACCAATGCCAAATAATCTGTGCCGTATGGCTCCGCTTCGGTAAAAACTTTACCCGGGATATTTTCATAACAATTGATTCCTGATGCACCGATGTAATATTTGAGATTTGGCATTTGAGGTATCATGGAAGCCAAAAATTGGGTGCTTTCGACACGAGACGCAAGGATATCCGCTTTGCGCTTAGCCGTCCAACGGCTCGCGCCGATGTTTTCACCGGCGAGATTGATGAGCACATCAATTTTATGCAATTTACTAGTGCTCATTTCTTGTGCCTGCGGATTCCAAAAAATATGACCGTGCTTGCGCGGTTTTCTGGTCAGCTTATAAACGCGAAAGCCGCGATCTTTGAAATGCCGCGTGAGGTGGCCACCAATAAGACCAGACCCGCCTGCAATAAGCACCGTTGGCATATCGTCTCTTACTGTTGGCATGTGCTTTTTAACTTTTGGACTGATTCTGGTGCTGCTTCTTGTAACGCTTTACACAATTTATCTTTTTTGGTTAGGGCTGCTTTTAGTAAAAGTGAATCTTGACGAGAAGCTTGCTCATTCCAAATCTTTGCCGATAAGCGATTGACTTTTTGGGCTTGGTTCAGGCAAGCACATTGCGCGCTATCTGCTTGAGAGCAAGCGGAAGTTATGGTACAAAAGCAAAGCAAATAAATGGTTAATTTTAAAACGTTCATTAGAACAAAAGTAAAACTAATTCGTAGAAACCCACATGCGCCTTTTGACTTCTTTTATTTTTATTTTGTCATTGATCCAAAATGCGCTTGCCCAAGACTGCACGGACCTTTTTCAGGCTAAAAAACAACTGGTTGCCAATACCATGTTGTGCCCAAGCGCTATGAACGAAGACCTGACGCAATTACACAAACATATTCTAGAAACACACCCCGACCCAACATATTACGGTGAAATCAATGACCTAAGTAGCGCCTTTCAAAATGCCAAAGCAAGCATCAGTCAACCGCTGAGTGTTTTTGACTTTATACTCGTCATTAATAAATATCTAAGCGCTTTAAAGGACTCGCATTCAGGTATTAATCCAAAACAATTTCTTTACAGTGTCAATCTCAACAGACAAGTTTTACCCTTTTTTGTGGAGCAAATTGACGGACACTTTTACATGAGCTCTGCCCACCACCCAGACTTTATTATTGGCGCAGAACTGCTTCAGATTGATGATTTCAATGTTTCCCAATTATACGAGATAGGTAAAGCCTTAAGCCTCAACGAAGGAAATGCAATGGCCGCCCGTGATGAAATTGCCAGCGAATACATGAGTGTTGCTTATAATTTACTTACGATGAGTTTAAAAACACCACGTTCTGCAACAGTAACCAGCGTAGATTTAAAAGGAGACACCGTTCAGCAAACCATACCCTTTACAGCTTCTTGGAAATACTTCTTGAGTGCATTATTTGAAGGCAAGGAGGATAACGTCAGCTATATTTTTGATGAGCAAAACAATGGCATACTGACTATTGATTCTTTCGAACCCCTTTCTCTGAGTCACTTTAAAAAACAGGTAGATGCTTTTTTTAGCGAGGTCAAACTACGCAATTGCCAAACCGTCTATATCGATTTGCGAAACAACCTCGGTGGATTACTCAGGGCTGAAGAATACCTGTATAGCTACATCAATACGAATAAAACGCCAATTCAAACCAATTACCTCTATAAACGCTCCGACTACGACCGCTTTGCCCTGCTTTCTCCCATTCAGCAAATGCAATTCGTCAATCGCGCAAAAATCGTTTACCCAAATGGGCTAATTTCCAAAGAATACGACTTTTATAAGTTACCAAAGGGGTCAACGTATACAATCCTTTACGACTACATTCCAGAGAACAACCTCAACTACACCTTTTATGGTGACTGCAAACTCATTCTTAATGCCAACTCGATGTCTGCTTCAGTTCTGTTTGCCGGATGGTTTAGGCACATCCAACGGGGCGAAATCTTAGGCGCTACATGCATGGGTGGCATGGGCGGCACATTTGGAAATCCGGCGGTTATTACTTTAGAACATTCTCAGATTGACGTTATGGTCTCTACGCTTAAATTTACGCCACTACACATCCAAGAACGCGTTCTGGCACCCATAGAGCCAGATGTGCCATTAAAAGCAACAAGAGAAGACCTGTTAGAACGACGCGATCCTTTTATGCGCTACCTCAAAAGTCACCAAAAATAATACCCAGCCCAAACTAAAATATAGCGCAGTAATTTGCCTATACCCATGAATACAAATGTGGGTAACCACGGCGTTTTAAAAAAGCCAAGGGCAATCCCTATTATATCTCCAATGAGCGGTAGCCAACACAACAGGGCCATGACGCTACCATAACGATGGATTTTAGATTGCCAACGATTGATTGTATCTGGTGTAGCGCCAAGCTTTTGCAGCCATTTAGGATTTCCAAGGTAACCAATTCCGTAATTGAGCCAAGTGCCTAATGTGTTTCCGGTTGTTGCTATGGCAATACATGCCCAAGGTTCGAAGCCATAGACAAGCATTCCCGTTAAAATAAGCTCAGAGGCCACAGGAAGTATGGTAGCGGCTAAAAAACTGGCTAAAAACAAGCCTAAATATCCGTATTCAAAAGTCATAGGTATAAAAAAAGCCGGTTCCCCGGCTTTTCAAATTTTTTAGTGAAGCTTAACGCTTGACGAATTTTTTAGTGAGCGCATGGCCATTAGACGTGATATGTACAGTGTAAATACCAGCTGCCCATTGCTCTGATGCTAAAGTGAGCTCTTGTGCACCAGCGGCCAATTGATTAAGGGTTGTGTTTTGCATTACTTTGCCTGAAACATCGGTTACTACGACATTCACATCAGCTGCATTTTGCAATTCAAAACGCAAAGTTGCAGCGGCGGTTGTAGGGTTAGGTAATACAACAGCTTGTGCAATTTCGGTTTGTTCTGCAACACTCAAAATTGGATCAAAATTCATGCGTACCATTGGTGTATTGGTAGTGTAGTACCATGTGTTGTCGGCAAGATCAAGGAAGAATGATGTTTGTGGCTCAGACTTACCTGCATTTGAAACGCGAAGACCTGTTGTGAAAGAACCAACAACAGCCAAATAAGTAGTACCGGCAGTTACATCGATGTATGGCTCTAACTCCATCACAAGAATTGTATTGAGGTTATTAGAAGCCAATACGAGTGGTGCGGATTCTGACTCAAACATGAAGTCTCCAGTTGTTGGGTCTACAGAATAGAGTTTAACAAAAATTTCAGTTCCTACAGTTGCACCAGAAGCGCCACCTGGCAAACGTACGTTAATGGCCTTTAATGTAGCATCTTGATAAATATCAAAAAGGTTACCAACTTCAAAGCCATCTGTACCGTTCGAAGTGCTTCCGGAAGGCGTACCGTTGTCACGGGCATAAATGAAATCAGTAATGGCGAAATCAATGTTGGACATGACATTATTAGCAGGGATATCGTCTGTTGAATCTGCTGTAATATTACGAGAAATGGAGATATTACCTGGCGTAGCTGGCGGTGTGTAGAAAGTTGTTAACTCAAGGGCAACCGTATCCAAAGAGGCAATGCTTACAGGGGCCGAAGAACCTGTCCAAGCACCGTTATTGGCGTTGATGTTAAGTTTTACGTTTGTTTGGGCATTGACGCCACCATTGAATGCATCGGCAGCAAATTCAATTTCTGTAACTTGCTCATCAGGGATTTGGAAATATGGTAAACCTAGAGACCCCCAGTAAGAAGAAGTAACGGATAGGTCATTGGTTGGGTTGGTTACGATTTTAACGTCGTCAAGATACCAGCCATAGGTTACCCATACGTTTGGATTGGTTGCTGAACCAGGATAATTTGTTGTCCAAGAGAAACGCACCCAAATTGGACTTGGGTTAGCGGTTAGGAAAGTTGCTAAATTGATCATTTTGGTATCTGGGTTGGCATAAGCAGAACCGCCAGCCGCAGAAAGCACGGGCTTGTCAAGGTTGTTACCAACTGTTACCCAAGTGGTGCCATTTGTAGAAATTTGAATTTCTTGAAGGTCGTTGAAACGTGCACCATATTGCTGGAACTGCAATGAAACTTGGTTGCTTCCACCTAGTGCAGCGATATCAATTGGTTGAGCAGTTGTTAGGGTGTATGTCACATTCAAAGCCTGGGTGCCTGGAGTAGCAGTTGGATCTCCATTTACTAATTCGGCATAGTTGCCTCCAGAAGTAGAAGTAATGCCATTATTTGACCACCAGCCGTCATTAGTTGCATTGATATTCCAACCAAACTCAATGCCGCTTTGGCCAGAGT
>CAZINO010000005.1:0-46041 GCA_964540625.1 uncultured Lishizhenia sp. | reverse complement strand
ATGGACCGCATCGAAGAGCCTTACATCAAAGCACAAGTCATTACCAAAACCGAATATGTCGGTAGTGTCATGACTCTCTGCATTGAAAAACGCGGCGAGCTCAAAAATCAGGTTTATCTTACCCAAGACCGTGTAGAAATTACTTTCGAAATGCCATTGGCCGAAATCGTTTTTGATTTTTATGACCGCCTTAAGTCCGTATCTCGCGGCTACGCTTCATTTGACTACCATCCAATAGGTTACCAGGAATCAGACCTCGTTAAGATGGACTTATTACTCAATGGCGAACAAGTTGATGCGCTTTCAGCACTCGTTCACCGCAGCAACGCTTTTGATCTGGGCAAAAAAATCTGCGTGAAATTACGCGAGCTCATTCCACGTCAACAATTTGAAATTCCTATTCAAGCTGCTATCGGAGCTAAAGTGATTGCCCGAGAAACCATCAAAGCTTTGCGGAAAGACGTTACCGCCAAATGTTATGGCGGCGACATCACCAGAAAACGAAAACTACTCGAAAAACAAAAAGCCGGAAAAAAACGCATGCGCCAAGTGGGCCGCGTAGAAGTTCCGCAAGAAGCTTTTTTAGCAGTACTTAAACTAAATGACTAAACCCTAAAATCAATTATCATGCAAGCACTTGTATCTGCCCATTCCGGATTGCGTTGGATCGCTCTATTTCTCTTGGTTTTCGCCATTTTTAATGCATTTACCGCCAAGAATTATGAAAAAAAGCATCGCTTGGTCAATTTATTTACCATGATCACTTTTCATACCCAATTAATACTTGGCCTGGCTTTGTATTTTACCTCAGCAAAAGTTCAGTTTGTCGATGGCTGGATGAAAGAAGCTATGTACCGCTTTTTCGGCATGGAGCATTTAGTTGGTATGTTGCTCGCCATTGTAGCCATTACTATCGGCCACAGCAAATCTAAAAAAGGCACAACAGATGCCGAGAAATTCAAAGCAATCAAGGTTTGGTATGTGCTCGGATTACTTTTAGTTCTTGCCTTTATTCCTTGGCCTTTCAGAACAGAATTAGGAGCAGGATGGTTCTAAAGAACATTTTACTTTTGGGCATTTTCGGTTTGTTCTTCTTCGCATGTAATGAATCTGATCAAAAAACCGAAAATATTTCCAAGCAAACCCCTTCGGAGCAAGGAGCTAGCTTGTATACCATGCACTGCGCGCAATGTCATGGTGAGGACGGCAAACTCGGGGCTAGTGGCGCCAAAGACTTAAGTAAGTCTCGCCTTTCGGATGCGCAAATCACGACAATAATAAAAAATGGCAAAGGCGCCATGCCTTCCATGAAAGCGTTGCTTGAAACCAATGAAAATATCAATCTAGTGCTCAGTCACGTTAAAGGTCTACGTCCATAAATGCAAGGTCACGTTACTGTTGATGCCGTCGAAGAACGCTGCGTACTCGTAGGGGTAATTACCTCCGAAACGACCGAAGAAGTTGCGCAAGAACACCTCGATGAACTCGAATTCTTGGCCGAAACAGCTGGCGCAATTACTGTGGAGAAATTCTTTCAAAAGCTTCCGTATCCAAATCCGCGCACGTATGTTGGCACCGGGAAACTCGAAGAAATCAAACAATACATGAAGGCCCTCGACATCGAGCTCATTATTTTTGATGACGAACTCAGCCCTTCGCAATTGCGAAACATAGAGCGCGAACTCGAGTGTAAGGTCCTTGATAGAACCATTCTCATTCTAGACATTTTTGCAAGCCGTGCGCGAACTTTCCACGCCAAGACCCAAGTAGAACTTGCGCAATTGCAGTACATGTTGCCGCGCCTTACCCGCATGTGGACTCACTTAGAGCGTCAAAAAGGAGGAATTGGTTTGCGTGGCCCTGGTGAATCTCAAATTGAAACCGACCGTCGAATTATTCAGCAGCGCATTGCGCTTATGAAAGAGCGCTTACGTGAAATTGACAAGCAGATGACCGTTCAGCGCAGCAACCGAGGCCAGCTGGTACGCGTAGCTTTGGTTGGTTATACCAATGTTGGAAAGAGCACCATCATGAACCTCCTCTCCAAGTCAGATGTATTTGCAGAAAATAAATTATTTGCAACCCTTGACACCACCGTCCGAAAAGTAGTCATCGATAACATGCCTTTACTGCTCACCGACACTGTTGGGTTTATCAGAAAATTACCTCAACAACTAATGGAGTCATTCAAGTCTACCCTTGATGAGGTTCGAGAAGCAGATTTATTAGTGCATGTTTTGGACATCGCGCATCCTAACTTTGAAGAGCATTTTGAGGTGGTCAATGAAACCCTCAATGAAATCGACAACACCGAGAAGCCTACAATAATTGTTTTCAATAAAATTGATGCATATCAGCCACCTATGGCCGAATTAGGGGAGCCAGAAGAAGACATCCGCACATTAGAATCGCTTCAGAAATCATGGATGGCCAAAATGGGCAAGACTAAATGTGTTTTTATCTCAGCAACTGACAAAGAAAACGTAGAGGAACTAAAGGGGGTGCTTTACGAAGAGGTAAAGGCCATTTTTAAAGTGAGGTATCCTTATAATAACTTCTTGTATTAGAAGTTAATTCACAACTAATTCTAAATCTATCTGGCGTTTTTTGGTACTAACTTGATCGATACGTACTTTAACACGATCGCCAAATTGATAAGTTCTTTTCGTTTTAGCACCAACTAACTGGAATTTTTCCTGATCAAAGTAAAAACGATCTCCGGGAATAGCCATCATAGGGACCATTCCTTCACAGAAGTTTTCGTCCATTCTCACAAACATACCGTGTTCGGCAATCCCAGAAATAGTTCCTTCAAAAATTTCCCCGACAAACTCCATAGCATACAGCGACTGGAAAAATTTTGTTGATTCGCGTTCTGCTTCGGCTGCTTTGCGTTCATTTTTAGAAATGCGCTGGCAAATGGCACCGAGTTCACCGCCATATTTGTGTTTTTTTGTGGTGAGTTCCTCTTGAAGAATGCGATGTACCACTAAATCGGCATAGCGTCTAATAGGCGAGGTAAAATGCGAATAATGCTTGAAAGCCAATCCGTAGTGTCCGATATTAACCGTATCATAACTTGCTTTAGCCATGGAACGAATGGCCATAGATTGCACCAGAGAAAATTCGTTTTCATTTCGAATTTCTTCGAAGAGCTCGTTGAGATTTTTTGCAATATTTAATGGGTCGTGAATGTCAACTTTGTGCCCAAATTTTTCGATAAACACAGCAAAAAGCGCCATTTTGGATGGGTCTGGTGTATCGTGAACACGGTAAATCATTGGAAAATTTTCTTGGCCTTTTTTCTTTGGCGAAAGATATTCGGCTACTTTGCGGTTGGCCAGTAGCATGAATTCTTCAATGAGTTTATGAGCGTCTTTTGATGTTTTGATCACAACGCCATCTGGATTGCCCTCTTCATTAAGTTTAAAGCGCATCTCCTCTGACTCTATACTAAGTGCGCCGTTTTTGAGCCTTTGACCTCGGTAAATTTTGGCGAGCGCATCAATTTTTCTAAGCACGACGTCGTGGTCTCCATCTTTGCCCTCTAAGATGTCTTGTGCTTCTTCATAGGTATAGCGGCGGTCTGAGTGAATTACGGTTTTACCATACCATTCCTTGAATATTTTCCCTTTTTCGTCAATTTCAAAAACAGCAGAAAAAGCAAATTTGTCTTCGTGTGGGCGCAAAGAGCAAGCCAAGTTACTGAGCTGCTCTGGCAGCATCGGGATGACACGGTCTACGAGATATACAGAATTGGAGCGCAATAATGCTTCTTGGTCCATGGCAGAGCCAGGCCGCACATAATGACTCACATCTGCAATATGAACCCCGATTTCAAAATGTCCGTTTTCTAATTCTTGATATGAAATGGCGTCATCGAAATCTTTGGCGTCGAAGGGATCAATTGTAAAAGTAAGTATCGGTCGGAAGTCGCGTCTGTTGGCCACTTCTTTTGGGTCGAGTTCGATGCCAATTTGCTCGGCTTCGGCCATTACACTATCTGGAAAAACAGGATTGATGCCTTGGTTATAAAGAATAGACAACATTTCGGTTTCGTTGCTGCCAGATTTTCCTAAACGTACAAGAACCTCTCCGTAGGGTCTTTCTGCACTTTTCGGCCACACGGTAATCTTTACGAGTGCTTTTTCGCCGTGCAGTGCGCCATTGAGTTTGTCGTGTGGAATTTTAATTTCGACACCTGCTCTTGGGTTGTCAGGCACCATTAGGGCATCGTTGTTTCGGATTTGGATGGTGCCAACAAACTGAATGCGGTCGCGCTCAGTGACTTCTGTTACTGCGCCTTCATCGCGACTATTGCCCTGTTTAAAAACCCTCACTTTGACGGTGTCACCATTGAGCGCTTGGCCAATATTAGATGGACCAATATAGATGTCTTTTTGATGACCTTGTACCGTAACGAAACCTGCTCCGCGTTGGGTAATAGATATGGTTCCTTCGAGTAAATTGGTCGCTCCGGCTAGTTTGTAGGTGTGGTGATTGATTCTTTGAATGGCCTTTTTATTGGTCAGGGTGCTCAATGATTCAAAAACGACCTGGCGCGCACGGGCATCACGGGCATCGAGAAGCGTAGCAACTTGTTTATGAGTGAGTTCTACTCCAGGATTTTGTTCAAAAATGCGCATCACAAGTGTTGTGATGCCTGCTTTTTTTCTTGGTGCTTGTGTCGGGGGAGCTTTTGGCTTCTTGCGTTTGGACATTAGTGTCTGACAACCAATTTACGGGTAATGCTTTTGGATCCTGGGGCTTCGAAGACCAAGAAATAAATACCGCTGTTGAGGTCACTGACGTTGATTTTACGATTACCAGTTAGGACCTCTCGAGAAATTACATTTCCAAGGGCATCTACCATTTTAAGTTGCAACTGTTCTGTACCAGTAAATTGAATATTTACGTATTCTGTGCTTGGGTTGGGAGCAACCGTAATACTCACCTCCTCTTTAACCACGGGCTTTGTTGAAGCAAGGTAATCTACAATAAGGTCTACAGAGTCGAGCATGTTAAGACCATTTGTGGTGACGTAATAACGATAGTGTGCTTGACCGAACGTGTTGTCTTCGGGGTCTACAGATACTTTCATTTTGCCATATTCGCCGTCGTTGATCGTGAATAAGACGGTTTGCGTACCTGGGGTTGTCCAAGGATTGCTGTTCATTTGACCAGAAGAGTAGCAGGTGCCGCCGAATGGGTCTGTGGAGTGCCCCCAGCAGAGCGCGTCGGTCCAGCCGGTAGGAATACTCAATTGTTTGCGAGTGATTCGCCATTGGGCAGATGATCCGGTGTTGTTAACGACATCAAAAGGAATATCGAATGATGCGCTTGATGGTGCTACAACAGTATGTGTTTGACCAGAGATGTCATTGGTTTGACCGTCGATATGTATGACAATATTGTTTTGAGCGAACGTCGTCAAGCTCAAAAGACAAAGAAGAGAGGTGAATAAGGCTTTCATGAAATATACATGTTTGTTCAAAAATAAGCTTTTCAGCGCATTTATCAAAATCCAAGCCATTTTTTCCATCGGCTGTTTTTTCTTACTTTTGAATTCGGCAAGGTTTTTGTCTTGCCCCTGAAAAATCTCACCATGAAAAGAACAATTTTATTTCTATTTGCATTTACCATTTCTTTGTGTGCATTTGCCCAGGAGCCCACAAATGAAGCTACTCAAAATTTGAAACAAGTACCTTCAGTTAAACTAGTGGATATGAAGGGGAAGGCGGTCAATACAGCTGAATTAACGGCAAACGGGCCTGTGATTATCAGTTTTTGGGCTACTTGGTGTGCGCCATGTAAGAAAGAACTCAATACCATTCACGAAGTTTATGAAGATTGGGTCGCTGAAACAGGCGTTACACTTGTTGCTGTAGCTATCGATGATGAAAAAACAAAAAGTCAAGTTCCAGTTTACGTTAACGGAAAAGCTTGGGACTACACCGTACTCATGGATCCAAACTGGGATTTCAAACGCGCCATGGGCGTAAACAACGTGCCCCATACTTTTTTGGTTGACAAGAACGGTAACATCGTTTATTCGCATAACAATTACGCTCCTGGAGACGAAGAAAAATTACACCAAGAGTTACTCAAGCTGAGTCAAAAATAATACATGAAAAAATCCTTTCTGCTTTTCGGATTCTTCTGCCTGAATCAACTTGCTTTTGCACAAGGCAACCTTACAGGAAACATGGAGACCGTTTTCCAATACCTCAATGAGGACAGCATCATTAACGCCAAGCAGCCTGTTCAAAAAGGCCTCATGAATTCCTACATGAATGTTTTTTACACACAAGGGAACTTTAAAGCTGGTCTGCGTTTTGAGTCTTATTTACCGCGTATTCAAGGGTATCCAAATCGTTTTGATGGCACGGGCATCGGTATGCGTTATGTAGGCTATCAAAATGATTTCGTGGACGTCACGCTCGGAACTTTTTATGAGCAGTTCGGATCGGGGTTGGCACTGAGAACATACGAAGACCGTAATTTAGGTTACGACAATCTATTGGATGGTATGCGCGTTGTGCTCAGACCAGGTAAAGGATTTGTATTTAAAGGGGTTTATGGTACCCAGCGGCTTTCATTTCAGCAGGGCCAAATCGTTCACGGCGCAGGCTTGGTCCGGGGGGTAGATGCTGAATTTCATTTGAATGAGGGGCTTCAAATAATGAAGGACGCTCGTCTAGACGTCGTATTAGGTGCTTCGTTCGTGAGTAAATACCAAGAAGACGACAATCCCGAATGGGTGTTGCCACAAAATGTGGGTGCTTATGGCGGCAGGCTCAAACTGACCTACGGCAATTTTTATGCAGACGCAGAATACATCCTCAAGGAACAAGACCCTTCTTCCGATAACCAATATATTTACAACTATGGTCATGCCGCCATTTTCAATTTGCGTTATACCCAAAAAGGTTTAGGGATTTTATTGTCCGGAAAGTCAGTAGACAACATGAGTTTCCGTTCTGACCGCACCAAAGACCTTCAAGACCTCTTGATTAATTTTTTACCATCTTTAAACAAAACCCATACCTATAATTTAGTTGCTACGCTTTATCCATATGCCACGCAACCAATGGGAGAAGTTGCTTATCAGGCAGATATCTTATATACCTTTAAAAAAGGATCCAAATTAGGCGGAAAATACGGCACAACCCTCAGTTTGAATTATTCAACAACCTATCGCCCCGAGCAAACACTTAACGGGATTGATCTCAATGATTCTTCTCGCGTGTTGTATCATACGCGACCCTTTGACATGAGCGATAGTCTGTATTGGCAAGATATCAATTTTAATATCACCAAGAAATTCAATAAAAAATGGAGTGGAATATTAAGTTACTATGATATTAAAATCAATAATGATGTTGTTAAAGTCAGTGATGCGAAAGGAATCATTCATGCCCGCATCGCTGTTTTAGAAGGTACCTACAAAATCAATGCGCATCATGCGTTGCGTTGGGAGCTCCAAGGAATGTGGGTTCAGCGCAATGAACTTGGCATCAACGACAAAGGCAACTGGGCTACAGCACTTGTCGAATATACAATTTCGCCCGGATGGTTCTTCTCAGCCATGAACCAATACAACTACGGCAACGACGACTTAAGTAAAAGAGTCAATTACCCAATTATCACATGCGGTTACATCAAAGACGCAACGCGCTTAACAGTATCCTATGGTCGTCAGCGCGCAGGCTTGTTTTGTGTGGGGGGTGTTTGCCGACCTGTACCTGCGAACAATGGCCTTATGATTAATTTAACGCACAGTTTTTAAGATGAAAAAAGTAACGTTTATTCTCGCTTTTGCCACCCTTTTTGGGCTCGCTTTCTTACCTTCTTGTGATCGCATTACCAATCCATATCCACCGACAGTTACTCTAGAACTAGACACAACACTCTATCCGGGAAATTGGGCAGATTATTTAGCGAACGAATGGCCTACATTTACGGCCAATACGAACACAGATCGCAATATCCTTATCGAAGATTTTACCGGCCACAAGTGTATTTTCTGTCCGGCCGCAGCGGAGCTTGCACACCAATTGCAATTAGCTAATCCAGGGCGTGTCCATGTTGCCTCAATTCATGCCGGTGTCGATGGCATTGGCGATTTTCAAAGCGTCGATGCTGAGTACACATTAGATTTTACCAATCCAGACGGTCTATATATCGGCACGTGGTTTGGCGCCAATGATGGTGGTTTTGTTGGTAACCCGCGTGGGCCAGTGAGTAGAGTAACCAACGGCGGCGTTATTTTTCAGAGCCCTGGGCAATGGTCCTCCATGACCAGCACACTACTAACCGAAAACAATTTGCGCGTCAATATGCAATCGGCACTTAATTACTATCCGTCAACTAAAGGCGCATTTTTACACGTCGAGGTTGAAAAACTGGACCAAACCTTAACCGATTTGGGAATTGTCGCTTATGTTTTAGAAGATTCATTAGTGGGGGATCAAAAAATGTCTGACAACACACACAATCACAATTATGTGCACCGTGATATCCACCGTAAAAACTTAAATAACATGCCTTTTGGCCGCCAGCTAACGACTGCTGACCTGAATAATGGCAAGTATTACGTGAATTACAGTTTTGTGGTACCCGATCAATTAGATGGCAATTACAATGCAGCAAATATGCATGTGTTGATTTATGTTTACGACATGGCCACCAAAGAAATCTATCAAGTTATCAAACAGTATATCGACTAATGGCGCTGCGTCAACAACTGATACAAAAGCTTGAGCAACGGCTCTCTCCTCAACAAATTCAACTCATGAAATTGTTGCAAGTGCCAACTATGGAGCTCGATCAACGTATCAAACAAGAATTAGAAGAAAATCCAGCCTTAGAAGAAGGGCAGGAACTTGATGATGACGACTACGATGCGGAAGAAGACGACTATGATGCGGACAATGACGACGAAGATTTTGACATTTCGGACTACCTCGACGACGACATCGCAGATTACAAAACCCAAGCCAATAATCAATCCAAAGACGATGAAGAGCGCGTCATTCCGCTCTCAGGGGAGCAGTCATTTCAAGAGCGACTCACCGAACAGCTGCACTTGCTTTATTTAGATGAAAAACAATTTATTATAGCCGATCTTATTATTGGTAATTTAGATGAGTCTGGTTATTTAAACAGAGCGGTAGATGCGATTGTAGACGACCTCGCTTTTTCGATGAATATTGAAGCCACCGAACAAGAAGTAGCAGAAGTTTTAACGCTTGTTCAGGAGTTAGAGCCAGCTGGTGTTGGTGCCCGCAATTTACAAGAGTGTTTATTGTTACAACTTAAAAGAAAGCAAGACGGAGACATCGTTCGTTTTACTGCACTTAAAATTGTAGAGCAGTATTTTGAAGAGTTTACCAAAAAGCACTACGAGCGCATTGCCAAAAAACTAGAAATCGAGGACCAAGATTTAAAAGAGGCTATCGATGAAATTTTACGCTGCAACCCGAAGCCTGGTGGATCCATGCGCGAGGCCGCTAAAAACCATCAACAAATTATTCCTGACTTCACGCTTTTAGAGCACGAAGGCCGATTAGAATTGAGTTTGAATAGCCGCAACGCACCCGATTTAAAGGTGAATCGCGATTATGAAAATATGTTGCGCAGCTATGCCGAAGGCGCCAAAAGCTCTAAGTCAGATAAAGAAGCTTTTCAATTTGTAAAACAAAAACTAGATGGTGCCAAGTGGTTTATTGATGCCATCAAGCAAAGACAACAAACCCTGCTACTCACCATGGGAGCTATCTTAGAATACCAAGAGGCTTATTTTCTGTCTGGAGACGAAACCAAACTCAAACCCATGATCTTAAAAGACATTGCAGACATGGTAGAGTTGGATATTTCTACAGTTTCGAGGGTAGCTAATTCAAAATATGTCCAAACCAACTACGGCATTTTTTCATTAAAGTATTTTTTCTCGGAGTCGTTATCTACAGATAGTGGAGAGGAGGTCTCGACCCGTGAGGTAAAAAAAATACTTTCCGATGCAATTGCCGCTGAAGACAAACACAACCCACTTACCGACGAAAAACTGATGGATTTACTCAAAGAAAAAGGTTATAACATTGCCAGACGAACGGTAGCCAAATACCGAGAGCAACTCCAAATTCCAGTGGCCCGAATGCGCAAAGAATTATGAAATACCTCGCACACTTTTTTTCATGGGTGTTTTTGCCCCTTTTTATGCCGACTTATGGCATCTTGATCAGTCTATTTGTACCAGCTTACAGCACAAATATGAACATGTCAAGCTTGTATTTTGCACCCAACCCGAGTAAATGGGCACTTTTTACAATCTTCTTTCTTTTTAGCGTGGTAGCACCTGGTTTATCGTTTATCTTGTTGCACCGATTTAAGGTAATTAGTACAATAGACATAGAAAGGCAGCGAGAACGAAGTTTGCCGTTATTGATCATGTTGGTGTATTCTCTGGTTTTATTTTTTCTACTTGTATATAAAGCAGGAGCCACTCAGTTGCCGCGCTATTACTATGCCCTACCACTCTCAGGAGTGGCGGTAACAAGTATATTTCTATTGATCAATCGCTGGATTAAAATTTCATTGCATGCGGCTGGGGCAGGCATATTATTGGGGTTTTTGGCTGTATTTTCTCGTGCTCAAGATCAGTTTAGTATTTGGTGGCTACTAAGTGCATTATTAGCTGCTGGCTTGACATTAGCCGCAAGGCTGTACTTAAATAAACACTCTCCACTCGAGGTATATACCGGCTTTATATTAGCGTTAATTTTAACCGCGGGTATCCATACCTATTTAGCTTGAATAACATGAAAACATTACTTTTTATCGCACTGATTACCCTTGGTTTTTTTTCTTGTGCCGATTTCAACCGAGACGAATTACTTAGTCAAGTTGATAAACAACAACAACAACTCGAACAGCTCAGTCAGCAATTAGAAAGGCATGTAATAAAGGATGTTGCGACATTAAAAAATGATGCCATGCAAGCGGAATTGCGCATCAAACAAAATTTACATCTCGACACAATCAACATGGAATTAGCGCGACAACTCGAGGAGTTCAAGCTAATGAGAAAAAGCATTAATCCCTTGATGAAACAGTATTTAAAAGCAAAAAATGGCATTAAAGAAGAGCTGGCAGTGCTCAAGAATCTAAGTCGCGATATCGAAGAGGGACGCGGAGAGCGTCAGCGCTACAGCGAGTATATTCGGTTCGAAAAACAAAAAGTAAAACAGTTAAGTGCGCTGACGAACGATTTTATGAATGCGCGCGCCAAATTGATAGCTGATTACGATCGACTTTATCCACCAATCGAAGCATTTTCCTACACGCTCCTTCAAAAACGCAGAAAATAATGTTTGCCGCAAGAATTTTCATTTTCTTATTTTCTTGTTTTTGCACTTTTTCAGCAGCAGCGCAAAGTTCTACTGATTTGCAGCTTGCACAATATTATTACAATAATGCGGAGCTAGACAAAGCGTTGGGTTATTTTGAAAAAGTGTATGCTCAGGACCAAAGCAAACCCATTTTTCTACCATATTTCGAATGTCTGATAGCCCAAAAAGATTACAAAACCGCAGAAAAAGTATTGCGAAAGCAAATAGCGCTCAATAAGCAAGACTATGAAGTCCGTTTGATTGGCGCTGCATTTTATGAGGATCAAAACGAGCTTGCGAAGGCCACCAAGATTTACGACGAAATCATCGAAGAACTGCAACCCAATAACCCAGGCCAGGCCATTGCGGTTTATCAAGCTTTTGTCGCTAAAGCTAAATTACCTCAGGCTAAACGCGCCTTGGATGCTGGTCAAAAGCTCAGTCCATCTTATCCTTTCAATTTTCAATATGCTGATTATTTTTCTCTGGTCGGCGATAAACGAGCAATGCTTGCAGCTTACTTAGATTATCTTGTTCAGCAGCCAACAGTATTGGAACCTATTCAACAAGCTATTGGTGCCAGATTGGACCTCACCCAATCTTCGAGTCCAGATTTTATACTGGCTAAGGAAGTCATGTTGAGCCGCGTTCAACAAGCCAATGCACCTTTAGTTTGTAATCAGATCTTGATTTGGTTGTTTGTCCAGATCCGCGATTTTAACGGCGCCGCTACACAAGTAATAGCACTTGATAAACGCATGAAAGGAGATGGCCGAGAAGTCATGGAACTCGGTCAAATATGCATTGAAAATGCGGAATTCGAACAAGCAAATCGTTGTTTTCAATACGTGATTGATTTGGGCCAAGAGAAACCGAACTTTTATGAGGCGCAATTGGCCTTATTGAACGGTAGATTTATTCAGGTCACGCAATTTAGAAAGTTCAATCAAAATGAAATCAATCAATGTATTGCAGATTTCGAGGCAGCATTGGTCCGTTTAGGAAAAACCCGCGTTACTTACCAATTGACCTTACAACTTGCAGAAATCCGTGCTTTTTACGCTAGTCAGAGTCAAATTGCGCTTGCAGAGCTTCAAGATTTATTGCGAATGCCTGGGTTAACTGATATGCAACGCGCTCAAGTGAAAATGCTGATTGCAGATATTCAAGTGCTAGACGGTGATATTTGGGAGGCATCTTTATTATATATGCAAATCGACAACGATTTTAAATTTGAAACAATCGGTGCGGAGGCCAAGTTTAAGAACGCTAAAATATTTTATTATGATGGCGAATTTGAATTTGCACAGGCACAACTGGATGTCTTAAAAGAAGGCACCTCTCGTTTTATTTCCAATGATGCCATTCAGCTTTCCGTTTTTATTACGGATAATTATGGTTTAGATAGTAACTTTCAAGTAATGAGTTGGTTTGCAACAGCTGACCGCATGATTGCCCAACATAAATATGATTCAGCGTTTGTGCTTTTTGATAGCATTCAAACCGCCTTCCCCTATCACTCTTTGGCAGATGACATCTTATTTAGAAAAGGCCAAGTCATGGAACAACAAGGTGCATGGACGCAAGCAATAGGTTATTACGAAGACCTCGTTAAACTTCATGCGACTGATATATTAGCCGACGATGCATTATTTAGGCTTGCTGAAATCAATGAGCAAATTTTAAAGAATCCAACAAATGCAGAAGCTTTGTACAAACGTATTTTACTTGAGTACAAAGCGAGTCTGTTTGGTGCAGAAGCAAGAAAGCGCATCCGCCTCATAAGAGGAGATGCGCTTTCGGAAAGTGAGGATATCTAGTAAATCTTATAAATTCGGCATTTCTCTTGTGAAAGCAGGGATTCCTGTGACATCCATACCAGTAATGAGTAAGTGGATATCGTGTGTGCCTTCATAAGTCACTACTGATTCTAGATTTGCCATATGGCGCATCATGGAGTATTCGCTAGTAATACCCATGCCCCCGTGAATTTGACGTGCTTCACGGGCAATGTTCAATGCGATTTCAACGTTGTTGCGTTTAGCCATTGAAATTTGCGCTGAAGTCGCACGGCCTTCGTTGCGCAATTGGCCTAAGCGCAAAGTGAGCAATTGAGCTTTCGTGATTTCGGTAATCATTTCAGCTAATTTTTTCTGAATCAATTGGAATGCGCCGATTGGCACATTAAATTGTGTGCGCTCTTTTGAGTAGCGAAGTGCTTGGTCATAGCAGTCCATGGCAGCACCTAGTGCCCCCCATGCGATGCCAAAACGCGCGGAGTCAAGGCAGCTAAGAGGCGCACCTAAACCAGATCTACCCGGTAAGATATTTGATTTTGGCACCTTGACGTTGTCAAAAATGAGTTCACCGGTGGCCGATGCACGCAAAGATAATTTACCGTGCATTTCAGGGGTCGAAAAACCTTCCATACCGCGCTCGACGATTAGACCGTGAATACGACCAGATTCGTCTTTGGCCCATACGACTGCGATAGCAGCAAATGGTGCATTTGAGATCCACATTTTAGCGCCGTTCAGGATAACATGGTCACCGGCGTCTTTGAAATTGGTAATCATGCCGCCTGGGTTGGAGCCATAATCTGGTTCTGTTAGTCCGAAACAACCCATCATTTCGCCGGTGGCTAGTTTGGGTAAGAATTTTTGTTTTTGCTCTTCGGAGCCGTATTTCCAAATTGGATACATGACCAATGAAGACTGAACAGATGCGGTAGAACGAAGACCTGAATCACAGCGCTCTAGTTCTTGCATAATAAGGCCGTATGAAATTTGGTCCAAGCCAGGCCCTCCGTATTCAGCTGGAATGTAGGGACCAAAAGCGCCAATTTCTCCGAGGCCACTGAGGATATGCATTGGGAATGTTGCTTTCTCGTAGTGCTCATCAATAATTGGTGAGACTTCTTTTTTAACCCAAGCTCTTGCTGCATCACGCACTAGCTTATGCTCCTCTGAGAGCAGGTCGTCCATGTTGTAGTAGTCGGGTTGTTGATATAAGTCTGTTTTCATGATGGAATTTTTGTGTGACAAAAGTACGTAATAATCTGTGCAGCTGTAGCATGCAAAATTGAATTATTTTTGTGCAATTGTTTTTATCTATGCCAACATTTGAACTTGTAGAAAGGGCCTCTCAAATGAATAGCTATTTGCTGTTCATTTCTTTGCTCTCCTTGACATTTGTTGCCTATGCCAGGATTGGCACTCCAGACGCAATTGCCTTATCATGGAAACGTTTTTGGAAGATGAGTCGAACCGAATCTTTTGGTTTTGATGACGATAAAATAAGACCCGAAACACAAACTTTGCTGCTCACCAATTTTTTCATTGCATTTAGCCTAAGTGTTTATTTGTTTATGCGTTCTTATTATCCTAAAGAACAGGCCGCTCTACTTGCTTTGGTTCTTGTCTTCATTTACATCCTTTTTCAAATGCTCAATTTTAGAATAGCTCTTTTAATAACGGATCAATGGAAGTTAGCCACCCAATTAGCAGACATTAACAAACAAATTTGGTCTTTTACAGGGCTTGTTTACTTAAGCCTCACTTTTATGTGGCTTATTAACGGAGAGGCTCATCTTGCATTGCGAAGCATCTTTTTGGTTGTCATGTTTGCAGCCTATATATGGCGACAAGTAAAAGCTTGGCGGGCCTGTCGTCAAGCAAATTTGGAATGGTATTATTTAATTTTGTACCTTTGCGCTCTGGAAATCATCCCCGTACTTTTTGTATGGCATTGGTTTTCCGGTGAATACAACTAATTAAAACGACAACTTTGGCTATTAAGACCATTTTAGTTTCTCAGCCGAAACCAGAAGGAGACAAATCTCCTTATTTCGATTTAGCTGACAAATATAAGATCAAAATTGACTTCCGACCTTTTATCAAAGTCGAAGGTGTCGACCCGAAAGAGTTTCGAACCCAGAAAATTGATATTTCGATTCATACAGCTGTTATCCTCACTTCTAAGGTAGCCGTAGATCATTTTTTTAGAATGGCTGAAGCCATGCGTTTTGAGGTGCCAGACACAATGAAATACTTTTGTATCACCGAGGCGGTTGCGTTGTATTTGCAGAAATATGTCACCTATCGGAAGCGAAAAATATTTTTTGGTAAACAGACAATAGATGAGTTAGCGGAACTCATGAAAAAGCAAAAAGGCGAGAAATTTTTGTTGCCTTGCACAGACATTCTTCGCGATAACATTCCCCTTACTTTAGAAAAGTACAATATTCCATTTTCCAAAGCTGTTCTCTACAGAACAGTTGCTGCAGATCTATCCGATCTAGAAGATGTCTATTACGACATGCTCGTCTTCTTCAGCCCAGGCGGAATAGAATCGCTATTCAAAAATTTCCCTGACTTCAAGCAAAACAATACGGCAATAGCTGCATTTGGCCCAACAACGGCCAATGCTGTATTGAAAAACAATTTGCGCCTTGACGTCCATGCGCCGCACCCGAAAGCCCCATCCATGGTTGCTGCCATCGAGTTGTTTGTAAAAGAACAACTCAAAAAAAAATAGCATAAATCCCCCTTTTTGGCCTCGTATTTTTTTCCTTGAGCGGAATTTCTTTATATTTACACAAACTTAAATTTTAACGCATGAAAAAACTATTATTCTCAGCTGCTATGCTACTTGCTGGTGTTAGTGCAAATGCACAACTTGCTCCAGGTAGCGTTGCTCCAAACTTTACCGTGACTGCATACCAGTCTTGGTTGTCTTCTGCTGGTTCTACTAGCAATGGTTCATACACTTTGTATGACTACCTTGACCAAGGATACACTGTATTCTTAGACGTTTCTGCTACTTGGTGTGGTCCATGTTGGAACTATCACCTTTCCGGTGCGCTCGAGGATGTTTATGCTAACCACGGTCCTGCTGGCGCTCCTGGTGTTGTTGCTTCAACCACGGACGATGTTATGGTCATCTGGATCGAAGGTGACGGAACTACTGCCGATGCTACCATGCTCGACGGATCAGGTTCTATTGGTAACTGGATTGAGCCAGCTGCAGGTAACCAAATCCAATTCCCAATGTCAAACCCTGCGTCTGCATTGGCAAACCAAATCAACAACGATTACAACATCGCTTATTTTCCAACAATCTACCGTATTTGCCCTAACCGCATCGTAGAAGAAGTGGGCCAATTAGGTGCAGCAGCATTGTATGCTACTGTTTCTGCTTGTCCTCCACCAGCATCTGCACCTTCTGATGTAGCTGCATTGGGTTACACAGGTTCTTTGGTTCACTGTGAAGGTTCTTACACACCTTCAGTACAAATCCAAAACAACGGTACTTCTGCACTTACTGCTGCAACAGTTACTATCACCCAAGGTGGTGCAACTGTTTCTACAGGTACTTACAGTGGTAACCTTGCAACTTATGGTGTTGCAAACGTAACTTGTTCTCCAATTGCTAACTTTACTGGTGGCGCATTGACTGTAACAGTTACAACAGCTGGCGATGCTTCTGCAGCAAACAACGGAGTGAACGCTACAATCGCTTCTGCAGCGAACGCAGTTTCTCAGTATGTTACTGTAAACATTACCACAGACTACTATGCTTCTGAAACTTCTTGGGCTATCAAGAACAGCGCTGGTGCTACTGTAGCACAAGGTGGTGGTAACTGGGCAGACATGACAACTGGTCAAGCAGGTCAAACTGTTCAAGCTCCGCAAATGGTTACTTTGAACCCTAGCCAATGCTACACTTTTGAAATCTATGATTCTTACGGTGACGGTATCTGCTGTTCTTATGGAAACGGTGCTTACTCTTTAGTAGATGCAAATGGTACAACTATTGCTTCTGGTGGTGAGTTCGCTTCTTTGGACACACGTGCTTTCAAAACAGGTGCATTAGGAATGGATGAATTGGCTACAATCGCAATGAACGTATATCCTAACCCTGCATCTTCTTCAGTAAACGTTTCTTTCGAAGCTACCAACAACAACTACGCTGTTGCTTTGATGGATCTTCAAGGTCGCGTAATTGCTGCTAAGAACTTAGAAAATTTGAACGGTACACAAGTTGTTTCTTTCTCAACTGAAAATGTTGCAAAAGGAAGCTACATTGTTTCAATCACTGTTGATGGTTTGACAACAACTAAAAATGTTGTGATCAAATAATTTCTTTGAAAAGATATAAGAAACGCCCTCCAACGAGGGCGTTTTTTTTTGACCTTTGTTTATGTTTATTCCTTTTGAATCCGAAATTCAAAATACGGATCTGCCCAATCGATTCACTTTTCCGTTTTATTACGATGTACATCCGTTGGCCAAGCATGCTGTGGATTTATTGCAACAGCGCTTAAAAACAGAGGTCTTCGGCCATGACTTTGGAATTGGACGGCAACAAAGAGCAGGTGCAATCGGAAAAATGTTTGGTGTATTGGTGGTTGCTGATCCAAGTGGCGTACTAGGTTACCTGGCTGCATTTTCTGGCAAACTTGGCAATTCAAATGATCATGAAGGTTTTGTTCCGCCAGTATTTGATTTACTGGAAGCACAAGGTTTTTTCCGACGTGAAGAAATAGAGATCAACGACTTGACCTTGGAGCTAGAAAAATTAGAGGCCGCTACTGAATTAAAGGCCTTGCATGTTGATTTTCAGCGCAGCAAACAACATTGGGAAGAAAAAATAACTCAAAATTTGCAAAATAACCAGCGCGCAAAAGCCCTCAGGGCCGAGCAGCGCGCAAAATTGGTGCCGGGCACCGACGAATATGCAGCGCTTTCAAAAATCCTAGATCAACAAAGCATGCATGAAAGTAGAGCGCTGAAAGAAATAAAGAAGATGGCCCAAATTGAAATCGCCAATTCAAAAGTAAAATTAGATCAAGCAAAAGCGCAAATAGAAAATTTACGACAGCGACGTGCGGCACATTCCGCAGATTTACAGCGCCGTATATTTGAGCGCTATACTTTTTTGAATGCGCTGGGCGAACACAAAAATGTTCTTGAACTTTTTGCTGGTTCGCCACCAGCTGGCGCTGGGGAATGTGCGGCGCCCAAGTTGCTGCAATATGCCTACTTGCAGCAATTCAAACCCATTTGTATGGCTGAATTTTGGTGGGGAATGTCCCCAGATTCAGAAGTGCGCATACACGGGCATTTTTATCCGTCATGCAAAAGCAAGTGCGAGCCCATTCTTGGGCACATGCTAAAGGGTTTAGCCGTTGACGACAATCCAATTACTGCGGTTCATCCACCTCAACCACTGGACATCATTTATGAAGATGACTATATTGTGGCGGTCAATAAAGCGCCAGATTATCTTTCGGTGCCAGGTAAACATCCCCAACCAAACACATTAGAGGATTTGAAAAGAAAGTATCCTGAAGCAACAGGGCCTTTATTGGTGCATCGTCTGGACATGTCGACCTCTGGTATTTTGTTGGCAGCCAAAACCAAGCTCATGCACGAGCGTTTACAACGCCAGTTTGTCCTCAGAAAAGTGGAGAAAGAATATATTGCCATCCTTACAGCAATCCCAGTTGATTCAGCGGGAGACATTAAATTACCGCTCAGGGTAGATTTAGATGATCGACCACGGCAATTGGTGTGTGAAACACATGGAAGTTACGCCCATACCACGTATCAAATTTTAGAAATAGATGACAACAAAGCGCGTATACAATTGATTCCCCATACTGGCCGCACACATCAACTACGCGTACATTGTGCACATCATTTAGGCTTGAATTGCCCAATTCAAGGCGATGACTTATATGGTCAAAAATCCGATAGGCTTTATTTACATGCAGCTAAATTAGGCTTCTACCACCCAAATAGCAATGAATGGATGGTGTTGAGTTGTGCACCTGATTTTTAATCGTAAAATACTTAAACGCGGGGCTCTTGCCAATCGCCGTATTCTTTGATGAGCTCAACAAGGGCTTCTACCGCTTGTTCTTCTTCAATATTGCGTTTGACAATTGTTTTTTCCTTATACAAGTTGATTTTCCCAGGACCTGTGCCAACATAACCGTAATCTGCGTCGGCCATTTCTCCAGGCCCATTTACAATACAGCCCATGATGCCTATTTTCAGACCTTTGAGATGGGCGGTTCTTTGTCGGATTTTGGCTGTTGTTTCTTGCAAGTCAAATAAAGTTCGACCACAAGATGGGCAAGAAATATATTCTGTTTTGGAAATGCGTGTTCTGGTTGCTTGAAGTATTCCAAAGGATGTGGAATTGATGTATTGTGCACCAAGGTTGGCATTAAGCCACAGACCATCACCGAAACCGTCAATCAGTAAGGCGCCAGCATCGGCCCCTGAGTAAAGTTGGAAGGTTTCAAGCTCGTCAGTTTCGTATTGATAAGATAAAATGACGGGATGTGTGTAGTTACTTGTTTGTAATTCTAAAAAGAAGCGGCGATACAGCTGTGTTTTATTGTCATGTTTGGTATTGAGAATGATACAAACATTTGTTTTGTCAGCGAGTTCTTGCGGAATGGCATCTTCGGCTTCAAGCGGCAAAAAGCAAATCTGATCTTTTGCTACTTCAGAAAGCTGTTCTTTTAATATGAGCGGATAAAAACCTGCTTTTTGGCTATATGCCACCTTCCATAAATCAAAATCAACGATCACGCCGAGGGTTCCAGGCACTTCAAAATCAAGTTCGTTGTTTCCAATGTAAACGTAGTCTGCCGCTTGTTCTTGTATATTCCATTTGTCGAGAGGAATGCTATATTGGTAACCAAAACCAAAAAAGTGGGCTGTTTTAATTTGCTCCACAAACGAGAGGTCAGCGAGAACAATTGGCGCATTTTTTCCGCCAATATTGTGCAATGAGGCACTCTCACGACGTGCATATGAAAAAGGAGAATAGTTTAATTCGGCCTTTGGATGCTCAAATACAAACGGCTCATATTGATGGTATTTTGCTGCGAGTTTTTGGGCTACTGGAATTTCTGCTTCAGGAGCCTCTGTCAAGGAGACCCGAATGGTATCGCCCAAGCCATCTTCTAAAAGTGCGCCAATGCCAACAGCTGATTTAATACGGCCGTCTTCGCCGTCACCTGCTTCAGTGACACCAAGGTGTAGCGGATACACAACACCATTTTCGAGCATTTTGGCCATGAGTAGTCTGTAGGCCTGCACCATGACAAGCGTATTGCTTGCTTTCATGGAGATCACGAGTTGGTCAAATTGGAGTTTTTCGCAGATCCGGATAAATTCAAAGGCAGATTCGACCATGCCTTCAGGGGTGTCACCGTAGCGACTTAAAATGCGATCGGAAAGCGAACCGTGGTTGGTTCCTATGCGCATTGCGGTGCCGTGTTCCTTGCATAGTAAAACCAGCGGCGTAAATTTTTCTTCGATGCGGTCGAGTTCGGCTTGATAGCTTTCGTTCGTATACTCGATTTCTTCAAATTTCTTTTTGTCGGCGTAATTACCGGGATTTACCCTGACTTTTTCAACGATTTTAGCCGCAATTTCAGCGGCATTTGGCGTAAAATGGATATCGGCGACCAGCGGCGTGTGGTATCCTTTTTTGACAAGCTCAGCTTTGATATTTTTTAAATTCTCGGCTTCATTTTTACTGGGGGCTGTTAATCTAACGAGTTCGCAACCAGCGTCAATCATACGTATAGATTGTGCTACAGAGCCATCGGTGTCCATTGTGTCGGTGGTGGTCATGGATTGAACCCGAATGGGGTTGTCTCCCCCCAAGCGAAGTGTTCCTATTTGCACTTCTTTGGTGTTGACACGTGTTCGCTTAAAAGGGTCGAGACAATAACGCTGCATTTTCTTTTTTTAGTCTAACAAAGGTAAGGATTCAATTGTTTGTGCGTTCTTTGTTCTAAAGGATTTAAATGAAGTCAAACCAGCATCTTATTTTGGTATTAGCACTGCTGTTATTTGCTTGTCAAGAGCGCAACAATGCCAATCGTCGGATAAAGAATCATGACTTGAAAACGCAATCGTCAAAGAAAGGCGCATTAAATAATCCTATTTTATCCACTAAAAAATACAATTCGGACACCAAGCCTATTTTTATTGCACCCGAACCACTTCCTCCTTATGACCCATACGATCCCTACGATCCTGTACCTTATCCGATAGATCCACCGGGATATATTCCAGAGCCAGAACCGATCAGTCTGCCCTCAACGCCCAAAACAATACGTGATAGTTTGGTGCTTTTTCCGGCAAAAGATCCTGTTTTTGGCAAAAACTATGAAGACGCTGGTTTATTTTTAGGTAACATATTAGTCATAACACCGGAATGGAAATATCTTGAAGAAATCGGGGTGGAAGGTAAAATTTATTTCCGCTTACTTATCGATACAAAAGGACAGGTTAGAGAACTGACCTTCCTCAGATTTACCTCATCTGAATTAGAGATTTTAAAACCTCTGTTGACCAAAGCGGCGTTGCAAATGCCGCTCTGGATTCCTGCCAAGAATGAACAAGGTGAACCGGTTGTATCTGAAGTGGTATATACATTGCGTATTGGAATTCGATAATAGCGTTTATCTTTAGGGGATGAATTCAAGTCAAAATGTGTTGAAGCTAAAAGCGGTTATTTTACTTTTAATACTTTCTGTTGTTTATGGATGTTGGCAGCATTTTTTTGCTGAAATTCTACCTATCCACGAGTGTAGGAAATCTGATTCTTTGACGCAAGCCATTCAGTATTTCAGAGGCGCTTCCTTCCTTGAGCCTAAAACAAATTGGATTTCACCTTCTGCAAATCAAAATGCAGCGGCTGAATTTCCGCTTGTATACTTTGTTATTGGTCAAATATGGAAATTAACGGGTTATCATTTATGGATAGCCAAATTATTTTCAGTTTTGATTTTAATTATTTCGATTTTAAGTTTATTGCCACTGCTTCAATCTGTGTTTAAATCAGATTCGAAGTTGCTTGTTTTTATAGGGTTTATATTTTCTTTTCCGGCGCTCATTTATTATGCTGATACCTTGCTTCCAAATGTTTTCTCTTTCTCTTTTTTGCTGTTGGCCATTTCGTTTGGTTACCGTTTTTGGCAAAAAGAAGAAAAAAGGGCATTTGCGATTTTTACTATCTTTTTAAGCTTGGCACTTTTACTAAAGATTACGGCATTAATTGCTGTATTATCATTTTATGGCGCATATACTTCCGAACGCCTGTTTAGTAAAAAGCTCCGAATAAGTCTTCAAACGCGTAAGGTGCGCTTGATGTATGCGGGGTTATTAATCGCACTTGGGTTTACTTTTATTTGGTATCGCTACGCCATTCAGTACAATGCCCATTATGGTTCAACAATATTTTCAACCACGATACGTCCAATTTGGGAGGTAAGTATAGCAGAGCGTTGGCGCATTGCTAAGTTGGTATTTTTTGAACATAGTCGCGAAATATTTCCATTGATTACTTGGCCTGTATTTATAGGCATCTATTTTTGGTTGCTGTGGTCTAAGCAAACGAGTACTTATGTGAAGCACTTTTTATGGATCGGCACACTCGGGCTTGTGGCATATCTTATTTTATGGTTCTGGGTTTTTGAGGTGCACGACTATTACTTCATTGAACTGCTCTTTTTCCCACTTTTTCTTTTTGGAGCTTACTTATATGATCGGCCTGAATGGCAATCATTTAAACGGTGGAAAAAGCCTTTGGAAATCATTTTTTTAGCACTGATATTTCTTAATACGCTTTCCTTTACGCAGGTCGCAGCCGGGAATCAAAATGTGATTGTAAAGAACACGCCGTTTATTTCTTCATTTATCAAAGGAAATTGGGGTTGGTTTTACTTCAATCACCAAGAAACTTTGGGGCAGCTCCAAGCGCAAAAAAAGGCAATTCAGCAAATAGTACCATCTAACGACACCGTGTTTTGCTTTTCGGACCCTTATGCAAATGTGCATCTTACGGCAATTGACCGGATAGGATACACCAATTATAGTTTAGATAGAAATACCGCGTTTGTACCGCAGATACACAAACTCATTCAAAATGGGGCGGCAAAGCTTCTTGTATTGAAGCAAGATGTGCAACATCCAGATTTACAATCTTTTTTAGCGCACCCACTCTACCAAAGCGGCAACGTTCAGATTTATGATTTAACGCCTTATCGAAAATAAAGCGTTAAGTATTCCTGTTCAATTTGACATAAAAGACGGTTCCAACACCCTCCTCGCTGTCAAACCAAATTTGGCCGTTGTGTTTTTCGATGATTTGTCTGACAACACTTAAACCAATCCCTGACCCCGATGATTTGGTCGTGAAATAAGGCGTAAAAATCTTGTCTTGTTCTTGTTTTGAAATGCCAATGCCGTTATCTTGAATAGCGATAGTTATATGTGTGGTTGTACTTGTTATGTTGATCTCAATATGTGGATTAGGCCTGGAATCTGTGGCTTGTTTTGCATTGAGCAGTAGGTTATGGAAAACTTGTTTGAACATGTCTTTGTCGGCCAAAATCCAGACTGGCTCTGTGTTGGTATAAAGTTGAATACGGTTTTGGTCCTCATCAAATATCAATAGGACTTGTTCAACAAATGCATGGAGTTCAATTGCTTCAAAAACGGGTTCAGGAAGCTTGGCAAACCGAGCAAATTCATTGGCCATACGTGCCAAAGCATCAATTTGCTCGATGAGCCCTGGCAGAGCGGTTTGAACAAGTTGTGGCGCATCAGCATCTTGCATTTCAATCTTCCGCAAGAGATGTTGAATACTCAATTTCATTGGCGTAAGTGGGTTTTTGATCTCGTGTGCAATTTGTTGGGCGAGGTCGCGCCAAGCACTTTCGCGTTCGCTACGTGCAATCTGACCTGCAGCGTGCTCTAGTTCTGCCAATTTTTCATTGTAGGCTTTCACGAGTAGGCCGATTTCATCTTGGTTATTGTACGTTATTTTTTGATTGTTCTTACCGAATTCTAATGTTCGCACGGATCTTGCCACAGCTTGTAGTGGCCCGATGAGCCAATTGCTCACTACCAATGCAATGAAAACAGAAATGGCTAAAAGCAGCACAAAGACGTTAATAGCTGCTTTTAAAAAATTCTCAATTTGTTGTTCGTAAGCTTCTTGTTGACCAAATAATTGTAGGTTGATAAAACCAATTTGTTGTCGTTTGTGGTTGATAATCGGTAAATAAGCGCTCCTGTAAGTAAGTGCGCCAATTTGATCTTGGTGAGAAAAATAACTTTGATTGGCTCCAATTAAAGCATCCATAGCGTCGGGATTCATGTGTTCACCGATAAGTCCATAGGCAAAAAGTTTGGGCCTTGATGACGCAATTAAGAAACCATCGCTGTCAAAGACAAATAAATCGGTTTTGAAAACACTAGACAATTTTGCCAGTTTGGTTTCGAGCGGCTTACCTATTGCTGCTGCATCTAGGGTGTCAAGTTGATGGGTCTGATTTTTTAACTCTGTTTGGACGGCATCTAGTTTTTCTCTGAGTGCTTGTTGGGTATAATTATCAAATTGTTTTCCAATGAACAGAGAGCTCCCTAAACCATATAAAAATAACGAGAGGCCTAGAATAACCAGGAATGCCAACTGTACTTTAAAAGATAAGGACCATTGTGCGCTTTGTTGATGAAAAAGTGCTCTAAAGATGTTGTGTAGCAGTAAGAGTAGCCCCCAAAAAACAAAAAGGAAAGCAAAACCGGTAACATTGTTCAACCAATTGCGCTGGGGTGTAGAAATCACTATTGCCGACCCTGTATGCTGACCAATGATCACGTGCGTGAAATCGTTGGCTTCAAAAGAAGTTCGCCTTTTTGCAATGGTCTTGATATTTGCTAAACGCAAGGGGTAATTATAATTTCCTGACTGATGAATGAGTCGCCCCTCTGCGTACTTCCCTATAGCGTATTGCTCTAAACTACTCGAAATACCGGCCTGGTCTGAAATGAGTAATCTTGGAAAGCCTATTTCTTCTGGAATGCTCTTTGAAACTAAGGTAATTGCTAAACTTCTTTGCGCACTTATGCGCAGTAAGATGACATAACTGAGGCCTTCTTCTTCGTGGGGCATAAAATAAATACCGTCTTGAATATCAGAAGGTTGTCCGTGTTGTTGCACTAAATTTTGAAGCCGTTCTAACCGAGTACTATCAGCGCCAAAACATGGCTTTTCGGCCAAGTCATACAAGTCTGCATCTATGTCAAAACCATCCCAAATACCACTCAAAAATCGTTGCGTGAGAACGTGCTCAAAACCTACTTTTGTGAATTGTTTGCGAAGCGAATCGAAGTCCGTTCGTAGCCATTTTTCTTCACTGAGATTAGGTGCAATTTCTGCGTAGGAAAGTTCCAAATTGATATTGCGCTCCAGAGCGAGTTGCTGTGCAAATAATTTACGGTTCTCTTGGTCTTTATTGGCTTGAAGCGTTTGTAAATAAATAGCGAGCACAGCTGCATTCACGCTCAAAATGAGTAGCTGACTGCTGAGTTTATACCAAGATGAATGATTGACCTGCTCAAAAATGATATGAATACCAATGATTAAAAGAGGGAGTACATTCATCCAGCTGAGCTCTCCGAAGATCAGAACTGAAAAGGGAGCTGCAAGCAAAAAGAACCTCAAATATCGGTTACCGAACCAAGCTTGGTTTTGATTGAGCTGCAGAACTTGGTACACCAATTTTTGATAGGTGTACAAAAAGAATCCGAGCAGCGCAAAGAAAAAGTAAGTGCTCAACCTGATGTCAAACAAGTGCTCAAAACTCAATGGAATGTTGGAATGGTCTATGATAATATTGAGTTGGGCCTCGATATAAAACCAACAAAGAAATGGCGCAAACAGCAATAATGCACTTAACCATTTGAGATCGAGAATGCGGAAAATCGCAAAAACAAAGCGCAGGCCAAAAATGACAAAAAAGCTATTAACAGCAAATGCAAAAAAATCGGGATACCATTCGTTGTAAGCAAAAAAACCAGCTGAAAACCAATCGCTTTCGAGCCAATCTGAAGGCCAATGAATTTCGTAGACAGCTGTCCGTACCAAGACCAAACTCAAGAGAAGAAATAGATTCCCCCATAAATTATTTTGGAAGTATTGCTGCAGCTGATAGTAAAAAAGAAACCCAGCAATTAAAAAGAAAAAAGGAGCCCAATTGCTGCTAACCGGCGCGCTATCTGGCGGAAGCACAGTTGCATAAAATACGACTTCGCCATGTCGGTCGGTAATCGCTTGTTCTTTTGTACCACTAAGGTTTACTTGAAATTTTTGTCTCCAAAACCCAGGATTCACTACTTTTAAATAGGCATTACTGAATTCATATTCTTTGAGTAAACAAAAACTCACTGTGCAGGTCAACTCACCGTCTTTGACAGAGTGGCAATAATACCACCCGTTGTTGAGTTTGATCAGGCCAGTTGTTGGGAATAGTGCTGTTTTGTAGCGTCCAATCGGCAACTGGTTACTACTCCAACCAAATAACACTTCTTTATCGTAGAGATGATAAACCAAATTAGGTACTTGCGGCAGAGCCTGTTTGGCTTTTATTTTTTCAAGTAATGAATTTGCGTACTTGATTTCTTGTTGTTCTAGCGTGCTAAATTCTTGTTGTACGGCTTCAATGTCAAATGCTTGGGTGCGGTCCTTGATCAGGAGGTAAGTTCCGGTCAGCAAACAAACAAAGCCAAGTAGGCTGAATTTCCAAGAGCGAAGAAATCGGAGTAGGGCGTTCATTACAAAAAGCGATCAGGTACCAAGGTACGCAGTTGTTCGCTTAAACGCAAGAAATAGTCGTCGGCCCGGTGGTCGTTGTAGTAAATAAAATCTGCAGTATGTCTGTAAGGCTCAATGAATTGCTCGTAGCATGGCAAGACATGATTTTCCCATTGATAGATGATCTCGGAGCGTTTGTAGCCTCGTGTTTCTTGGTCGCGGTAAATTCTGCGATCGAGTTGCGTAGCATGGTCTACATCGACAAAAATACTGTAGTTAAGTTGTGAAAACACCGCGGGGTAGTGCAGCGTAAAAAGCCCTTCCACAATGATGATGTCACTGGGTTGAATGGTGAGCAACACGCTTTTGCTACCTTGAACATTGAAAAAATATTCACGCACTTCTATTGGATCTCCGGAGATGAGCGTTTCGAGATCTACGCTTAATTTTTGATGGTCTAATGCGCTAGGCAGATCAAAATTGACGATGCCATTGGCATCTTTGGACTGCTGCTCCAAGGGCAAGTAGTAGTTGTCCATAGAAAATACTGCGGTGCTTGCACCCTGAAAAGTTTCAGACAAGCGTTTGAGCAAGGTTGTTTTACCTGCACCGCTACCTCCACATATTCCGACAACAAATGGTTTGGACATAATACAAAGATACAACTTGTAGGGTACTTTTTTCGTCATATGCACGTGTAACTTGGTGTAAAAACACTATTTTCGACACAGTAAACTGACTTAATTTGCTCTCCATGAAAACTATTTATTCGTTGTTCTTCTTTTTATTGACAACCCAGCTTTTTGCTCAAATTCAAGGAAAAGGAGGCTTGCCCACATCAACTAAGCTCGTAATTGATTACAAAGCGGTCCCTCAATGGTTGTTTGAACAGCCGAATATTGCTACGCTACAAGCCGAAGATGCCCTTGTAGATGATCAAGGTATCGCGCCATGGCGTTTTGGATATAATAATTACACCAATTTAAATACGGCGAGTTCGGGGGTTTGGTATGAATTACCAAATGGCGCCAAACTTTGGATGCTAAGGGTAAAATGTCAAAATGCCCTTACCGTTAATCTTACTTTTGAACAGACAACTATTCCAGAAGGTAATCAGTTGTTTGTGTATAATCCGAGCAAAGATTTTATTCTGGGTGCATTTACACAAGAACACATCTACGATGGTCAGTTAGGTACCGAACTTATCCCTGGTCAAGAGGCCATCATTGAATATTATGTTGCTCCTCAGAATGACAAAGGGTTTGTTCAGTTAGCAACAGTAACACATGGTTATCGCACTGCCAATGAATTTATTGAAAAGGCGTTTGGTAGCTCGGGCTCTTGTAACATGAATGTCAATTGCCCAGACGGTATATCTTGGACACCACAACGCAATAGTGCGGTAATGTTAGTTTCTGGCAGCAGCGGGTTTTGCTCGGGCGCACTCATTAACAACACCCAAAACGATGGCAAACCATATGTGTTGACAGCTAATCACTGTTACAGTAACCCTGCAACGTGGGTTTTTCGCTTTAACTGGCAGTCTAGCGCTTGTCCGAATCCAGCTTCGTCGCCAACTTTTCAATCGTTAAGCGGCGCTGTATTGCGCGCAAGACGCACGCCTTCAGATTTTTGTTTGGTTGAAATCACTGGCGGTTTGGTCAATGGCACAGTTCCGCTAGACTATAATCCTTATTTTTCAGGCTGGGATAATTCTGGTACAATACCAACCGCAACCGTTTGTATACATCATCCATCAGGCGATATCAAGAAAATTTCTTTTGACGACGCAGCGCCTTCAATCTCACAAGGTATGGGCTCTACAGAAGCCAATTCAACCTGGACCGTAGAATGGGATCGCAACACGACTACAGAAGGCGGATCTTCTGGTTCTCCTTTATTTGATCAAAATCACCGCATCATTGGGCAGCTCTGGGGTGGTGGTGCGTCTTGCCAAAATTTAAGTGCACCGGATTATTATGGCCGCGTTGCTAATTCTTGGGAGCCTGCTGGCAGCAACAGCACCAACCAACTCAAATTCTGGTTAGACCCCACTAATTCAGGCGCCGCTTTTATTGATGGTTTTGACCCAAATAATACTACGGTAGTTGCGCTAGATGCAGCGCTCTCCGGTGCTCAACTTACCGCTCAGGCCCTATGTGGAGACAATTACTTACCGAGCTTTTCATTAATGAACGTCGGAACAACCACATTAACAAGTGCCCAAATTGATTACCAAATTGATAATGGCCCAATGCAACAATATTTGTGGTCAGGGTCACTCACACAATGGCAGGCCCAATCAATTTCATTGCCAACGGTTCAGCTTGCCGCTGGAAACCACACATTAAGTGCTACAGTGAGCAATCCAAATCAGGCGCTTGATGAAAACGCAACCAATAACCAAACAACTGCCAATACGACGGTCACCGCTGTTCCGGAAACAATTGATTTGTTAAAGCTAACCTTGGTTACCGACGATTATGCAGATGAAACCTATGTCGAATTGCGCAATGCGTCAGGGGCTGTGGTTTGGTCTGAAGGAAATGAAAATGTAGCAGGTAATTTTGGCACTGGTGGTTTTCCAGCACCCAACGATGCTACTAACCCACTACAGAATAACGCCACCTATAATTATGACATTCCTTTGACAGCATTTGAATGTTATACTTTCGTGATTTATGATTATTACGGAGACGGTATGGGCGCATCACAATGGGGCGGCACTGATGGCAACTTAGTTTTAGCTGATCACAATGGCACCACCATTTTTACCTTACCAGCTGCTGATTTTGGCGATAGCTTAGCCGCAGTTGTCCGAAACATTGACGACGCAAGCCTAGATGCAAGTAATCTGAACTTTGTGTTGTATCCAAATCCAGCTCAATCCGTTTTACATATCAATTGGTTCAATACCAGCAATATGACTATCCAAGTTTTAGACGTTTGTGGTAAATTGCTCCTTTCAGAACAAAAAGAGGCATTGGGCACTGCATTAGACATCCACACACTGAGCGCGGGGTCTTATATCATTCAATTGGTCAGTCCTGAAGGAAGAACAATTCAAAAGCAATTCATCAAGCAATAACAGCTGAGTCAATGAGTGGGTTATACTTGCACATTCCTTATTGTCGCAAGCGCTGCACTTATTGCGATTTTCATTTTTCTACAACTTTCGATTCCTATCGCGCCCAACTGCAGTCGGCCTTGGTTCGAGAGTTGGAAATCCGAGCACAGTCGCATCAAATGCCGATTCAAACCATTTACTTTGGCGGCGGCACACCGAGCCTGCTCAATGAAGCTGAATTAGCACAGCTGTTTAAGACAATTCGTCAGCACTATATTGTTGCCGACGCTTGTGAAATTACCTTCGAAGTCAATCCGGAGGACATCAATGAGCAGCAATTAACGATGTGGAAGGCTGTCGGTATCAACCGCTTGAGTATTGGTTTGCAAACCTTTTCTAATGAGAATTTGTCATGGATGAACCGTGCTCACAACGTACAAGATGGACTTCATGGCGTTGCCTTAGCCCAAAAAATGGGTTTCGATAATATCAGTGTTGATTTGATATACGGCTTACCGCATCAATCACTAACAGATTGGTCTGCGGCACTAGCACAAGTTTTTAACCTGAACATTCAACATTTATCAGCATATTGTCTTACGGTAGAACCTAAAACAGCATTACAACATTTAGTTCAAAAAAAACAGTTGCAACCTGCCGATGAAAACTTACAAAGCGAACAATTTTTAACGCTCTTGGATTACGCAAAAAAAGCAGGTTTTGCACATTACGAGATTTCTAATTTTGCAAAACCAGGTTTTCATTCGCGGCACAACAGTGCTTATTGGCGTTTTGAACCCTATATTGGTATTGGTCCATCGGCTCATTCGTTCAATGGGCTAGCGCGCAGGTGGAATATAGCCAATAACTCAGCTTACATAAAGGGTGTGGGGCACAACGAAGATTGGTATCAAACAGAAACGCTCACTGCCAACGAGCGCCGTAATGAACAGATTTTATTGGGCTTGCGCACTATTTGGGGCCTCGATTTATCCAAGTTTGAAGCAAATTGGACACAAAAAGAAAGCGCGCAAATCGAAGAATTTGCACGCTTGAATTGGTTGCTTATCAATAAAGAAAGCATGGTGCTTACCGAAATAGGCAAGCTACATGCGGATGGCATTGCGGCTGCACTTTTTAGAGTCGACTAACAGAATTCGTCGTATGCAGCTTGTAGGTTGGCTGCAATCATTTGTGCGCTGCCTCCTTCGATATGGTGTCTTTCGAGGAAATGAACCAATTTACCATCTTTAAAGAGGGCTATGGACGGTGAAGATGGCGGGTAAGGCAGGAAGTATTTTCTCGCCTGAGCAACCGCATCTTGATCTACGCCAGCGAATACGGTTGTAAGTTTGCTAGGCTTTTTATCGTGTTGGATAGATAATTTTACGCCAGGACGCATATTGCCAGCTGCGCATCCGCATACGGAGTTGACCACAACGAGGAGTGTGTCTGGGGTATTGGAGATGGCTGCATCTACGGCAGCAGCATCTAGTAATTCTTCAAACCCTACATTGGTAAGGTCTTCTTTCATGGGTTGAACAAGTTCTGCTGGATACATAGTTAATTTTTTTACAAAATTAACGAACTCTTCAGGATTTAATGTCACATAGGTGTCATTTATCGCGGTACTTCAGCAATTCTTTAATGGGGGTGTGTTTTTGTTTTTTTGACTTTTTGATGCAGCCAAACGCATTTCGAAATGCGGTTTGATGTTCTTGTCGGTAGTGAAGGTATTGTACGAATTGTTTGGCAAGATGATAGCTTGAACATTGCTCAATAATATACAAACCCATATAATCTGCATAATAGGCTGTCGGCGCATGAAGCGCATAAGTGAATTGACGTCGTTTAACTTCTTTTTTGAGCGAATGAAGGTGTGTATCCAAACGACAAAGTAAGAGTGTATTTTGGAGTTGGTAAGTATCGAATTGGAGTTCATGGTCTTTGAATCCACGAAGTAAATCGAGGTAAGCCTGTTTCACCTTTTTTTGCGTGTCGCGTTTGCGGTAAGCATAAGCCAAATGAAGCTTGAGTATAGCTTTGACTTTGTCATCAGCAGGAGCCCAAAGATATTTTGTGGAGAGGTCTTTGAAATGTTTGACTTTCACAACGCTATCTGGAACATAGGATACGCCCAGTGGAATAATTGCAAATTGTGGTTCTTTGTATTGGAAAGGAAGGCGCTCCATGACCGCTTGCTCTAAAATACCGTCGAGCATAATGAGATCGAACCCTGGATCCCAGGGTTTTTGTTGAATGTGCTTACGAATCTGCTGGGCGCTCAATTTTTTGATAGTGAGTTGAATTCGCTTCCTTTTGGCCATTTTTTGCAAGATCTGTTGTTGCGCTCTACTCATGAAGTTTTGAGCAATAATGAGTTGCTTGTTATGAACAGGTTGAATTTCTTCAAGTGAACAAGCACTAAAAATGAAGACCAGAAGAATATATAGAATTCTATGCACCTGTTAGTTTTTTTATTTCGTTGAGCTTGAGCAAAGCCTCTACAGGAGTAAGTGCATTGATGTCTGTCTGGACGAGTTCGTCGTGGATTTGTTGCAAAACAGGATCGTTGAGCGCAAAAAAGCTGAGTTGAACATCTTGACCAATTTGTTCGACCGCTGGTTTGGTGGATTTCTTTTGTTTCGAACCACCCACTGCCGCATGGCTAGCTTCGAGGTCTTTTAATACAGACTCTGCACGTTTAACCACCGGCGCAGGCATCCCGGCGAGCTTGGCTACATGAATTCCGAAAGAGTGCGCAGAACCACCTTTTTCGAGCTTTCTTAAAAACAAAACTTGGGTTCCCAGTTCTTTAACACTCACGTTAAAATTATGGATACGCTCAAAACGTTTGGCCATTTCATTGAGTTCGTGGTAGTGCGTTGCAAAAAGGGTTTTGGCTTTGGCTCTAGGGTTTTCGTGCAAAAATTCGGCAATTGCCCATGCAATGGAGATGCCGTCATAGGTGCTGGTGCCGCGTCCTATTTCGTCGAGTAAGATCAGGCTGCGTTCAGAAATATTATTGAGAATGCTGGCTGTTTCATTCATTTCGACCATAAATGTGGATTCACCCGAAGAAATGTTGTCTGAGGCCCCCACACGGGTAAAAATTTTGTCAACAATTCCTATTTGCGCGCTACTTGCTGGCACAAAAGAACCAATTTGGGCCATGAGCACAATAAGTGCGGTTTGGCGCAAAATGGCACTTTTACCACTCATGTTTGGGCCGGTTATCATGATGATTTGTTGGCTATCGTTGGCTAAGTGGATGTCATTTGAAATGTATTGCTCACCGATAGGCAATCGTTGTTCTATTACCGGATGCCGCCCTTCTTTGATGCTGAGCTCGTAGCCGTCGGTAAGCGTTGGCAGGCAATAGTTGTTGGCAGTTGCCACTTTTGCAAAAGAAAAAAGGCAGTCGAGTTGTGCCAGAAGTTGTGCATTTTTTTGAATCGGATCGATGAAATCAGCCATGGCAAATACGAGTTGCTGGTAGAGGTTTTGCTCGATTTGCAAGATTTTTTCTTCAGCGCCGAGGATTTTTTGTTCGTAATTTTTGAGTTCTTCTGTAATGTAGCGCTCGGCTGAGACCAGCGTTTGTTTGCGTATCCAGTTTTCGGGCACTTTATCTTTGTGCGTGTTGCGTACTTCTATGTAGTAACCGAATACGTTATTGAATGCAATTTTGAGGCTCGATATTCCGGTAGCTTCAATTTCTCTTTCCTGAATTTGGTCTAGGTAATCTTTACCACTTGTGGAGATCTTGCGCAATTCATCAAGTTGGGCATCGCGACCATCTTTGATGACAGGTCCTTTTCCAATTTGAATCGCAGGTTCTGGGGCGAGGTTATGCTCGATGAGGTCAATGAGTGGCGAACAGGCATCTAGCTTGGAAAGTAAGCTTTGCAGACTTTTGTTGTCAACAGACTCCAATAAGGCATGAATTGGTTGTATTTGCTGAAGGGTGCGTTTTAAATGTTGAACTTCTCTTGGGTTGATTTTTCCGACTGCAACTTTAGAGATCAGTCTTTCGAGATCGCCAATTTCTCTGAGTCTTTCGTCGAGTTCAAAATGTAGCGCAGTTTCATTCTTTAACGCCAACACAACCTGATGACGCTGCGCTATTGGCTGTCTTTCTTTGAGCGGCAAAACCAACCATCTTTTGAGCAAACGACCACCCATTGGGGTTTTAGTCTGATCGAGGATGTGTGCAAGTGTACTCGCGTTTTCGTGTGGAGAATGAATGAGCTCCAAGTTGCGCACCGTAAAGCGATCGAGCCACATATAACGGTCTGGAGCAATCTGACCAATGCTGGTAATGTGTCCGAGTTGCTGTTGTTGGTTTTCAGATAGGTAATGAAAAACAGCTCCGGCGGCTATGGTGGCAAGTTGTTGGTTATCGAGACCAAATCCTTTTAAAGATTTGGTTCCGAAATGTTTATTGAGCTGTTCGTTGGCAAAATCTGATCCAAAAACCCAATCTTCGAGCTTGAAATGAAAAGCGTCGTTGCCAAAAAGTTCATGAATCTTACTGGTTTGACTTTTTTGATAAATGAGTTCTGCAGGTCTAAAACCGCTAATGAGCTTATCGATGTAACTCACTGAGCCTTGGGCCACAAGAAATTCGCCGGTAGAGATGTCCAAAAAAGCGGCCCCGACTTCTTGTTTGTCCAAATGAAGGGCACATAAAAAGTTGTTGCTGCGTTGATCGAGCACTTGGTCGTTAAAAGCAAGACCCGGACTAACAAGTTCTGTTACGCCCCGCTTGACAATCGTTTTGGTCATTTTGGGGTCTTCGAGTTGGTCGCAGATGGCCACGCGTTGGCCTGCACGCACCAGTTTAGGCAAGTAGGTTTCTAAAGAGTGGTGTGGAAACCCAGCCAATTCCATCTCTGCTGCCGCACCGTTTTTGCGCTTGGTGAGGATAATTCCTAAAATGCGACTGGCTTTTACGGCATCAGTGCCAAAAGTTTCGTAGAAATCACCGACCCTAAACAAGAGCATGGCGTCTGGATGCCTTGCCTTGATTTGGTTGTATTGCTTCATCAAGGGGGTTTCGGAACTTTTCTCTGCGCTTTGCTTGGACACGATTTTACTTTTGTGAAGTAAAGATAGGCCTTTTTAGCCCGGCCTTTTGCTCATTTTTTCCACAATTTAGCAGTATTTTTGAGCTATAAATGTCAGAAAAGCCCACTAAAAAACTCAAGCTCTGGGAGCTCGAACGCCCAGACGAGCAAACTTATAAAGCACAGCCTAAATTTCCATTGGTTGTGGTGCTCGATAGCATACGCTCACTGAGCAACATTGGCGCTTTTTTTAGAACAGCTGATGCCTTTAATGTCGAGCGTCTGGTTTTATGTGGCATCACTGCTCAGCCTCCACACCGCGAGATCCACAAAACAGCATTGGGCGCTACGCAAACAGTTGAGTGGCAATATGAGGCATCATTGATAGAAGCACTCGAACAACTCAAAGCCAAGGGCTACAAAATTTGTGTAGTTGAGCAGGCAGTCAAAACAACGCTCTTACAAGACATCCATGGTTTAACGGGCAACGGCTTTGTGCTGGTTTTTGGCAATGAGGTGGATGGCGTTGCACAAGATGCGCTCGACATGGCTGATTACATCATTGAAATCCCGCAATTTGGCACCAAACACAGCTTGAACGTGAGTGTCTGTGCCGGGATTGTCATGTGGGAATTCGCAAAAAGATATATTTGATTAATACGCAAAAATATTGCGGAGTAATTACAGAAAGCTTAATTACACTTAACCAACAGTAATTCGCCCTCTTTAAAAACGCTCAGTAACTGATTTTTTGTCAAGGTTTTAATAGAGGTATCCCACAACTTATTGCTGATCTCAAATTCTGCCCGAAGCTCGCCAAGTAACATTTGAGAGGCTTGTTGCATTCTTTGATAAATAGCTGTTTCAGTCTCGTTGAGCTGCACTTTTGGGGTTTGTATCTCCGGACGCATTTGCGGGAAAAATAAGACTTCTTGAATGGACGGATTGTTCGTTAAATACATGATAAGTCTATCCATTCCAATACCCAAACCACTTGTTGGTGGCATGCCGTATTCAAGGGCTCTTAAGAAATCTTGGTCGATAAACATGGCTTCGTCGTCGCCACGCTCTTGCAATTTGAGTTGTTCTTCGAAACGTTCGCGCTGGTCAATTGGGTCATTGAGTTCGGAGTAGGCGTTGGCAACTTCTTTGCCGCAAACCATTAATTCAAAACGCTCGGTCAGGCTCGGGTCTTCGCGGTGAACCTTGCACAATGGCGACATTTCTTTAGGGTAATCTGTAATGAAGGTAGGTTGTATATAATTGCCCTCACATTTTTCTCCGAAGATTTCGTCGATGAGTTTTCCTTTGCCCATGGTTTCGTCTACTTCGATGCCCATATTGCGCGCCGCGGTTCTCAATTCTTCTTCTGATTTTCCCGAGATATCAAAACCCGTAAAATCAATAATGGCTTGGCGCATGGTGACGCGCTTGTAAGGGGCTTTGAAGTCGATGGTGTGGTTGCCAAACTGGGCAATTGTGGTGCCATTGACAGCAAGCGCACAATGTTCGAGGAGCTGTTCGGTAAAATCCATCATCCAGTTGTAGTCTTTGTAGGCTACGTAGATTTCCATTGCGGTAAACTCCGGGTTGTGGGTGCGGTCCATTCCTTCATTTCTGAAGTTTTTAGAAAATTCATAAACGCCATCGAATCCACCAACAATGAGTCTTTTCAGGTAAAGTTCATTAGCGATGCGCATATAAAGCGGGATGTCTAGCGCATTGTGGTGCGTAATGAATGGTCTGGCTGAGGCACCACCCGGAATAGCCTGAAGAACAGGCGTCTCTACTTCCATGTAACCAGCGCGGTTAAAGAAATCGCGCATGGCGTTAAACAACTTGGTTCTTTTGATGAAAACGTCTTTTACTTGTCTATTGACAACTAAATCGACGTAGCGTTGGCGGTAACGCAGTTCAGGGTCTGTAAAAGCGTCGTGGACCACACCGGCTGCATCTGTTTTTGGCAACGGCAATGGCCTTAAAGATTTGCTGAGTAATTGAAATTCGGTTACGTGAACAGATATTTCTCCAACTTGTGTCTTGAAAACATGCCCTTTGATACCGAGAAAATCACCAAGGTCGAGGAGTTTTTTAAAGACTTCATTGTATAGGGTTTTGTCTTCGCCAGGGCAAAGCTCATCTCTGTTAAAATAGACTTGAATTCGACCCGATGCATCTTGGATTTCGGCAAATGAAGCCTTCCCCATAATGCGTTGAGAGAGCATACGCCCTGCTAAACAGACTTGTTTTCCGTCCTCAAAGTTTTGCTTGATTTCAGCCGCAAAAGCGTCAACAGGGTACAGTGCCGCAGGATACGGATCTATGCCGAGGTCGCGCAATTTTTGTAGTGATTCGCGGCGCAAAAGTTCTTGTTCGGAAAGTTCGGATTGGCTCATGGGATATAGAATTGAGGCTACAAAGATAAGGTTAAAAAAAATTCTAGCCTTATTTGCAACGTATGGCTTCTTTTTTCGTTAGTAAGGTATGAAGTGGTGGTGGCGATTATTCAAGCGAATTTTACTTGTCTTTTTGGTGTTGTGCACCTCTATTTCACTTGTCCTGTACTTATTTGAAGATAAAATCATTCGTAAAGTCGTTGAACAAGCCAACACTTATCTAAAAGTTCCGGTAAATGTCGCGCAAATAAACGTTCATTTTTGGCGCACCTTTCCTCGGGTAAGTGTTGCTTTTGAGCACGTGCAAATTGCCGACCCACTTCAAAAGAATGATACACTTCTTGCGGCAGAACAAATAAGCCTCCGCTTTAATCCATTTGACTTATTAGGTGGGAATTACCACATTCAGCAAATTGCTGCATTCAATGGCGCGCTCTTCATTCGAGAAAATGCAAATGGAAAAGTAAATTACGACATTTTCAAGTCAGATAGTTCGAGCAGTTCTGATTTTGATCTCGCACTTAATGCCATATTCTTGGAACAGATCCACTTGAAATACCGTGGTCCAAAAAATAGTTATTTCTTGAGCACCCAAATAGAATCAAGTACCATTTCTGGCCAGTTCTCTGCTACAAAAACCAAATTAAATGCAACGGGCAATGTGCTCATTGAACGCATTCAAAAAGATCAGGTAGGCTTATTGAAAAACGACCCACTCAACTTCGAGATTGCCTTACTCGTTGATCAGACCAAGGGCACTGTTGAAATACCTCAAGCCCAGATTCAAATTGCCGAACTGCCCTTTCTACTCGATGCGCAATTTGGTCCGCAAAACAACTCATTAGATGTTCGTTCGCAGCACCTCTCTTTAAAACAATTTTTAAACAAAGTAAGTCCGGCCAAAGCACGTGAACTCCAAAAATTAAAGGTTGACGGACTCGTTGACTTCCAGTTACATTATCAGCAAAAACATAAAGAAGCTGCCCAAATTGCCGCCTATTTCAGTATTAAAGATGGCCAATTAATTGAACCACAATTTGGCACAAAAGTGAAGCATCTGCAACTGTTTGGCACTTATAAAAACCTACCAACAGATTTACTTCAGATTGAACGCTTTACTTTTGAATCTCAAGCGGCCCAATTTAGTGGCCAACTCCGACTGGCGCATTTTGCGGCGCCCAAAATCACGTTGCAAGCCAACGGCAACATTCCGCTGGCTATGATCCAGGCGCTTTATCCGATACCGCAACTCGAGTCAGTCGCTGGCCTCGCTCAGTTGCATATCAATACGGAGTTCCAGACCAATGCAGCGCAAGAATGGCAAACGAATAAATTGACGGGCGCTGCCAACATCCGAGCTACGCAATTAAAGCTTCAAGGTTTAAAAAAACCTTTTGCTGCCGTTTTTGGCAGTGCGACATTTACAAAAGAAGCCATTCATATCAGTGAATGCAGCGCTCAAATTGGCCGCTCCGATTTTCGAGCTCAATTCGATTTTCCAAATTTCAACGATTTACTTGAAGCAGGCCCGCTAGAAATGAGCGGCAAAATTCATTCTACGCATTTTGATATCAATGATTTAGATGGCAATGAAAGTGCTGGCGCTGCCAAGAATTCAAGTCGCTCATCCCGGACCTGGATGCTTCCTACGACAATAAACGGCGCTTTACCTTTTACCGTGAAAAACTTGTCGGCCGGTAAAATGTTCTTCAAAAATTTGGAAGGTGTGTTGCGCGTTCGCCCACAGCAACTTGCCATTGACCAACTTCGCATGCAGCATGCCGATGGAAATTGGAAAGGGGCTTTACAAATTCAAGAAACTGCTGCCGCATTATTTTCTTTGCATGCGAGCGGCAATGTCGCACACCTCGATTTAAAAAGATTTTTTGCTGAATGGGATAATTTTGATCAAACCGTTATAAGCAGTGACCAACTGACTGGCAAGGGCCAACTTGATTTTGATGTTTCTACACAATATGACTATTACAAAGGGCTTGACGAGGCAAGTTTAAAAGCCAAAGTCAATTGTCAAATTGATGAAGGACGCCTTTATCATGCGCCAATTTTACAAGATCTGGCCAATACACTCACAATCGGGAAGGGGCGCGCCATTCTCGGCTCTAAAAACCAAGCTGCCTTGAAACAGAAACTGCTCGATGTGCGTTTTGAAACCCTGCGCAATACATTTGTAATTGCTGACCGCAAGCTACGCTTTGACAAAATGCATATTGCCTCAGATGCATTGGATATTGATTTGGTTGGGCAACATAGTTTTGATCATCAGATCGATTATGCAGTTGCCCTTCGCTTGCGCGATTTAGTAGTCCAAGAAACACAAACAGAGTTTGGTGAAATTATGGACGACGGCACCGGATTGCGACTTTTCGTGCGTTGTACGGGCGCTCTCGATGACCCAAAGGTAACCTGGGATAAAAACGGCAAAAAGGAAGACGCTAAATTGCGCTTTGAACAAAGCAAATCAGAGTCCAAAGCGATGCTTAAAACCGCTTTTGGGATGTATCAAGACGATCCAACTGTGACGCCCTACGAGCAGAAATCCGCCCCACATGAAACCATACGCATGAATTTTGATGCCACCAAGCCAACCAAAGCCAGTACAAAAGAAGCAAGCGCTCCAAAAAATAGCAAATTGCAACAACGTTTGGAAAAATGGAAACAAGAACAGCAGCCAACCAATGAGGTAAAAGTGAGGATTGGCGGCTGATTTATTTTGCTTTGGCTAAAATGCCTGTAGTGGAATAGCCTTCGACAAATGGAATGGTAAGTACAGCTCCGCCATAAGATTTGACAACATCGGAACCGACGATATAATCTTTTGCGGCCGGATCATTTTGTGCGGCATTGTAGTCTGCGCCTTTGAGCAAGATATCTGGCCGAAGGGTTTCAATGATTTGTAAGGGCGTGTCTTCTTCAAAAAACACAACCGCATCGACAAAACCAAGTGCAGCCAGAACGATTGCTCTAGCGGCCTCGGTATGGATAGGCCTATTTGGGGCTTTATTGAGGGCCCTGACCGAAGCGTCGGTATTGATTGCCACAATGAGGTGCTTGGCTGTATCGGCAGCTTGGGCTAAGTAACTGACATGGCCGAGGTGTAAAATATCAAAACAACCGTTTGTAAAGGCTACTGATTCTCCTTTGAGCGCCCATACATTGCGCAAGCGAAGGGCGTCATCCCAATTTAAAATTTTGTGTTGAAGGTTCTCAAAGCGCTTGCTCATCTGTGCAGATTACGAGAGCAAGTTAGTTTGTTCGTTCGGGAATACCAAAGACGGCTTGAATTTTTTGGCTTCTTCGAACTCGAGCATAGCATAACCAATAATGATAATGATGTCATTAATGGCAACTTTGCGCGCTGCAGGCCCATTGAGACAAATCATGCCTGACTGTCGTTCGCCTTTGATCACGTAGGTTTCGAAACGCTCGCCGTTGTTGATATTGACAATTTGAACGCGCTCGCCTTCTATGAGGTTTGCGGCATCCATAAGGTCTTCATCTATGGTAATGCTACCGATGTAGTTGAGATCGGCTTGCGTAACGCGCACCCGATGAATTTTGGATTTGAGGACGTTGATATACATAATGCTTTGCGCGGCAAAATTACATCAAAGAACCGATTCACACAACATATTATCAATGAGGCGCACATCGGCGCAAAAAGCAGCCACGCAACAAACTTGCGTGGTTTGCCAGCTTGCACAACTTTCAAGTGTAATTGGATCAACGACATCTAAGTACTCCAGCTGAAGCCCGGCATTTTCGATGATTTGTACTGCTTCTGCTTTTACTTGTTGCAACTCTTTTAGGTGAATATGTTCCCGGACATGGCTCAAGGCCCTAGAAATGGCCAATGCTTTTGGTCTGTCTTCAGGGCTGAGCCTGAGGTTGCGACTACTCATGGCTAAGCCGTCAGGTTCTCGGATGGTTTGGCAACCAATTATTTCAATACCAAATTGGTAAAACGCATTAAGTTGACGTATAATGGCCAATTGCTGAAAATCTTTTTGACCGAAGTACGCTCTTTGCGGTGAAATGAGGGCAAATAAATGATGTACTACATGAACTACACCTTCAAAATGTCCGGGCCGGTGAGCGCCTTCTAATAGTTCACCAATTCGTCCGAGGGGCATTGGTTCAAAATCCAAATCTGCAGGATACATTTCTGTTTCGTCGGGTGCAAATACACATACATTTTGGAACGGGCTCAACAAAGCCATATCTGCAGAGAGCATTCTCGGATAAGCCTGAAGATCAGCAGATTGATTGAATTGTTTGGGGTTGACAAAAATGGAAATAAGCACAACGTCGTTTTCTTGACTTGCTTTCTCTACAAGAGAGAGATGACCTTGATGTAGCGCACCCATTGTAGGGACAAAACCAACCTGTTTTTGCTCGGTAGCCATTTGTTGGCGCCATTGGATTATTTCTTTTCTAGTAACAAAGGTCTGCATGGCTTCGTCTAAACTTCAGTTTGAATCGGACAAAGCTATTGCTTTTTAGGAAAGTTCATGTTTATTTCGTAATTTTGCTAGCATACTTACATAAATGGAAAAGAAGAAAATCCTATTTATTTCTCAAGAAATCTTTCCTTTTTTACCCAAATCTGAAATTTCTGGAAGTGCCCGTCGCATCTCACAAGCAGTTCAAGATGCAGGTAAAGAAATCCGTGTTTTTACACCGCGTTTTGGCGCCATAAATGAAAGACGTCATCAACTCCACGAAGTCATTCGTTTATCTGGCCTCAACATTTCAATTGATGACCACGACCACCCGCTTATTATCAAGGTTGCTTCTATTTCGGCGGCCCGCATGCAGGTATACTTCATCGACAACGATGACTACTTCAAGCGCAAGACTTGTTTACAAGAAGAGGACGGCACTTATCATCCTGATAACGACGAGCGCGCCATGTTCTTTTGCCGTGGTGTACTTGAAACGGTTAAAAAATTGGGTTGGCAGCCTGATGTTATTCACTGTCATGGCTGGCTTACTGGCATAATGGCTTTGTACATCAAATTCATATTCAATAAGGACCCACATTTTAAGGAAACCAAAGTAGTTTACAGCTTATACAACGAATCCTTTGATCAGCCATGGGACCCGCGTTTTGCCGAAAAGCTCGCTTTTGATGGTTTCCCTGCTGACCTCACAGCAGCACTTCAAGATACCAGTTGTGAAAACCTCACTAAAGTGATCCTCTCTCATTGTGACGGTGTCAATATTGCTAGCGAAGCCCTACCGGCCTCTCTACAAACACTCTATGACCAAGCAAATATCCTCAAGCTTGGATACGTTGCCGAAGAGCATCAAGGTAAAGAACTTTCGCTCTTTTTTGACAAAGTGATCGAGTCTAACGTTCTGGCCTAAGTACATGAAAGTTCTCAGTGCACTTTTGCTCCTGTTGCTGGTAAGCGCAGCTTGCACCAAGAAAAACCCAGGATTAGGTAAAGATATCATCGATCCTGATGTCTTGTTAAACGGCATCACGACTGATACTTTTGAGCTCTACACCTATTCAATCGTCCAAGACTCAACAGAAACCAAGAATGCATCTAATGTATTGCTCGGTTCTTATGTAGATCCTAAATTTGGAAAAGTTTCGGCCTCCATTTTCACAGAATTTCGTTTGCCTGGCCTCAATCCAAATTTTGGGGATCCAGCCCTCATAACCATCGATTCTTTTGTCTTGGCTTTGGAGTATGTTGGCTACTACGGAGAGCTCAGCGCACAGAATTTTGAGGTCTATTCATTGGCTGATTCCATCCAAAACGCCTCAACTGTGAAATATTATCAATTTTCCAGTATTCCAACCAACAGCACCAACTGGGTTGCTGCCGGACAGGGGACCATCACTCCAGATCCAATTAACGATGCAGTTGTAGCCGGCGCTGAGGTTGATCCACAACTACGTATACACCTTGATACCAATCGGGCTTGGGATTTTATTTATCAGTCCAATACCAATCCGAGCACTTTTGCTTCGAATGCTGCATTTCAAGAATACTTCAAAGGATTGCATATTACAGCAAACAACCCAACACAAGCTTCCGGAAAAGGCGCTATTTTATATTTTGACATCAACAACAACGCCGCTTCAAAAATGACCATTTACTTCAAACAAGCAGGTGTTTCCAAGACTTATGATTTTACGATCAATACAAACTGTGCCGATTTTACGCACGTCGATCACGACCAATCCAACACACCCGTAGCGGCATTATTGGCAGATACCACCCTCGGACAAAAGACATTTTATGCGCAGGCCAACAAGTTGCGCGCCATGGTAAAAATTCCAGGACTTGACCACCTCCCTGACAATATTGTCATTCATCGGGCCGACCTCAGTTTGCCAGTACAATTTCAGACGGGGTATCGCTATAAACCGGGATCTCGGGTTACTGCAGCAAGTAAATTGGCTGCTTCAGACATTTACTACACTTCTCTAGGTATTGCTGGTTTGTATTCAGATGTAAACAAGCAATATGACTTAGACCTTCGCGCGTATGTCCAGTCATTGGTGAATGGCAAATTAGAAAACACAGGAATCGTAGTTTCACCTTTATTTTTCAGAAATTCTGCCGAGCGCATTGTTTTCAATGGTACCCAAACCAATAACAAGAAAAAACCCAAACTCGTTGTCACTTATACTACGTATTAATTATGTGTGGAATAGTAGCTTATATCGGAAAGAACGAAGCTTATCCGGTTGTCATCAAAGGACTCAAAAGATTAGAATACCGCGGATACGATAGCGCAGGTGTCGCATTATTAGACAACGGCCAGCTCAATGTGTACAAAAGAGTTGGCAAGGTAAGCAACTTAGAAGATTTTGCTGCCAGTCAAAATAAGAGCGGGCATGCTGGAATCGGCCACACCCGTTGGGCCACCCACGGCGAGCCTTCTGATGTCAATTCACATCCGCACACCTCCATGGATGGCAAAATTGCCCTTATTCATAATGGTATTATTGAGAATTACGACGTGCTCAAAAAAGAGCTATTAAAAAATGGATATGTTTTCAAGAGTGAAACAGATACCGAGGTCGTCGTACATTTGGTTGATTACATTCAAAAAAAGGAAAATGTTTGGTTTGGTGAAGCCTTGCGTTTGGCACTCAACCATGTCGTTGGTGCTTATGCAATCGTTGCTCTCTCCTCAGATTATCCAAACCGTTTAGTCGCAGCCCGCAAGAGTAGTCCTTTGGTAGTTGGTATTGGCTCAGACGGCGCTTATTATTGTGCCTCAGATGCAACGCCAATTGTCGAATACACCAAAAAAGTAGTCTACCTCAACGACGAAGAAGTCGCGGTTATTGACCTCGATGAAGGCCTTAAACTTTACGACATCGCCGATCAGCAAAAGACGCCGTTTTTCCAAGAATTGGAACTCGAGCTCGAAGCATTGGAAAAAGGCGGCTACGAGCACTTTATGCTCAAAGAAATTCACGAACAACCACGTTCCATTCACGATTGTTTCAGGGGGCGCTTAAACTCAGAAGAGGCTTGGGTAGCACTCGGCGGTATTCGTGAATACGAACAAAAAATGATTTCTGCCAACCGCCTCATTATAGTGGCCTGTGGCACTTCTTGGCATGCCGGTTTGGTGGGTGAATACCTCATCGAAGACCTTGCCCGAATCAATGTTGAGGTTGAATACGCCAGCGAGTTCCGATACCGAAATCCGATACTTAGTGAAAACGACGTCGTGATTGCCATTTCGCAGTCTGGCGAAACGGCCGATACACTTGCAGCTCTTGAACTTGCTAAATCTAAAGGTGCAACCATTCTAGGCATTTGCAACGTAGTGGGCTCTTCCATAGCGCGCATTACAGACGCGGGTTCGTATACCCATGCAGGTCCAGAAATTGGTGTGGCATCTACCAAAGCTTTTACCGCACAAGTTACTGTACTGACTTTAATGGCTTTGTCATTGGCTCATAAAAAAGGCACCATTTCTGAAACAAAATTCCGCCAGTTATTGGCCGAACTTGAGGCCATTCCTGATAAAGTCAAACGTGTCCTAGAAACTGACGCTGCCATTGAAAAGATTTCAGCCATATATAAAGATGCTGCAAATGCGCTTTATCTCGGCCGCGGAAGTTCTTTTCCTGTGGCTTTAGAAGGCGCCCTCAAACTCAAGGAAATTTCTTATATCCACGCCGAAGGCTACCCTGCAGCCGAAATGAAACACGGTCCAATTGCCTTGATCGACGAAAATATGCCCATCATTGTGATCGCCACCCAAGGCACGTCTTATGAAAAAGTGGTTTCCAATATCCAAGAGGTCAAGGCGCGCAAAGGAAAGGTCATTGCAATTGTTACCGAAGGAGACGAGCAAGTAAGACACATGGCCGACCACGTGATCGAAATTCCTGAAGTAGACGAATTTTTAGTGCCACTTCTTGCGACGATCCCTCTACAGTTGCTCTCTTACCACATTGCTGTCATGCGTGGTTGTAACGTAGA
>CAZINO010000004.1:0-47454 GCA_964540625.1 uncultured Lishizhenia sp. | reverse complement strand
TTCGAATCTATTTTCTCGCATTCTATCAAAATCCTTTAAACAAAAAAAGAGCGCTGAATCAGCGCTCTTTTTTTGAATGATGAGGAGACAATATTAACCGTTGAGGGCTTCTGCACCACCAACAATCTCGAGGATTTCGTTGGTAATGGCCGCCTGACGTGCTTTGTTGTAGCTGAGTTTAAGGCTTTTTTGAAGCTCACTGGCGTTGTCGGTTGCTTTGTGCATGGCCGTCATGCGGGCGCCGTGTTCGGCTGCAAATGAATCTCTGATGGCTTTGTAAAGCTGTAGCTTCATTGACTTTGGCAATAAATCTTCAACAATATCCATTTTGGATGGCTCAAAAATGTAATCACCAGCCTCTGAATCACTGACAGTAGGTACAATTGGTAAAAATTGTTCTGTTTCAATGTTCTGGGTTGCCGCATTCACAAATCGGTTGTATACCAATACGACTTTATCAAAAGACTTATTGATAAACTGAGCCATGATTTCTTCTGCCACCTGAGCAACCAATTCAAAACGCAAATCGGCATAGATATCTTCCATTTGCTCTAAGGTATCGTTGGCATAGAAATAAGGTGTTCTTTTGTAAACATCTTTGATTTTCTTTCCAAGACACAAAACAGAAACTTCTTTTCCGGCGTAATCTTCGGCAATTAAAGAACCAACTCTTTTAATGATGTTGTTATTGAAACCACCACAGAGTCCACGGTTAGAGGTAATGCCGACAATCAGAATTTTGTTTGCTTCGCGCTGTTCTGCGTAGGCATTTTCTGAAAGATCGAGGCTTGCACTTAGGTTTTCGAGGATCTCGCGGAGTTTGCCCGCATACGGACGCATTTGCGTAACGGCATCTTGGGCACGTTTCAATTTGGCAGCAGACACCATTTTCATAGCAGAGGTAATCTGCATGGTAGACCCGACTGAACTGATGCGGTTACGTATTTCTTTTAGATTCGCCATTGTAATCCTGAATTATGGGCAATTATGAAGCAAATTTAGCTGCTACTTCTTTGGCTGTTTTAGTCAATACAGCTTCGATTTCGTCTGTGTATTTACCAGCTTTAAGCGCCACAAGCGTATCTGCGTGATTTGCTTCAAGAACAGTTAAGTAATCTTTTTCGAATTCTTTGATTTTGTTAACTGGTACTGGTTGCATTAAGCCTTTTACACCGGCATAGATAATCGCAATTTGCTTTTCTACTGGGTATGGATCTCCTTCGCGTTGCTTCAGGATTTCTACGTTGCGCGCTCCTTTATCGAGTACCGCTTTGGTCGCTGCATCGAGATCAGAACCAAACTTAGCAAAAGCCTCGAGTTCACGGTATTGTGCTTGGTCGAGTTTCAAAGTACCTGCAACTTTTTTCATGGATTTGATCTGAGCAGATCCACCAACACGAGATACAGAGATACCTACGTTAATTGCAGGACGAATACCTGAGTTAAACAAATCAGACTCCAAGAAGATCTGACCATCGGTGATGGAAATTACGTTGGTCGGGATATATGCCGATACGTCACCTGCTTGGGTTTCAATAATAGGAAGTGCAGTCAGTGAACCACCACCACGTACTTTGTCTTTCAAAGATGCAGGTAGGTCGTTCATTTGCTTAGCGATGTTGTCGTCGGCGATCACTTTTGCTGCGCGCTCGAGTAAGCGAGAGTGCAGATAAAATACGTCACCAGGGTAAGCCTCGCGACCCGGCGGACGACGTAAAAGCAAGGAAACCTCACGGTAAGCAACCGCTTGTTTTGAGAGGTCATCATAAACAATTAGCGCTGGCTTCCCGCAGTCGCGGAAGTATTCACCAATTGCCGCACCGGTCATTGGTGCGTAGAATTGCATTGGTGCAGGATCTGACGCATTAGCGGCAACTACCGTAGTATATGCCATAGCGCCTGCATCTTCTGATTTCTTAACGATTCCAGCTACTGTAGAACCCTTTTGTCCGATGGCAACATAAATACAATATACAGGCTCACCGCGGTCGTAGAACTCGCGTTGATTAATGATTGTATCAATAGCTACGGTCGTTTTACCTGTTTGACGGTCACCGATAATGAGCTCACGTTGGCCACGACCGATTGGAATCATGGCATCAACTGCTTTGATACCCGTTTGAAGCGGTTCGTTTACTGGCTGACGGAAGATAACACCTGGTGCCTTGCGTTCAATCGGCATTTCGTAAAGGTCACCTTGAATTGGACCTTTACCATCGATTGGCTGACCTAAAGTATCGACAACACGACCGACCATGCCATCGCCTACTTTTACAGAGGCAATTTTACCAAGACGGCGAACGGTGTCACCTTCTTTAACACTTGAAGAACGACCAAGCAATACTGCTCCGACGTTGTCTTCTTCGAGGTTGAGTGCAATACCTTGCATGCCACCATCAAATTCAATGAGTTCGCCGTATTGTACGCCGTTCATTCCATAGATGCGTGCAATACCATCTCCTACCTGAAGTACCGTTCCTACTTCTTGCAATTCAGCTTCTGAGCGGAAACCTGAGAGTTGCTCTCTCAATATTGCGGAAACTTCTGCTGGTTTAATATCTGCCATGTGTACTTATTTTTTTGTCTGTTGACGATTATACGATTTGTTGTTTGAGACGCTTGAGTTGACTTGCAACAGAAGCATCTATTTGGTGATCTCCCATTCTTACGATGAAGCCGCCAATGAGTGATGCATCGATTTCTTCAGTAACCTCGGCTGTACCTGAGATAGCGGCCGATACTTTGGAGAGAATAGATGACTTTGTACTTTCTTCGAGTTTTTGCGCACTGATAATGGTAATGGGTACAATTCCTCGTTGGGCCTTGAGTTGCGCAATGAATTGCTTTGCGATGTCAATCATGACGGATTCGCGACCGTTGTTGGTTACAAGGGTAAGAAAATCAATAGTCGTTTGGTTGAAATCATTGAATATTTGCTTGATAACAGCAACTTTCTTATCGATGTTGATCAAGGGTGAATTCAAGAAGACTTGAAAATCATGGGCTTCATTGGCCACGTGAAGCAATTGAAGCATGTCTGCTTCTATTTGCTCAACTTTGTTGTGCTCAGTAGCCAACTCAAGAAGAGCTTTGGCATAACGAACAGCTGATTTATTTGACTTCATGGATTAGTTCATTTTGATTTCACCAGCAAGCTGATTGGCCAACGCTTTTTGTTTGTCGTCCGAACTCAGTTCTTGACGAACTACTTTTTCGGCGATTTCTAAAGACAAACTAGCCACATGGTTTTTAAGCTCAGCCATGGCTGCAGCTTTCTCGCTGTTGATGTTTTGACGCGCAGACTCAACGAGTTTTGCGGCTTCGTCTTTGGCTTTGCCTTTGGCTTCCTCGATCATACTAGAAGCGGCTTCTTTGGCCTCTTTCAAAATTTGGTCGCGTTCTGCGCGAGCCGCCTTCAAAATTTGGTCATTTTCGGCCTTGAGTGCTTGCATCTCGGCTTTGGTTTTCTCAGCTAACTCAAGTGCTTCAGTAATCTTTTGCTCGCGGGTGTTAACGGCATTAAGAATTGGTTTCCAAGCAAACTTGGCCAATAAAAAAAGCAAAAGGCTAAAAACAAGACCTGTCCAAACAAGTAAACCAAAATCAGGTAATATCAAATCCATTGTTGTGTGTTTTAAATTTTAATAAAAGGAGAACGCAACCAACCGTTGTGTTCTCCTTTTGAGTTTAATTACGCTTTTGCTCCAAGAAGACCAACTACGACTCCAAACAATGCAACACCTTCGATGAGGGCTGCTGCGATGATCATCGCTGTTTGAATTTTACCAGCTGCTTCTGGGTTGCGCGCAATACCTTCTACTGCAGAACCACCGATACGACCGATTCCAAGACCTGCGCCTAAAACTGCCAAACCAGCTCCGATTGCTGCAATACTACCAAACATTCCTGTCATTGTATTTAATTTAAAAGGTTACTAATTAATGATGTGCTTCTTCAACGGCAGCCCCGATAAACAACGCAGATAGCATTGCAAAGAGAAAACCTTGTAAGAAAGCAACGAGGATTTCGAGCACTGAAATAAACAAAGCCATTGGCACAGACAAACCAGCCCATGCAACGTTTTTGTTTATAAAGATGATCGAAATCAAAGCGAGTACAATAATGTGGCCTGCAGTGATGTTTGCAAACAAACGAATCATGAGGGCAAAAGGCTTGGTAAGGATACCGATAAGTTCGATCGGGATCATGAAAATTTTCATGGGGACAGGAATGCCTGGCATCCAAAAGATGTGTCCCCAGTAGTTTTTATTTCCTGAAAATACGGTCACTAACAAAGTGCAGAAAGCCAAAAACAATGTTATGGTGATGTTTCCGGTAAGGTTAGCGCCACCAGGAATAATTGGAATTAGACCCAACATATTGTTGATCCAAATGAAAAAGAAAATGGTCAATAAATACGGAACGTATTTGTGGTATTTGTGGTGATCGATGTTTGCTTTGGCGATGTCGTCGCGAACCATAACGATGATGGGTTCAAAGAATTTAGCAAGCCCTTTTGGAGCCACCGCACCATTTTTACGGTAGTAACGGGCTACCGAAAGCATAATGATTAAAATAAGAAAAGAACCAAATAGAAGCGAGGCTACATTTTTGGTGATAGACAAGTCTGTTGGTGTAGCGTTGTGCGGATGCTCTCCGTGAAATTTTAAATTGTAAACAGCCTGACCATTTGAAGTGCCGATTTTGTCTAATTTGTAAATTTCTTCGTGGTAAAGGGCGTATCCTTTGGCCGGGCCAACGCCTTCCATATAGGTGTATGTAACGCTATCTTTTCCTGGAACTTCGATTTCTTTTCCGTGGTAGAAGTATCTAGAACTAAAAACTTTGAAACCGTTGTCGTGAAGAATGATAGGGAGATAAATGCTGATGCCGCCGTGCTCCGGGCCAGCGATGTGCCACTCATGCGCATCTTTGATGTGGTGCATGATCATTTCACCAACATTGAAGTTCTCTTCTTCTGCAGCGTTCGCAAGAGGTTGATAAACAAGGAATGACAGAGCGAAAACGATGATTTGCAAAAGTGAAGAAAACTTACCAGCCTGCTGCATTAGAATGTGTTTTTGCGTGTTTGCGAAAAAATTTTTGCAAAGGTAGTTAAACTTTCTAAAGAAACAATTTAATTTTTGAACAATTCAGGACCGAGTTTTGCGCAATTTCTTGTAGAGTTTGATGCCCAACATCAGAAGTACACCGACTGCAAAAAAACCGACTGTGCCTTTCATCCAGTTGAGTTGTCCTTTGAGGACGACGATAAAAACAATACTCACTAAAAACAAGGTAGCCACTTCGTTCCAAATGCGCAGCTGATTGGAAGACCAATTCAAAACCCCAGCCTCACATTGACGCAACATCCGTTGTGAATAAAAATGGTACAAAATCAAAAGAAAAACGAAACCTAGTTTGAGGTGCATCCATGGTGCGTACAACAAGTAACTGGGGTTCAGTGTTATCATCCAAATGCCAAATACAACGGTCAGAATCATGGCTGGGGTGGTGATGATCCACCATAATCGTTGCATCATGATAACGAACTGTGGCTGTAGAATCGCTTGTTCGGAATGGGTTTTATCGGCGGCTTCCCTAAAGTAAATAAAAAGTCGGACCATGTAAAAAAGTCCTGCAAACCAACTCACCATGAAAATAAGGTGTAGCGCTTTAATATAATCGTAGGTGGTATTGACCATGTCACAAATTTAATCGAAAGCGCTCGAATCCTGTTATATTTGTGTGAAAAGCTTCGCTATGCACCTTCGAATACTTTTTTTATGCTGCCTCGCCATAAAAACTGGCCTTTTTGCGCAAGTAGAATTATTGTCGTTGGAGGGCACCTATCAAGAAAAAAATTTGTTAGTGAATAATCCACCGATGGCCGATGGTTTTGGCTTTTGTATCAGTAAAGTATTGGTCAACGGAGAAATTTTGCCCGCCGTGATCCAAACTTCGCATTTTGAAATCGATTTTACACTCTTTCATCTTAAAAAAGGCGCTGAAGTATTTGTGGTCCTCGAACATGCGCCAGGTTGCGAGCCTCGATTTTTAAATCCGGTTATTCTCTTGCCAAACAGTACCTTTGATTGCAGTTCTATTACCGCTCAAAAAGATGGTTTAGTAAAGTGGACCACTACCAACGAACAAGCCGTGCTGGATTTTAGTGTAGAGCAATTCAAATGGGGCCGGTGGGTCGAAGTCGGGCAAGTCAAAGGGAAAGGCACAAAAGGACCCAATAATTACCAATTTCAGCTGACGCCACATTCTGGAAAGAATACGGTTAGAGTCAGCCAAACAGACAGTTCTGGCAAACCCAGAGTGTCAAAAAGTACGAGCTTTAATTCACAAGTAGCTGCAGTTACCTTTAGTCCGACCAAAGTTCATTCGACCATTACTTTCAAATCGAAAGGTCAGGTGATTAAAACCAAGTACGAAATCTACGACGCCTATGGCAACTTATTGAAAACCGGCTACAGCAGCAGTGTTGACTGCCGTAATATTGTCAATGGCGTTTATTTTATCAATTACGATAACAAAACTGAAAAATTCATCAAAACCGACGAATAAATGAAGCGTATAGAACACCTCGGTATTGCCGTCAATGACCTCTCGACCGCTATTCCACTATATGAGGCGCTACTCAATACCAAATGCTACAAACAAGAAGAGGTGGTTTCTGAGGGCGTTAAAACTGCATTTTTTCAGGTTGGTGAATCTAAAATTGAGCTGTTAGAAGCCAGTAACCCAGCATCGCCAATTGCCAAATTTCTACAGAAAAATGGCCCTGGATTTCATCATGTGGCTTTTGAGGTGGACGATATTGAAGCCGAATTGGCGCGCTTGCAGAAAGCAGGATTTGTACTGATCCATGAAGTCCCTAAAGATGGTGCCGACAACAAAAGAATTGCCTTTCTGCATCCGAAATCAAGCGGGGGGTTGCTCGTAGAGTTGTGTCAGGAGAAAAGCGCGTAAAAAGACGCGGCATCTTCGTAGTAAAATGTTTGTAAACCAGCCGCTTTGGCCCCTTCAATATGTTGTGGGCTGTCATCAATGAATAAAACCTCTTTGGGCTCGAATCCCATTTGCTCGCAAACCCAAATAAATGTATCAGGAGTGGGCTTCCGTTTACCAATTTGGTGCGACAGAAAAATTGTTTGAAAATAGGAAGCCAAATCTTTTTGGCTAACGCGCTTCCAAGCTTTTTCTACAGGAAACCAATGCAATTCATTTGTGTTGCTCAACATGAACAAGGGCAGCGTCTGAGACAACCGATCTAAGAGCGCTATTTTTTCTTCAGGAAACTCACCGATCATGGCATTCCAAGCGGCAACAACCTCATTAGGCGTTGTACCTGGAGCTGTATACGGCAACAACAAATTGATAAAATGCTGCGGTGAAATTTGGCCACACTCAAAGCGGTCAAAAAGTTCATTTTGTGCAAATTGGGTGTAACGATTCTTAAAGTCATCAACACCTAGTTTTTCGAATGCTTTCTCGGTTGCTTGATAGTCAATGTCAATCAACACCCCGCCAAGATCCAGGAGCAAGGCCTTGCAATTAATTCTCATGTCGTAAAATTAAAGTAAATAAGGCTATTTGAACCCATTCTAAATTAGCCGAAATGACAATTCAATGACAATTGTGGCTCAAGCCGCAACTAACTTTGTACCATAAACGCTCCCCTTGTTGCAACAACTTCATATTATTGCATTCACGCACAGGCAACTAGATGTCAACAAAATTGGTTTGTTGCATATTGAAAAGGAAGCGCAAGCCCAACACCTCGCGCAAATCAAAACAGAGCTTGGGCTCAAAGAACTCATGTTCCTGACCACTTGTAACCGAGTAGAACTCACCTTTGTCAACGAACAAGACCTCGACACGCCCTTTTTAACCAGACTGCTTCAAACGCTATACCCTAAATTGGTTCCTATACAACTAGAGGAATTCGCTCGAAAAGCAGAGGTCTACACCGGAAGTGCTGCCGTTCAACACGCGCTATCGGTCGCGTCATCTATCGACTCCATGATCATCGGTGAAAGAGAAATCATTACCCAAGTGCGTTTGGCCTACGAATATTGCCATACTCTTGGCTTAACCGGAGACCTCCTGCGTTTGCTCATGAAAAAAGTCATCGAGACCGCCAAACAGGTATATACAGAAACCAGCATTGCCACCAAACCCGTATCTGTTGTTTCTTTGGCTTATCAATACCTCAAGCAACTGCACATCCCACTAGATGCCAGAATTTTAATCATCGGGGCAGGCGTTACCAACACCACAATGGCCCGCTTTCTCAAAAAACACGGCTTTAAAAATTTCGAGGTATTCAATCGTTCAATTGAAAACGCTGAAAAATTGGCCACCGAGATTCGCGGAAATGCACATGCCTTAAACGACTTAAAAAACTACTCAAACGGCTTCGATGTACTCATCACCTGTACTGCAGCCGAAGGCACAATCATTGACGCACCACTTTACACCCATTTACTCAACGGTGAAACCCAAGAGAAAATTGTCATCGACCTCGCCATTCCTCAAGACCTCGATGCGCAAATCCTGAATCAATACGCTGTAAAATACCTCTCGATTGAATATTTACAGCGCATTTCCAACGAAAACGTAAAAGAGCGCTCCAAAGAACTCCAGCAAGTAGAAGAAATTATAGCAAATGCCCGCTACGAATTTCAGCATTTACTCCGCGAGCGCAAAGTGGAGCTCGCCATGAGAGAAGTTCCGGCGCAAGTCAAAGAATTGCGCGCTACTGCTTATGCAGAAATTTTCAAAGAAGAACTCGAAACACTCGATCCGCAGGCAAAAGAAGTGTTGGATAAGGTCGTGAGTTACTTAGAGAAAAAATACATTAGTGGCCCTATGAAACTAGCCAAAGAAATCATTCTCAATCATGCCGACTAAACCGCTCATTCGCATTGGCACAAGAGGCAGTGACCTCGCACTTTGGCAGGCGCATTTTGTGAAAGCTCAACTCGAGGCCCTCAACTGCGAAGTCGTCATCCAAATTATAGTAACCCAAGGGGACCGCATCCAAGACCTCAGCTTTGACAAATTAGAAGGAAAGGGGTTTTTCACCAAAGAAATTGAAGCCGCCTTGCTCAATCATGAAATAGACCTGGCAGTCCATTCTCACAAAGACCTAGAAACGACTCAACCCGAAGGGCTATGTATTGGCGCTGTCTCGTACCGCGAAGATCCATCAGAGCTTTTACTGATGCGTAAAGCTGCAGAAGACCCGAGTCAATTATGGGGACTGCAACTCGGCGCCACTATCGGCACCTCATCGGCGCGCCGAAAATCCATCATCAAAGCATTGCGTCCAGATTTGCAAATTGAAGAACTCAGAGGAAATGTGCCAACGCGCATCGACAAACTCCGAAACGGACAATACGATGCCATTTTGTTGGCCAATGCGGGTGTGAGCCGCCTCCAACTAGATACCACTGATTTAAATACTGTAGTATTAGATCCAACCGTATTTATTCCTGCACCGGCTCAAGGTGTACTCGGTTTGCAAATTAGACAAAACGACAGCGCAACACAAGCTATAGTCGGCCAATTGAATCATTCAGAAGTTGCTGCCCAAATAGCACTTGAACGTGGTGTATTACAGCAGCTACAGGGTGGTTGTCAGCTGCCGCTTGGCGTCTATTTTGGCCCCGATAAAATCTATGCTGCGCATGCTGCCAACGCAGCAACTCCAGCGCAATTTTATCAATTCGAGCACAGCGCCAGTATTTCTGAAATCACGGCCGCTTTCCAATAAAATGTCGCTGTTATTTATATCCAAAGATCCTGAAGACCTCCACCATGGGTTAAAGCAACTTCATGATAAAGGGGTGCTTGAAGCAAAGTCCCTGATCGCGTTCGACGCCTTGAATTTTGATTGCCCCCCTGCACACGATATCCTTTTTTTAGCAAGTATTCGGGCTGCTGACTTCTTTTTTGCGCGCTGCAATACAAACGCACTCATTGCCTGCGCAGGCATAGAAACTGCCGAAAAAGTAGCGGCTAAATACAACAAGGAAATCGCATTTATTGCACAGCGATCAGACCAGCCACAAATTGAAACCATTCATTTTAATCAATGGAGAGCCGGGAGAAAAGTTTGTTTTCCAAGTAGCCCTATATCCATAGGCTCCTATGCTGCTTTGCTTCCCGAAAACGAAAAAATCATACTACCGGTCTACAACACAACTTTCATGGAAAGCCAAATTGAGCGCAAAGACATCTATATCTTCTCGTCACCGAGCAATGTTTTGGCATTTGTAAAATCCAACAGCATTGCAAAAGAAGCAAGGGTTGTAGCCTGGGGTAGTTCTACTGAACGCGAACTCATTCAAAATGGCATCAACGTCACTTATGTGCTGCGCGCACCACAGCAAGCCGACTTACTCAATTGGCTCAATAAAGTACTTTAATCGTATATTCGGATATGCAATTTGAACAATCTGAAAGCATCAGTCCCGATTTAATTCATTTGTTTGAAAATACCGTACTCGGGACAAATGGCGCCAAATACAAGCACCTCGATGTAGCGCAAAGCGTCGGGCATACCGATCATCCGCTGAGCTTTTCATTGCGCAGAAATCAACATTTATTGGCCAACATCACCTTTTGTAAACGCCCATTCGGGCTGTACCTCAGGTATTTTACTTTTGATAAACGCTTTCAATCGAAAGGAAAGGCCCGAATGAATCCAAAATCGCAAATCAAGAAAGACATCGAGGGTGTTTTTGAAGATATTACGTCGCGTTTTCCAGGAGCGCAAAATTTTTGCTACGCGTACATCGATGCAAAAAATGTCCGCAGCAAATGGATGAGTGAAACCTTTGGCTTTCATACCAAAGCCAAATTAGCTACCCAAAGTTTCAGCAGAATTTGGCCTAAACGAGACCTCACCTTAAAAGAAGAAGGCATGAATCAAGCGCTTTTTGAAACAATCGAAAAGCAATACGGCCATTATACCGCTTATTTTACGCACTTTTTTGAAAACGGTACCGCTTACGCCATTTTCGATCCAGAAGGAAACCGCTTGGCTTTTGCTCAATTTCATACAGTGCGGTGGGAAATCCAAAGATTGCCCGGAAAACTGGGCGGCTTACAAGTTCGTTTATTGCCCTATATTCCTTTACTAAATAAATTGATCCAACCCAAAGCGCACACTTTTCTGGTGCCCGATGTCGTTTGCAATCCGTCGGGGAATATCAAAGATGTTGAACGACTTTTTGAAGCAGTGCTTGCTCAAAAAAAATTGCATTCTATACTTTGGTGGAATGACACCAGAGATGGACTCTATCAAAAAGCACAGCAAAAATTCAAATGGGGCTTGTTGCATCGCCTCATCGGCGTAGCCGAAGTTGATGTCGTGTTCAGAGGTGATTTTGAGCCAAAAGAGCCTCTTTTTGTGGTGGCTTTTGATATGGTGTAAAGAAAATCAGTAAGATAGAAAACGCGTCAGTAGCAGTTCTTTTAATCGTTTATCTATAGCTACTTTCTCTGTTAAGTAATAGGCGTACTCCTCGGTTGTGAACAACCCAAGCACCATTCCAATGAGTCTTTGAAGGAGCGCTGGATTTTTAGAAAATAAACTACTTAGAAGTCTTCTTTTTTCCTCGGGTTGATGAAGTCCCTTTATTTTCTCAAACAAGGGGTTACGGCTCCATTCTTCAAGGAGGATTTCGTGTTGAAATTTCAAAATGGGTCGCAATACCTCATTTTGAAATTTTTCTATCGGTGAAGTTTCCAGCTCCTCTCTAAGTACTTCTGGTCTTAGTTCAACCAGATTTACGTTTGGTCTCATGCTTTTTCAGACAAATCTAGAAGCCGAATGTTCGGATAAAACTCATTCAAGTAAGATTGAGCGCGCTCTTCGTCTGGATGGGTAGCAAAAAATAAGGATTTACATTTAGGTAAGCTCTCGGTCAAACGCACGATGTATCCTTTGTGACCAGCGCGCATTTGTTCTTCAAGGCCCAACACCATAAACAATTTAAGTTTTTTGATATTGTAGCCGTTTTGAAAGTATAGTTCAGCCATGCGGCGCGTGGTGCCTACAATGATCTCGGTGCCATCAAAAAGATCGTTGCGCTGCTGCAGCTTATTGCCTTTTTCAACAACAAGATCTACTGTGAGGTCTTTGACTTTTGCCAACTTCACAAATTGTGCGTGAATGGCCCTGGCTTGCTCGTCAGAGGTGCACAGAACAATGGCACGTGGCGAACCTTCCTCTGGCTGCGGAACGGCTGCATCTATAAATGGCCAAAGTTCATTTTGATACTGTTCTGGAAGCGCGCTAACTAATACATAAGGAAGCGCTTGAAGCGCTTTTTGAATACTTTCCATTGTTTGGATTGCAGTTTAGGGTTGTCGAGATGTCGGGTGGCATCGCGTTTGGTTTTCTTTTCGAGGTTTTTTACTAAGGCCGCATCTAGGTCGATACCAGTTTGGTTGGCCAAGCAACACAACACAAAAAGAATATCTGCCATTTCATCGCCAAGATCCTTATTTTGATCGCTTTCTTTTTCTGACTGTTCGCCGTAACGCCTTGCCATAATTCTGGCCAATTCACCGACTTCTTCCATTAAAACGGCCATATTGGTCAGTTCGTTGAAATAACGAACGCCAAGTGTTTGGATCCAGTGATCAACTTTTGCTTGCGCTTCTTTGATTTCCATAGTACAAAGGTACCAAAACCTCTCGTTGATATGCTTACCTTTGTGTAGTATGGAAAAATTGAGCAACTTCATCAATGGTGCTTACATGGCGCCACAAAATGGCAATTACATCGATAACTTCGAGCCAGCCACAGGAAAAGTCTATTCCTTGATACCTGACTCCGATGCGCAAGATGTAGAATTAGCTGTACAGGCAGCAGAGGCCGCGTTTCCACTGTGGTCCACTATGGGAATAGAAGCACGTGCGGCTATTTTGCGCAAGCTTTCCGAAGGTATCGAGGCCAATATGGCTGCATTTGTGGCGGCCGAGTCCAAAGACAACGGCAAACCCATTAGCCTTGCGCAACACGTAGACATCCCAAGAGCAGTTTCTAACTTTCATTTTTTTGCCACCGCAATCGAACATTTTGCATCGGAATCTCATCAAATGGAAGGTGTTGGACTCAATTACACAACCCGCAAACCGATTGGCGTGGTTGGCTGTATTTCTCCTTGGAATTTACCACTTTACCTATTCTCTTGGAAAATAGCGCCTGCTTTGGCTGCAGGGAATTGCGTGGTTGCAAAGCCCTCAGAAGTGACCCCCTACACGGCTTACATGCTGGGTAAAATTGCCAAAGAAGCGGGCATGCCGGACGGTGTGTTAAACATCCTTCATGGAACCGGACCAAATGTGGGCGATGCTATTGTCAAGCATCCAAAGATCAAAGCTATTTCTTTTACAGGCGGGACCAAAACCGGCGAATACATTGCCCGAACAGCCGGCCCTATGTTTAAAAAGTTGTCTTTGGAACTCGGTGGTAAAAATCCAAATATCATTTTTGCCGATTGTGACTTCAAAGAAGCCTTGAGCACCACCATTCGTTCTTCGTTTGCCAATCAGGGGCAAATTTGCCTTTGTGGTTCTCGAATTTTTATTCAAAGGCCTTTATATGAGTCCTTTAAAGAAGCGTTCGTAGCAGCAGTTTCTAAGAGTAAAGTTTCATTTCCTGAAGATCCAGAGGCAAAACTAGGTGCAGTAGTATCTAAACCACACATGGAAAAAATACTCAGTTATATCGAGCTCGCCAAAGAAGAAGGCGGCAGCATTTTGTGTGGCGGTAAACGTAAAATTTTACCAGGAGAACATGCAGAGGGGTATTATATCGAACCAACTATTATTGAAGGTTTACCCTATACTTGCCGCACCAATCAAGAAGAAATATTTGGACCCGTAGTGACCATCACGCCTTTTGATACCGAAGAGGAAGCACTCCTCATGGCCAATTCCACACAATACGGATTGGCAGCTACCGTTTGGACTTCAGACCTCAAGCGCGCACATCGCGTTGCCGATTTAGTTCAGGCTGGTATCGTTTGGGTTAATGCTTGGTTGGTTCGGGATTTGCGTACACCTTTCGGAGGTGTTAAAGCCTCTGGCGTTGGACGCGAAGGCGGTTGGGAGGCTTTGCGCTTTTTCACCGAAGCTAAAAATGTATTTATAAAATATTGATTTGACGATTTGACGATTTGATGATTTGAATTCCAACGAGAAAATATAATTTCATTGCGTTTATAATAAATTACAAAATGAAATACAGTGTCCTCTTTTTTCTACTCCTCTCACTTGGTACTCATGCCCAAATCAAGCCGGCACTTTTCCAGTTTAAAACAGATACCGTGCTCCAATGGCATTACCATTTTGGAGATGAATTCAGCACAGAAGAAGTTGACCAAACGAAATGGTATCCGCGCTACCCTTGGGGCGGACTGCTACTTGACCAAAGCCAATGGGCTGTTCCTGAAATGCTTACGCAAAAAAATGGCTGGCTGCATTTAGGTGCCAAAGAATTTGGTCAGAAGACAGCTGTTCCCAATTGGATGATCAACCAAGAACAAGCCAAAGAACTGGGCTTGAATATCAAGAACGACTCCGTTTACCTGGATTACCTGACTTCATGCATCTGGAGTATCGATACCTTTCGTTACGGTTACTTTGAATGCAGAGCAGTAGTACCTCAAGGCAAAGGCCTTTGGCCAGCATTCTGGCTTTTTGGTCAAAATGGCAAAGACGAAATCGACATCATGGAGTGCAAAGGTGAGCGCAGCAAAGATGTGCATGTTGATATCCATTTGCCAGCACGCAAAGATTACGTTAAAAATAACCTTGGTATTCAAAAAGATTGGGGCGGCTGGATTCGGATGAAAGACCCCGTTGTGAATGATACCGTCATTTATTCTGGCGTTTGGTTGCCTAATTCGCTCACCTATTTTGTAAATGGGGTGCCTGTTTCTCATTTCAATGGCGATTTCTCGACCCCCATGAACGTCATTGTTAATTTAGCAGTCGCTAGAGATAACTATCCCTTTAATCCTGGCCCCGATGCCAAAACGATCTTCCCTGCTGACTATCAAGTAGACTACGTTAGGGTTTGGAAATTAGAACCAAATTCCGCTCAAAAAATGCAAGCTTTTCCTCAAATTGACTTAAAAGAAAAGGGCTGGATTCCAAATGAAGATGAAGTGCTCAAAAAGAAAATACCGCTCATCTACCCCAAAAAAGAGTTGCAAAAAGAACAAGGTTTTGTAAGCCTCATACCCGTTTCCAATGATCATTACTTGGTTCAGGTCAATGGCAATGGGGAAGTTCAAGTTAGCGCTTGGGTGAAGGGCATAGAACAAACCAAAATTGTAACCGAAATTGAAAAATTTCAAGGTGAAAATTTACTCGGAAAAGATATTTCCATTCTACTAAAAGATGCGCCGAGAAATATTGAACTGCGCATTTCTTACGGCGGGAAAACCATATCGTATTTCCCATTTAATTAGGCGAAATTTTTTCTTTTTCCTTGAAACGATAACCCGCAACGAATTTCCAAGCAAAGTAGATTTGTCTGTACTCGAAATCATCAAAGCGCAAGCTTTTGTTGTCAAAATCGGTCACAATAAAGAAGAATTTTTCGTCGGAAGAATACCCGCCCATTAATCTAAGGTCATATCTTGGTGCAATGCCAATGTTGGCTTTTGAAAATGTAGGTGTAGCATAACCTTTTATCTGTAAAACTGGGCCCAACCCAGCCCAACCACCAATTTGCCAGTTATTTTTTCTGTTGACATACGCCACTCCTGGTGCTGCACCAAAATCAAAAGCCTTCAGTTCAGTTAGGGTGGTAATGGGTTGTTGTTGGTCCTGAAAATCTTCTGGAATGAGTCCGCCGTTTCGATTAGCCGAGCCAAAATAATTCAGCGTTCCTTTGAGATACCAAGTTAAAATCTCCTGATTATAGTGCGCCCGTTTACCGAGTAAACCGTTCATTTGGAAATCCGGATTGTTGAAATACCATGCATTGAGCATCCCATTTATCGAATAAGCCTCGGGGAGTATTTGCTTGGGCTGCCGCAGTGCATAACCAAAGGTTGATTTGAACTCAAAATCATACCATATCTTTTTATAATTGAGGTCATAGGCAAAATTATATTGAGTCGTCTTGCCGTACTTACTTGGAGAACGCAAATTACCAATAACAGGAAACCCCAAACGCAAATGGAACCATTTATAGGCAAAACCAAATGCCAAGAATGGACTAAAATTATTTTTATATGCAAGCGTATTTTGCCCTGTAGAAAACGGGTAGGCTATTTTAAATGGATTGACGTTATAACCCAGATCGGCATAAATGATTGGCCTATTCTTGAAATGCTCAAGAACAGGTTGTTGCGCCCTAATAAATGGAATCCATGCAACGAAACAAATACTAATGAGTAAGTCCTTGCTCAAGTCCTAATAGAAAAGCATAAACTTTAGCGCGTTCCAATCTTTCGACGCTGCGCCCAGAACCGCCACCATGTCCGGCATCCATGTTGCATTCAAAAATAAGCGCGTTATCGTTTGTTCTGTGCGCACGTAATTTCGCAACATATTTGGCAGGCTCCCAATATTGTACTTGGGAGTCATGGTACCCAGAAGTGATGTACATGGCTGGGTAATCCATGGGGTGCAAATTGTCATATGGAGAATACTTCAATAAATAATAATAGTAATAAGGATCATTTGGATTTCCCCACTCTTCATACTCGCCGGTTGTAAGCGGAATGGTTTCATCGAGCATAGTGGTGACCACGTCAACAAAAGGCACCTCTGATACGATTCCTTTGAATAGATAAGGTGCCATGTTGGCAACTGCACCCATTAATAAACCGCCTGCACTGCCACCATTCGCATAGATATGCGCTGGATCGCAATAACCCATATGGCCGAGGTATTCAGCGGCATTGATGAAGTCAGTAAACGTATTTATTTTTTTATCAAACTTTCCATTTTGGTACCATTCCTCACCTAAATATTTACAACCCCTTATATGCGCCGTTGCAAACACAAAACCTCTGTCTACTAAGGATAATCTTGTCGGACTAAAGATATCTGGTATGGTATAGCCATAAGAACCATAGCCATAGAGTAAAAGAGGTGCTTTGGCTAAATCTGTGCCCTTTTTGTACATAATACTCACCGGGATTTGAGTGCCATCGTTGGCCGTAGCCCAAATGCGTTTTGAAATGTAAGCAGCAGGATCAAACTTCGGGTCGCGCAATTTTTTCTCAAAAAAAGTTTCCTGCTTGCCTGTTTTGAAGTCATAAGCAAAAACTTTCGAAGGCGTTGTCATGGAATTGTAAACAAAATACAACTTGCTAGCAGCGTAGTCATCATTGGTACCTAGCCCAAGGTAATATGTTTCTCCTTCTACAGCAATGTAATTTTCATTTCCATCTTCAATTCCTTTTAATTTGAGTTTGAGTAGGCCATTATTGCGTTCTTCAAGCAATAAAAAATCTCTGAATACGCTGAGTCCTTCTATGAGCACCTTTGGGTCATGTGCCACGATTTCCTGACATGCGGAAAGATCCGAAGGTTTATTTTTCGAATACAATACGCGGTTATTTATGGCGTTGTCATTGCTCAAAATATAGAACCCATTTTCGTGGTGCTCGACCTCGTAAATATGCCCTGATTTGCGCACAAGAAATACTTCGGCTTTGGCCTGCGGATTGTCTGCATCTATAAGCTGCACTTCTGAGGTTGTTGAGCTGTAACTGTAAATTTGAATGTATTTACCCGTTAGGGTTTTGCCAATTCCTACACTGAATTTTTCGTCTTGCTCCTCATAGATGAGCGCGTCGCTGCCTTGAGGCGTGCCGATGGTATGACGGTATATTTGGAATTCGCGAAGTGTTTCTGGGTCTTTTTTGGAATAATAAATGGTTTTGTTATCGTTAGCCCAAACCAAACCACCACTGGTTTCGGTGAGTACGTCCTTGAGGTATTTGCCATTTGTTCTGAACCGGACTTCGTATTTGCGACGGCCTTTGAAATCCTCGCAAACTGCTAAAATTTGATTATTTGGTGACGGCGACCAACTTGCCAATTCATAAAATGCTTTGCCTTTGGCGCGCTCGTTTTCATCGAAAAACAAAACCGCTTTGCCATCCATCTCATAGCGAAAAAGTTGCTGGTAGTCTTGGCCTTCGCTGCTGCGTACTTGGTATTGGTAACCATTCAAAATAAAAGGAGCGCTCGTTTCATTGGGGTCAATACGCTGTTCAAATTCATTGAGAAGTTCTGTAACCAAAGGGTCTAATGCTTTAAAGTATGCTTTTGCATATGCGTTTTCGGCAGCGAGGTAATCTAGAACGGGCTGGGAATCGCGCTCGCGCATCCAGTAGTAGGGGTCATTGCGCTGGTGGCCGTGTTTTTCTAGAATTTGATCTTTGCGTGGAGCAATCGGTTCTTGTGCAGTGAGTTGTTGTTGCATAAACAAGTGAAAACAAATAAAAAAGAGCAGCTTTTTCATGGCAGGATTTCTAGCAAAATTAGCGATATTCTCTCTTGAAAAGGTTAACTTTGAAAAGTGAAGAAACTTTATAAATTCCTACTCAACAAATTGCCACGGCCGCTGCTCATTCGGCTCAGTTATATCTTCCGTCTTTTTGCCCCCGCTCTGTACAAAGGCGACGCCGTTCATTGCCCTGTTTGCGAAAAATCATTTTCCAAATTTTTATCATACGGTTCCGAAGTTGCGCACCGCGAGAACGTACTCTGCCCTTATGACCTTACACTAGAACGCCATCGCCTCATGTGGTTGTACCTCAAAAACCACACTGATTTCTTTACAAAACCTGAGCTCAGTGTTTTGCATATGGCTCCAGAACAATGTTTTATCGATCGTTTCAAGGCCCAACCAAACTTAAACTACCTCACTGCAGACCTCGTTTCACCTATTGCCGACCTCCATTTTGACCTGCACCAAATCCCATTAGAAGACAACCGCTTCGATGTCGTCTTCTGCAACCATGTCATGGAACATGTCACCGATCCAATTCAATGTATGTCCGAACTTTTCAGGGTACTCAAGCCCGGCGGCTGGGCCATTATGCAAGTACCTCAAGACTTTACAAGAGAACACACCTACGAAGATCCATCCATTATTTCAGAGGCTGACCGCGAAAAACATTATTGGCAAAAAGATCATGTCCGTCTTTTCGGGCAAGATTATCCATCTTACCTAGAAAAAGTGGGTTTTCAAACAACAGTTTTTGATTTAAATGCGAATTACAGCCTCGAAGAAATTCAACGCTATCGCTTGATGAAAGAAGAAATATTGTATGTTTTCACCAAACCAGTATTATGAAAAGATATACCTTGATTTTTAGCATACTTATTGGGCTCCATACTTGGGCTCAGAAAAATGTTTTTTTAAATCTTCAACCCGTATTTGGCAATCAAACATTTGTCTTAAATCAAACATTTATAGGCAATGACGCAATTGCTGTTGAGCTCGAACACTTCAATTATTATTTATCGGACGTCATCCTTTTTCACGACAACGGGCAGCAGACTAATTTGCCTTCCGACATTTGGTTAGTGACACCCACTCAACACAGCTTATATTTAGGCTACCTAAATGTAAACCAAATCGATTCCATCAACTTTACAGTTGGTGTTCCAAAACGCTACAATACCCAAGATGGCGCCTTAGCGCAAGACATTTCTACTTACCCCGAAACGCATCCATTAAGCTTTCAAAGTCCTTCGATGTATTGGGGTTGGTCTTTTGGCTATATGCACATGATTGTTGGCGGCAATGCAGATAGCAACAACGACAACATTCCAAATGCCTACTTTGAGTTACATAACCTTGGCGACAACAACCAACAAAATGTACGTCTCAACACCATTCAGACCAACACAGCAAATCAAATAGATTTAAATTATACCTGTCATGTAGACCGCTGGCTCAATCAAATCAACCTTTCCAGCATTGGCGTAGTCCATGGCCAAGCAGGGCCTAACCTGACCATTCTCCAAAATGTAAATAGCCAGGAAGTTTTTACTTTGGCGGCCGATGCAGGAATTTTACAAAATAATTTCAATGGAATTACTTGGATTCAAACTCCCGATTTCATTTCTGTAAATACAAATGACAACTTGCAAATCAATTATTATCAATTATATGCAAGTAATGGTCAAAAAATTCTGGACCTGCAAGTACAAGAATCTATAGCTCAAGTCGCTTTAAACCAACTCAACTCAGGGCTTTACCTTCTCAAGGTAAACATTTCAAACGGTCAGCAGCAAACCATTCGCTTTGTAAAACCATAGCACATGTGGCGCTTTTGCTCTGTAGGGCTACTCCTGATTATCGGTTTTTTTGCTTTGCGCTGTAGCACAAGCCAAGACCTCAATGCGCGTGTTCAAATTCCTAGTCCTTCAGACAACCCTCAAACCGACGCAAAAATAGCGCTCGGTCGTCAACTTTTTTTTGACAAACGCTTGTCTTTGAACGGTACCGTTTCTTGTGCAACTTGTCATGACCCACGAAAAGCTTTTACCGATAACTTAGCCAAGAGCCAGGGTATCCATGGGCAACTCAGTGAGCGCAATGCGCCGAGTTTACTCAATGCCGCATTTTTAAAAACAGCCATGTTCGATGCGCATTTACAAACACTTGAGCTTCAGGTTATTGTGCCTATTCAAGAGCCTGTAGAAATGGGTCACAACATGAAAAACCTCATCAAACAATTGCGCCAAATCCCCGAATATCAAGCGGCAGCTCAAGCCATTTACGGACGCGATTTTGATGCGTGGGTCCTTACACGCAGCATTTCGGCTTTCGAACGAAGCTTACTTTCCATGAATGCCCCTTTCGATCAGTTCATGGCTGGCAACCAGCGCGCTATGTCAGCCAGTCAAAAAGCGGGCTGGAAACTTTTTTCTGAAGAATTATATTGTACAAAGTGTCATCCTGCACCCTATTTTACAACTTTCGAAGCAGCCAACAATGGCCTATACGCCGATTATAACGGAAAAACAGACCAAGGCCGCTTTCGCATACATCACGACTCCACTGACATCGGTAAATTCAAGATCCCAAGTTTGCGAAACCTACCGCTAACCTATCCCTACATGCACGATGGCAGTCTTCAAACAATGGATGCCGTCTTGGCTCATTACCAGAAAGGCGGCGCCAAACATCCGCTTCAAAACAAAGAAATTATAGCTTTTGAGCTCAGTCCGAAAGAAAAAGAACAACTACTTTCTTTTTTTAATGCTTTGGTGGATACTTCTTACCTCCGTAGAAACGGCTTTTAACCGAGATTGCTTACCTTTGTTGCTTCAAAATCAAAGGCTATGTATCGCTCACACACTTGCGGAGAATTAAGATTAGAACACGTCGGAACAAAAGTAACGTTAGCAGGCTGGATGCAGCGCTCCAGAGACCTCGGCGGCATGACTTTCATCGATCTCAGAGACCGCTATGGCCTGACGCAATTGGCTTTTAACATGGAAGTCAATGCCGAACTTTGCGAACAAGCCCGTAAGTTGGGTCGTGAGTTTGTGATTCAAGTAGAGGGCGAGGTCATTGAGCGCAGCAGTAAAAATAAAAATATACCTACCGGCGAAATCGAAATCAACGTCAACAAGTTGACAGTCCTAAATGCCTCGAAGCTTCCGCCTTTTACCATTGAAGACGACACGGACGGCGGCGACGAAATCCGTATGCAATACCGTTACCTCGATCTACGACGCAATCCTGTCTTGGAAAAATTACGCTTGCGCAATCAGGTGGCACTTGAAACTCGTAAATACTTAGATTCCAAAGCTTTTCTCGATGTAGAAACGCCTGTACTCATTAAATCTACACCAGAAGGTGCCCGAGACTTTGTGGTGCCGAGCCGCATGAACGAAGGCCAATTCTATGCGCTCCCTCAGTCTCCGCAAACATTCAAGCAATTACTTATGGTAAGTGGTTTTGACCGCTATTACCAAATTGTCAAATGTTTCCGCGACGAAGACCTGCGCGCAGACCGCCAGCCAGAATTCACACAAATCGACTGTGAAATGGCGTTTGTAGAGCAAAACGACATCCTCGAAATGTTTGAAGGCCTGATTAAACACCTATTTGAAACCGTTCGCGGTGTCAAGTTCGAAGGTGCATTTCCGCGCATGACCTACGCCGAAGCCATGGAGCGCTATGGCTCTGACAAACCTGATATCCGCTTTGGAATGGAATTCGTAGACCTCACGCAACTTGCCCAACAAAATGATTTTGTTGTTTTCAATAGCGCCGAGTGTGTACTTGGTATCAACGCCGCCGGGTGCAGTGAATACACCCGCAAGCAACTCGACGAATTAACCGAATGGGTCAAGCGCCCACAAATCGGTGCAAAAGGCTTGGTATATATCAAATACAACGCCGACGGAACGCTCAAATCAAGCGTCGATAAATTTTACTCAGAAGAAGACTTAAAAGCAATGGCCATACAAGCCAATGCAGCACCTGGCGATCTAATTTTACTTTTATCTGGCGACCTACACAAAACGCGTAAGCAACTCAACGAATTGCGCCTGCATCTTGGCACTCAACTTGGTTTGCGCAAACCAGACGAATTCAAGCCCCTTTGGGTACTTGATTTCCCATTACTCGAGTGGGATGAAGAAAGTGGCCGTTACCACGCCATGCACCACCCGTTTACGTCGCCAAAACCAGAAGACCTACACCTCATCGATACCGATCCAGGAAAAGTACGTGCAAATGCCTACGACCTCGCCATGAACGGCGTAGAGCTCGGCGGGGGTTCCATTCGCATCCATGACCGCGCTTTGCAGTCGCGCATGTTTGACTTACTTGGTTTTAGCAAAGAAGAGGCACAAGCTCAATTCGGCTTTTTGATGTCAGCATTCGAATACGGGGCGCCTCCGCACGGTGGCTTGGCCTTTGGCCTCGATCGTTTGGTAGCAACCATGGGTGGTTCTGAGTCTATCCGAGACTACATTGCCTTCCCTAAAAACAATGCAGGCCGCGACACCATGATCGATGCGCCGTCTCCGCTTCACGATGCACAATTAAAAGAATTAGGCCTTAAACTCAACTAAGTTTCGACTCAATTGTTGCTAACATATGGAACCACAAATCGCAAAACTTCAAGCAGCACTTAGCTCCAAAAGAGCAGCATTGCTTGCACACCCTATGTACGCTCAAATCAACAGTATTGAAGATTTTCAATGCTTTATGGAGCAACATATTTTTGCTGTTTGGGACTTCATGAGCCTGCTCAAAGCTTTGCAACGCGCACTCACTTGTGTAGAAGTTCCGTGGGCGCCCAAAGGCTCTCCGGTAACCCGCCGCTTTATCAATGAAATCGTACTCGGCGAAGAATCTGACCTAGACAGCAATGGCAAAGTGCTGAGCCACTTTGAAATGTATCTTGAAGCCATGCAACAAATTGGAGCCAACACCTTACCCATTCACCAACTCACCGAATGGTTATCTTATGGCAAAACCCTCGACGAAGCACTCTATCAATTAGACATCCGCGAAGAAACCCGTGCTTTTGTACGCTACACCTTTGAAATCATCAATAGTGGGCAACTGCATAAAATTGCCGCACTTTTTACTTTCGGACGCGAAGACCTGATTCCCGACATGTTCATTGAAATTTTGCGCGAAATGCAAAATCAAGGTCAGGCCAATATTGACAAATTACTTTACTACCTCGAAAGACACATTGAAGTAGACGGCGGAGACCACGGACCTATTTCATTAAAAATGATGGAAGAAATTTGTGGTACTGATTTAGTCAAGTGGCAAGAAGCAACCGACGTTTCTTTGGTTGCATTAGAAAAACGCTACCAACTTTGGGATGGCGTTAAAGCCAAGCTTCAGGCTTAATTTAGCACACAACCTAGGACCAAGTAGTGCCCTCTTTACCGTCTTTGACAACAATACCAGCTTTTGCCAAACCATCGCGGATTTGATCCGAAGTTGTCCAGTCTTTATTGGTGCGCGCCTGTTGGCGTAAATCCAAGACCAAATCCATAACGGGTGCCAGGCGCGTCTCAGAAACTGTATTTTCTGGTGTCAAACCTAAAACATCATGAATAAAAGCTTGCATAGAGGCCTTTAGCTGCGTTTTATCATTTGATGAAATACTTGCCTGGCCATCATTGATCAAATTGATTTGCTTGACCGCATCGAATAACTGCGCCACTAGAATAGGTGCGTTGAAGTCGTCGTTCATGGCTTTATAAAAAGACGCTATGAGGGCATCTACATCAAAAGAGGAGCTTGATGTAGGAATTTGGTCTAGGGTTTTAAGGCCTTCCATTAACCGGGCGTACCCTTTTTCGGCAGCGTTGAGCGCTTCTTGGGTAAAATCTAAATTACTGCGGTAATGTGCTTGCATCATAAAGAAACGTACCACATTCGCCGAGTAGGCTTTCTCAAACAAACCTGTTGATCCCTCTAAAATTTGCTTGGGTAAAAAATAATTACCAAAAGACTTTGACATCTTTTGACCATTCACATTGAGCATGTTGGCATGCATCCAGTAGCGTGCAGGGTTGCAACCAAAAGAGCCACAGCTTTGTGCAATTTCGTCCTCGTGGTGCGGAAATTTAAGGTCCATTCCACCGCCGTGAATATCAAACTGCTTGCCTAAATACTTGGTGCTCATGGCTGTACACTCAATGTGCCAGCCTGGATTACCGTTACCCCATGGGGAACGCCAAATTTGCATGTCGTCGGGATTGGCTCTTTTCCAAAGCGCAAAATCGGCAAAAAAACGTTTTTCGTCTTGGGCATTTAACACCCGGGTCTCGTTTTCCAGTTCATCGACCTTACGGCCACTTAAGATGCCGTAATGGTAGTCTTGCATGTAGCGGCGCGTGTCGAAATATACCGAACCATTGACTTCATAGGCATAACCATTGGCTAAAATTTGCTCGATGATTTCGATTTGTTCTTGGATATGCTGGGTTGCGGTAGGTTCTATGCTCGGCGGAAGTAAGTTATAAATACGCTGAAGTTCTTGAAATTTAAGCGCATATTTATAAACGATTTCGAGTGACTGGAGTTGTTCGGCTTTGGCGGCTTCGCCAATGCTGTCTACCTCTTGACCAGCAGAATTGGTAATGTGGCCAGCGTCCGTGACGTTACGCACATATTTAACCTCAAAGCCCAGATGCAAGAGGTAGCGGTAGATGAGGTCGAAATTGATAAAAGTACGCATATTGCCCATGTGTGGCTCGCTGTAGAGTGTTGGACCACACACATACATGCCAACTTTACCTGCTTTTAAAGGAATAAAGGGTTCTTTTTCACCTTTGAGACTGTTATAAATGTGAAGTTGGTCTTGTTGAGCTTTCATTTTGCGACTTATTATTACAAATTTAGCCAAATTTACGGCATCATTTTTGCTAAGTTTGCGGCATGAATATGTTTTATGGTTTCTTGACAACTTTACTCATCTCGTTTGGGCTCAGCGGAGATATTCCCTATGCCACCATCCAACGAGGCATGGAAACCAACGACGCTCATGCGCTTGTTCAATTGGGCAAAGATAAAATTCTACTTCAAGTTCCTGGTTCAGATGGCGCGTATCCGCTTGCGCAAGCCGAAATGATTTTACAAAGTTTTTTTCAAAAAAATCCAAAAGGCACGTTCGTCTTTAGGTACAAAAACACAAAATCTGCCGATGGCGCGGGTACCGTTATTGGGTCATACGTCTGCAAAGGCAGTAGTTACCGCAGTACTTTTCAATTTAGAAGTGGAAAATACGAAACCAAGCTTGAAAGCATTGGTATCGTAAAAGAGTAAGTTAGGCTTGCTGACTGCGGTTTTCTTTGAGCGTATTAAAGAAAATAATGCCGTAACCAATGGTCAGCATCAAATGAAAGGGTACCATCCCAAGATCGCCATAAATAGCGCGGTTCACTGCCGTAAAGCCAAATACAACCATAAAAGTGCCTTCTAGAATATTGATGATAGACAAGCTCTTTTTATCGTATTTATTGCCCTTGAATTCATCTTTTTTAGCCACATTAAATTTAGGTGTGCGCACAAAAGAACTCTTGATACCAAGATAACCCTCAATAACTGCAACTGCATTGCTAAGGCCCAAAGCCATAGAAACCGTTAAAAATTGAACAAAACGCCCTATGAAACGGAAGAAATCACCAAAGAAATTTCCTTTTTTGTCGCGGAAGGCATTCCAATAATAAAAAGCCAAGAAAATTGTACTTGAGAAGAAGTACATACCAAATTTGATATAGATGTTCAGGTCTGAGAAGGAATCTTTGATATGCAGTACAGGCAAACTCAGTAATGACAAGATCAAGATAAAAACAAAAACAGAAGAGTTGAACAAGTGCGCCAAACCATGAATGCGGTCACCTATTTTTAGACCTTTGGTGGTGGCCAGGCGTTTCCACATTTTGATAAATACCTCTGCGCCACCTTTCATCCAGCGGTGTTGCTGACTCTTGAGTGCAGACATCGTGATTGGCAACTCTGCAGGAGATTCTACTTCTTCCAAATACACAAAGCGCCAGCCTTTCATTTGGGCGCGGTAGCTGAGGTCGAGGTCTTCGGTGATGGTGTCATGTTCCCAACCTCCAGCGTCATCGATTGTGGCACGACGCCAAACACCAGCTGTTCCATTGAAATTAATATAGTGGCCACTGGCATTGCGTCCGCCTTGCTCAATCGCAAAGTGTCCGTTGAGGCCAAAAGCTTGAAGTTCGGTTAAAAGAGAGTAATCTTTGTTGAGGTGGCCCCAACGCGTTTGTACAACGCCCACATTTTCGGTAAAATAAGGGATAGTGCGCAGTAAGAAATCTTTACTAGGTACAAAATCGGCGTCAAAAATAGCAATGTATTCGCCTTCTACTTTATCCATGGCGGCGTCCAGCGCTCCGGCTTTGTAGCCAGTGCGGTCTGTGCGGTGGACATGCTGAATATTGATGCCGCGAGCAGCAACTTCTGCGCATTTGTTGGCAATAATGTCTTTGGTTTCGTCGGTGGAGTCATCCAAAACTTGGATCTGAAATTTGTCGCGCGGGTACTCCATTTGGGCAACCGTTTCAATGATGCGCTCCGCGACGTACATCTCGTTGAACATCGGTAACTGAACCGTTACTTTTGGTGCGTTTGCCAAATCAAAGTCTGGGGTAACGCGATTTTGTTGCTTCTTCTTATTCTTCAGATAAGCAAAAGCCAAACTCAATTGAATGACACTATAAAAGAAAATAAGTACCAAGCACAAGCCATAAATAACAAGAATAATGCGGGCAGCCATATGGGACCAATAATGTTCTTTCCCTTGGAAGTCCCCCCAGTTGAACATCCAGGAAACTTTTAATTGAGCTGTAAATGGCTCTTCTTGGCTAAATGTATAATGAATCAGGTGCTCCTTTTCATTGGTTTGGAAAACTTTCAAAGTAACCGAACGGTAATCTTTGTCTATGAGGCGCAATTTAGATTTGCCGATAGGCACATTACGAAAAGTAAACTTGCCATTCTCATCGGTTTCTGCTGTATAGACCTTGCCTGTAACCAAAGAGGTAAGTTCTACTTCGACCTCCTCTACTTCAGCTTTTGTTTTGTAATCAACTAGATATCCTTCGATTTTTTTAGATACGGGGCCAATGTAGGTTTTATTGGCAAATACGGAACTTATAAAAAGACTGAGTAGTGCGCTTAAGAGTAGTTTATTCATGGGTCAAGCAACAAGAAATTGAAAATAAAAAGCAAATATAGATTTATTCTTTCATTAAGGTCATTTCATCGACTAAGTGTTTGGCTCCGGAATAGATATCCATCACCCAAAGTACGTAGCGAATGTCAACGACAATATTGCGGCAGCGATTCGGATCAAAGAGGTAGTCACTCATGGTGCTCTCCCAGCTGCGGTCAAAATTAAGGCCCATGAGGTAGCCGTTTTTATCCAAAACCGGCGAGCCAGAGTTGCCGCCTGTGGTGTGATTCGAGCCGGTAAAACAAACCCAGAGTTCGTCGCCTTGGGCATAAGGGCCGTAGTTTTTAGCGGCATGTAATTCGAGCATGCGCGGCAGCAATTCAAAATCAGGGTTGCCCGTATTGTATTTGGCAATGATCCCGTCTAAGGTGGTGTGTTCGGTGTAGCGCATGCCATCGGTTGGTGCCGAACCTTCTAACTGACCGTAAGTAATGCGCAAAGTGGAATTGGCATCTGGCCAATGTTTGTCATTGGGGAACATCACGTATTTGCCCTCCACATAAACTTGCATCCATTTATTGACCTCGGCCTGAAAGCCCTTGTAAACCGGCACCACGTCATTTCTGAAAGGCGTAAAAAACTGATTAAAATGTACAAAACCTGCGTCTTTTTCGAGCTTTTTGACTGATTTTGCCGAAAAACCACTCAAAAAGGCCTTAAAACGCGCTTCATCGGTGAAAACAGATTTGGTGTAAATGAGGTTGGTCAGGTCTTCCACTGAGGAACCTTTTAAACTTTGCTCCGAATAAGTGAGATACAACTTGGTGAGTGCCGAAAAAATCTGGCGATCCACCTCAGCATTGTAATTTTTAAAGAAGCCATCGGCCATAACTTGAAGCTTCTCTAGTACTTTTTCCAACTCCTTGTTGGCACTATACTTTGCATGATTCAATAGCAAATCTTCGATGCCTCTGACTAACTTAAAATACTCGGGGCCAACCGAAAAGTATTCGACCCCGATAGCGTATTTGTATTCTATTGCAGTTCCTTTTGCCATCAAGCCATTGAGCGTTTCGAGCGCCGAAGCGTATTTGGCCCATTCGGGCTTACTACTCGCCATGGCTTTGTAGCGCGCCTCTTCGGCTAATTTAATTTCAACGGCGCCCAAATTTTCCAGGCCCTCGACTTGGCCGATCCATTTTTTCCAGGCATTGGCAATGCTGGCTTGCTTGGCTGCATACTGAATGCGGGTAAGGTCAGAGGCTTTCATGCCGGCGTCAATAACAGCCAAAGACTGGTTGCGCATTTCAATACGGGCCGGGCGTTCTTTCTCGATGATGAACTTCAGGTATTCTGAAACGACATGTTGTTCGGTGGTGCCTGGAAAACCATAAACCATCGTGAAGTCTCCTTCTTGACGGTTTTGAAAAGAAATCGGTAAATAATGAAGTGGCTTGTAGGGCTGATTATCTTGAGAAAAAGCGGCTGGTTTGTTGTCTTTGCCCGCATAAATACGGAACACTGAGAAGTCGCCCGTGTGGCGCGGCCAGACCCAGTTGTCGGTGTCGCCACCGAATTTGCCGATGGAGTTGGGCGGGGTGCCCACAAAACGGATATCAGTAAAAGTTTCTTTGACCATCAAATAATAGTCATTGCCATAATTAAACGGCTTGATTTCTGCTTCGTAGTGCGTGCCTGCAATAGCCGCCGCAACTAATTTTTTGATATTCGCTGCAATAATAGTTTGATCCGCTTTTGAAGATGCCCCGGCCAATACTGCGGCGGTAACGTCTTCTATGCGCACGATTCGCATGGCTGTTAAGCCAGGGTTTGGCAACTCTTGAGCCATTGTTTGAGCCCAAAATCCGTTCTTTAAATAATCGTTTTCCAAAGAACTATGCGCCTGAATCTGGCCATAGCCACAATGGTGATTGGTTAATAGCAAACCTTTGTCAGAAACCAGTTCAGCCGTACAACCTCCTCCGAATTGGAAAATCGCATCTTTGATACTTGTGCTGTTTACATTGTAAATATCGGCTGCACTCAGCTTCATTCCCTTGGCTTTCATGTCGTTTTCAAAAGCCGCAATAAGCGAAGGAATGAGCATGCCCTCCTCAGCAAAAACGGGCTTCAAGGAGAGAATAGCGATGCAAAATAAGGCGAAAAAACGCAGTTTCATAACTCTAAAATTTAGGTTACGAAGGTAGGGAATTCCTAGCTTATGAAAGTCATGATTTTAGATTCCAATACATGAATAAAAAGCAACAACCTGATTCTAACTATTTAAATTTATAATCCTTATTTTAGAACAATTAGCAAATTGCATTAGAATAAACCGCTCCTAAAAATTGTTGGAAATTTATAGTATTGTCCAAAGTCAGTAAATTCAAATTGTGAGACGTCATGAATAATAGATTTATTATTCAAGTATTTATTTTTAGCTTCATTCTCGGTTGCGCATGCAAAGAAAAAGTGAATGCTCAGAATTTAGTGGTCAATGGCGACTTTGAAGAGCTTTTGTATACAGATCCTTATTGGTGGGATTTTGAAGCCGCTAAGCATTGGTATTGGGGTAATCTTGCTACCGCTGATTTATGGACGCCAATTTGGTTAGTTGATTATAAAATGTTTAGCACCATTTCCGGGCTCAATTATGTCGCAGCAGCTACTCTCGGAAGGAGTGTCAAACCTGATGGTACAGAAGGAATAATATCATGGTACGAATACCCTCAAGGTCCACTTTCTGAACCCTTGAAAAAAGATTCAATTTACCTTGTTAGTTTTATAGCCCGTCTATCTGCTCAAGGAGGATTTTTATCAACAGATCAATTTGGCATTCGCTTTATTGACTCAATGGAAGTTATCCAAGATTACGGCCCTAAATTAAATCGCAAAGCACTTCTCACCAACGAGGTTCTTCCTTTTGATGAACAATGGCACTCATATTCTTGGTATTACAAAGCCCATGGTGGTGAAAAATATGTAGAATTAGGAGGGTATCCCACGGAAGGCAGAACACACGTAAATGCAATTGACGTCGGGATCTGTTGTTATAATAATAATGGCAATGTGCTTACTAGCTACGGTGATTCTTTGGTATACATGGCTTTTGATGATGTAAAAGTAATACCCGTACCCCGATTCAAGCCGCCAAATGTTGTCACAGTAAATGGAGATGGCATCAATGATGCGTTCACTTTTACAAACACAATAAATTGCCAGTTGAATATCGTCAATCGTTGGGGAGTATCGGTTTTTGACTCAAAAAAAGATACTGTTTTTCCAACTCCTCAAATGCTCGACAAACCACTTTCGGAGGGTGTTTATTTCTGGAAGCTGGTACTCGACGGTGAAGTATATGATACGGGTTTTATTCATTTAATAAATTAATTTTTTGAGCAGTTTATTCACCACTTTTTTGTCCAACATTCTGTTCAATCTCTAAACATTTAACCCTTGATATTATTCAATTTAGTCTATTATGTGGCTCTTTTTAGTAGTGCAATCCCGTTACTTTTAATCAGTACGCTAAAATTTGGAACACCGCATACAATATTCAGGTCATTAAAAATTTTAATCCTTGTCAAATTTTTAAGTGATTTATCTGTTTACATTTTGCAAGTTAAAATACATAATTCATTACCCGCATTTCATATTTCCGTACTTCTCGAATTTGGTATTATACTTCAAATTTTAAACAAGATTCATTCTGATAAATATTTCAGCATTTATTTACTCACCGGTTGTATTTCTTGCCTTCTTGATCTATTTGTAACCTCAAATCTCTTTGATGACAATTTATTTAGTTCTTGTACGACGTTTGGACTGATCATCTTGAAATCTTGGAAAATTCTTTATTCCAATTACAATATTGATCGTGTTTTTTTGAAAGTCATTTACACTTTCTTCCTCTATTACCTCCTGGCGATTTCATTCGTGATGTTTCAAAAAATATATATAAACGATGCATCCATTTTCAGATTTGGATTCATCATTTTTGCATTGGCAACTTTAATTTACAATTTATCGATTAGCAATATCGTAATTTCGATGCTAAAGACGAAGGAATAATAATGCCCTACCAAATTAGAATTCTTAGTCAATTCGTTAAGATAATTCTCATTATCTCTATTTTTAGAACAATTAGCAAATTGCATTAGAATAAACCGCTCCTAAAAATTGTTGGAAATTTATAGTATTGTCCAAAGTCAGTAAATTCAAATTGTGAGACGTCATGAATAATAGATTTATTATTCAAGTATTTATTTTTAGCTTCATTCTCGGTTGCGCATGCAAAGAAAAAGTGAATGCTCAGAATCTAGTAGTCAATGGCGACTTTGAAGAACTTTGGTATCCCGATCCGTATTGGTGGGATTTCGATGTTGCCAAATATTGGTATAAGGGTAATTTGGCAACAGCTGATTTATGGACCCCGATATGGTTTGTTGATTATAATATGTTTAGCACTATCTCCGGGGACAATTATGTCGGGGCACATACACTCGGCAGGTGCGTCAAGCCAGATGGCACGGAAGGAATAATATCTTGGTACGAATATCCTCAGGGCCCACTTTCTCAGCCATTAAAAAAAGATTCCATTTACCTTGTAAGTTTTATTGCGCGTTTATCCAATATATTAGGATTTTTATCAACTGATCAATATGGCATTCGCTTTATTGATTCTATGGAGGTTATCCAAGATTACGGCCCTAAATTAAATCGCAAAGCACTTCTCACCAACGAGGTTCTTCCTTTTGATGAACAATGGCACTCATATTCTTGGTATTACAAAGCCCATGGTGGTGAAAAATATGTAGAATTAGGAGGGTATCCCACGGAAGGCAGAACACACGTAAATGCAATTGACGTCGGGATCTGTTGTTATAATAATAATGGCAATGTGCTTACTAGCTACGGTGATTCTTTGGTATACATGGCTTTTGATGATGTAAAAGTAATACCCGTACCCCGATTCAAGCCGCCAAATGTTGTCACAGTAAATGGAGATGGCATCAATGATGCGTTCACTTTTACAAACACAATAAATTGCCAGTTGAATATCGTCAATCGTTGGGGAGTATCGGTTTTTGACTCAAAAAAAGATACTGTTTTTCCAACTCCTCAAATGCTCGACAAACCACTTTCGGAGGGTGTTTATTTCTGGAAGCTGGTACTCGACGGTGAAGTCTATGATACGGGTTTTATTCATTTAATAAATTAATATGTTGTATTGCTTATGTAGTGAACTACATTATAGTCATGAATCTTATAGAAATAATGAAAATCCCAAGTTTAGTGTTGATTCAAATGCAATTAACTATGTATGAAACTATCTGAATAATATGACCTCTGATTTACGGTCTGAAAACTAAAATGAATTGCTACATGTACTTAGAATGGTATTATAATTTTGCACTCTGCACACCAATTATTCCATTGGCACTTCTAATATTTTTCAATAATTCAAGTCCAAAACAATCACACAAAATTCTAATATTACTTTTTTCTACAGATCTCATAACCAATGTATTGACCGCTTTCTTTGAGGCCAAATATGGAAATGTCTACCCAATAACAAATCTATCTCTGGTTATTCAAGCTTTTCTTATTTTACAATTTATCAAAGGCTTAGAACGCTCCAATAAAACAATAGTTAATATGTCAATTGTCTTCATTTTGCTGTTGTTCTTTTTTGAAAGTATTTTAAGATCAAATTTTTGGGCAGATAACAAGATTACGTTGATTTCATGTCATGTAATAATCATTTTAATCGGGTGGATTGCAATATATCAATCCTATAAAAATACCACTGAACTTGAATTTAGATTTTTAGCAATAAACATACTTTACAATACTGTCTTCTTCATTGAAATAATGTTCATGGACAAAATCCATTTTTCTAAAGAACTATTCCTATACACATTCCCGTTTACCGTTAACTTATACATTGGAGCAAATCTATTATACGCATTTACCATATGGTCACTCCGGAAGAACTTGGATTAATTATTGCCCTAGGAATGTGCTTTGCATTTGTAATGGGTTTAGGTATGGTTTTACTTGCCCGTAAAAATCGAATGATTTTTGAGTTGAATAAGAAATTGATTCAAGAAGAAAAAGATCGAAAAGAAATTGAATTATTACACAACACCATTACCACACAAGAGTCAGAACGAAACAGAATTGCGCGTCGCTTACACGATGAAGTCGGCGCGCTTCTTTCTATCGTGAGTAAAAATTTATCCAGCGTTGAAGAGAGCTTCAAGAAGGGAAATGTAAATAAAGAATTTTTCTACAACGCTGTACAACTGCTTGATGAAGGCACCCATAATCTTAGAAATCTATTTAAAGAGTTAATGCCGCACTATCTCGTTAGATTTGGCTTATCGGAAAGCCTTAAACGAATGGGGTCACAAAAATCTTTGCATATAATTGATGATTTCTATTTTATTGATGAACTTCCAGAAGATATTGAGCTTACTGATGAGCTCATGATGCACTTCTTTTATATCACAAGTGAATTAATGACAAACTTACTGAAGCATAGTCATCCAAATTCAATTGAAATGCGCATTGGAATTCAAGACCAGCGGCTCATACTTACGATTCAGCACGATGGTATCACATTAACACAAGAAGATTTTTTACGTCTTTCCGAAAATACCGAAAATCTAGGACTTGAGAATATTCGTTACCGTTTAAGCGTTATTGAAGCTGAGATATTGTACAATAGAAAGAAAAATCGTGGTATTATTAGTGTAACAAAGGATCTAAATTAATGCTGTCTATGAGCAACGTTGAACTAATTAAAATTGCAATTGTAGATGACCAACAATTAGTTAGGTCTGGTATTTCAAAATTACTAACTGAATACAGGGATCGTATTGAAGTAGTTTTTGAGGCCGAAAATGGACAACAGTTTCTTGATCTTTTTGCGAAGCATCCGGTCGATTTGGTTTTACTCGATATTGAAATGCCGATTCTCAATGGCTTTCGAACCTACAAAAAAATAATTCAAGAAGAGCTTCCTGTTAAAGTGATCATGCTATCAATGCATGATGATTTTGAAATTGCTTTTAAAATGTTAAAAGATGGGGTTGGCGCCTATCTATTAAAAAACTGCTCTACAGCCGAGATGGTAGAAGCTATAGAACAGGTGCATAAGAATGGAAGGTTTTTAAATGCTTTCTCTGAAAAAGCTATTTTTTCGGGACATGATGAGCAAGAAAAAGCAGATAGATTCAGAATGAAAAATGAATTATCACCGCGGGATTTTAAGGTTCTCATGATGATTTGTGATGGACTCAAAAGCGAGGATATTGCCAAACAAATTGATGCATCCAAAAAAACCGTTGATCTGACAAGAACCAAATTGATGAAAGCATTTGATGTTAAAACAGGAAATGCACTCATGCGAGAATGTATTTTAAAGGGTTTTTATAAACCCCGAACTGATCAAGAAATAAAAGACGATATTAACGCATTTGAAGTCTCCAGAAGAGAACGACGAATGGTTAGATTGCGGGGAGAGTATTAATTTAGAGCATACGAAAAACCAAGTTGTCCTGAAATCAATCTACTTTTTACTTCAGGTGTGCTCAAGGGAGCTGCAAATACGTCTGTGCCACCCGGATTAGTCAAAGAAATATTTGTGGAAAGATGAACGGAAAATTGATTTTCTGATTTTAAATTAAAATTTCTCGAAAATACCAGTCCGCCCAATAATTGGAATTTATTCCAATTGCTCGAATTTCGATTTATAGTTTCTTCATCCGAGGCATTCAATATACCAACGCCTTCCTTCACATAATCATCTTTACTGCTTAGTATATACCTGGGTGTGAAAGCAAGACCAAGTGAATATTTATCATTAAATGAATAATTCAATGAAATTGGTGCCGCAATAGCGTGTTGTATACCCTTGTATCTGTATATTGTTTGTATCTGTTGTAATTCCTGTGAGAAGGGCCCAACTCCTCTGTAATTAAAAAACAAATATTGATATTCAAGCCCAAAAGTTAAACTAACAACTTGGATAGGGAACTTGGTATTGAACCCTAAGGAGTTCATTTGTCCATATTGATAATCATGTACGAAACCAACATTCGTAATTTTTTTATTCCAATAGGTTGCCGGTCCCGTATTTGCTGTAATTGAAATGTTTGGCAAATTGTTTGTTTGACCTACTAAAATCTTGCTAAAGCAAAAGAAAAGTACTAAAAAGGCTGGTTTACAAGACATGACTAATATATTTCGTAATTAAGTGAATCGCCAGTTTGCTTATATATTCTCGTACCATTAATCGAAAACTCTTTTCCAGCTTTATTTACAATAACACCTTCAAAATCATAAAGATGAGCTTGATTCGGATAAACTGAATGTAAGGTCCCAAATACCTTTTTACCATCTAAATGGAGTGTATCGAGGTGCATATTATTAACTAAAAAAATAAGTTGACCCTTATCCTTCTCTACCAAGGTCATGATTTGAGTAAAATTGCCGACGAGAGTGCTATCATCACTCCACATTCTTACACTATACTTTCGTAATTCTGGTTGTGAAAAGTGACTACAACCAAAGAGAATGACAATACCAAGAAAAACAAGAATTCTCATGTGATGGATTTTAATTGTTATAAAACTATTGAATAGTTCTAATTACACTGAACAATATTTACGCCTTATCAAAACTAAATCTTATCAATGAATGAAAGTTAACAATTCTTCTAATTAATATGGCTAAAAGTTCTAAGCACTTAATAAAAAACCCTCGACTAGCAAGGGTTTCAGTTATCTTTTGTTATGAATTGTTATCGTTGTTTATCGGCGTTTATTTACCGATACAAAACTTACTAAAGATTGTACCCAAAATATCCGTATCAACATCAATTTGACCAGTGATATGCCCCAATTGGCGCATGGCCTCGCGGATGTCCATGGCGATGAAGTCGGCGGTATTTTGGCCGTTGAGGCCTGCTTGGGCCCGTTCGAGTGCAGCGGCCGTGAGCTGAAGAGCTGAATGGTGGCGGGCATTGGAAACAATGGTTTCGTCTTGGATGCTGAAGTCGCCGAGGGTAAGTTGTACCAGTTTATTTTTGAGTTCAAGAATCCCTTCGCCGGTTAGTGCACTGATTTGTAGCACTTCTTCTTGGTTATTTAGATTAACAGTCGAATTTAAATCTGCTTTGTTTAAAATCAATAATATGTTTTTGTCTGGATGCAGCGTCTTTAGGGTCTTAACCCACTCCATCGTTTCATTCAGATTCGCGGCGTCGCCGGAGTCGGCTAAACACAGCACAATTTTGGCTTGTTCGATTTTTTGTTGGGAGCGTTCGATGCCTAAGGCCTCAATTGTTTCGGTCGTTTGGCGAATACCTGCGGTGTCAATGAGACGAAATTGGATACCTTCAATATTCAAGACTTCTTCGATGACGTCACGGGTGGTGCCGGCAATGTTGGAAACAATGGCGCGTTCTTCGCCGAGGAGCTGATTGAGTAAGGTGCTCTTGCCTGTATTGGGCGCCCCCACAATGGCAACTGGTACGCCTTGCTTGATGGCATTACCGAGCTCAAAAGATGCTGCCAAACGGCGCACCATTTGCAGTACTGCGGCAACAAGTTGCACGAGTGAGCTGCGGTCGGCGAACTCGACGTCTTCTTCGGCAAAGTCGAGCTCGAGCTCGATTAAGGCCGCAAAGTTGATGAGTTGTTCGCGGAGTTGCTGCAGCTCCGAAGAAAAGCGGCCGCGCAATTGTTGCAGGGCTACCTGATGTGCTTGTTTGGATTGAGCGGCAATAAGGTCTGCCACAGCTTCGGCCTGCGAAAGATCCAGGCGGCCATTTAAAAATGCCCGCTTGGTAAATTCGCCAGGCTCGGCCAAGCGGCAACCCACCTCGATCAACCGTTGTAATAAGACCTGTTGAATATACGGAGACCCATGGCAGGCGAGTTCTATGCTTTCCTCTCCGGTAAAACTTTTGCCGTGGTCAAAAACAGTAGCCAGCACTTCGTCGAGGCGCTCACCAGTGGCACTGCGCATCCAGCCTAAGTGCACGGTATGAGATTGAAGCTTGGTTAAATCTTTGGAGAATGCCCTAGACACAATGCTTTTTGCACCTTGGCCAGAAATACGCAAAACGGCTATTGCGCCGGTTCCGTTGGCCGTTGCTAGTGCACATATTGGGTCTTGAGAAAGGTCATTCATGTCACAAAGTTACACAATAAAAATTCCCTACCTTTGCCCCAAAATCAACACTTTATGTCACTGCAAATCGAAATCAAAGAAATTCTCAAGCAATTAGGGATTCAGGAAAATAACCAAGGCGCCTCAACAGGGTCTAATTGGCTTACTACTTCAGGTGCAAGCATCGCTTCTGTGTCTCCGGTAGATGCGCAGGTAATTGCGCACGTCAACATGGCCACTCCGGCAGACTACAACCACGTTATCGAAAAGGCACAAGAAGCTTTTGTAGAATGGCGTAAAGTACCTGCACCTAAGCGTGGCGAAGTTATTCGCCAATTGGCTGAGCGCATTCGCTTTTACAAAGAACCACTTGGTAAACTCGTTTCCTATGAAATGGGTAAATCACTACAAGAAGGTTTGGGCGAGGTTCAAGAAATGATCGACATCTGTGACTTCGCTGTGGGTTTATCTCGCCAGTTATACGGCCTCACCATGCACTCTGAGCGCCCGGGTCACCGCATGTATGAGCAATACCACCCGCTTGGTGTGGTGGGAATTATATCTGCCTTTAACTTCCCGGTAGCCGTTTGGAACTGGAACACCGCTTTGGCATGGGTTTGTGGCGACGTCTGTGTGTGGAAACCATCTGAAAAAACACCACTTACCGCCATTGCTTGCCAACGCATTACAGAAGAAGTTTTCAAAGCCAATGGCGTTCCTGAAGGTGTGTCTGGTTTGGTTATCGGCGACGGCGAAATCGGCAAGCTCATGGCCAACGACACCCGCGTACCGCTTGTATCTGCTACTGGTTCTACCCGCATGGGTAAATCCGTTGGTAAAGCAGTCGGTGAGCGCTTAGGCCGTTCCTTATTAGAATTAGGAGGCAACAATGCCATTATCATTACCCCAACTGCTGACCTCAAAATGGTCGTACCTGGTGCTGTATTTGGTGCTGTAGGTACGGCAGGGCAACGCTGCACGTCTACACGTCGCTTGATTATCCATGCTTCCATTTACGACAAAGTAACCGAAGCGCTCGCTTCTGCCTACAAGCAACTAAGCATCGGAAATCCGCTAGACCAAAACAACCATGTTGGGCCTCTTATTGACCAAGATGCGGTCAATAATTACCTGAGCGCAATCGAAGCTGCACAAAAAGAAGGCGGAAAAGTATTGGTAGAAGGCGGCGTATTAAGTGGCCCAGGTTATGAGTCTGGTTGCTACGTAAAACCATGCATCATTGAAGCAGAAAATCATTTTGCTATTGTGCAACACGAAACCTTTGCACCCATTTTATACGTCATGAAATACACTGGCGATGTGCATGAAGCAATTGCCATTCAAAATGGCGTGCCACAAGGGCTTTCTTCTGCGATCATGACCAACGACCTCAAAGAATCTGAAGCATTCTTGAGTGCTGCTGGTTCTGACTGCGGAATTGCGAATGTCAATATCGGTACTTCCGGTGCTGAAATTGGCGGTGCGTTTGGCGGTGAAAAAGAAACAGGTGGCGGCCGAGAGTCTGGTTCAGACGCCTGGAAAGTTTATATGCGACGCCAAACCAACACCATCAATTACTCTGACTCCTTGCCACTTGCACAAGGCATCAAGTTCGATTTATAAGTTGTAACTCCTTTTTTCAAAAGGGGCCTAATTGGCCCCTTTTGTGTTTTTATGCTTCACCAATAAAAAACGTGCAGAGATGTAAAAAGTGTTCGTATTGAAAGTGGTGTTGTCAAGGGCATAAAATGGCGCCATGATGTACATGCCGGTTTGCACATGCAATTGCCAAACTTTGATGCCCACGCTCGGACAAACGCCCAAACGCAACTGTTTCAAGTCGGTGCGTACCGCGGCGCTCAAACCATAAGTAAGGTCAAAATTACCTGTGCGTCTCCAAAACCCAAGATCATAACCCAAAATTGGATTGAATCGCGAAAAATCAAAGGACGCATTGAAGCCATGATGCAGGGCCATTGTATTGGACTGAAGAAGTCCTTCTCGGGTTTTTCTTTGCAGCTCCCAACCGTATTCCAGTGCATAAAAACGACCGCTTTGCAGGCCAAAATAAGTACCCGACTTTAGTGTTCTTTTTTGGGGATAAAATAAAGAAGCTGGATTTGCGAAAAGTGTAGTCGAAAGAAACAAGAACCCCAATAAAACGATGATGATGCTATTCTTTTTCATCCGTAATTTGTGTTTTTGCTTGTTCTAGATAGGATTCAAATAAAATGGTCTCACTCGCTTTTGGCAAGGTATTTTGAAGCATTCCGGTATAAAACGGAATCGCTATGGAAGCGTTACGCGTTGTTGAACTGATGAGTTTTTGTTTCGTGTCGTTGGAGAGCACAAACAAGAGGATTGTGCCGACCAAATACATCCATTGCAAAACGCCCAAAAGCGCTCCGGCTAGGTTATTGAGAATAGACAGCTTGACTACTTTTAAAGCGGTTTCAAGAAGTTTGCCAGCAAAGTATATACCCGCACCTATTCCTAAAAATAACACAACAAAACTGAGCGGCATGAGGGTGGTTTTTTCCCAATGTAAGTTCTTGATTCCCCATTCTACCACAACATCTGTGAGTTGAAAAGCAGCATAAAGTCCTACTACAATGGCCAATAACATAAACAAGGACATGATCAGGCCGCGTTTATAGCCTTTGTAGGCGCCGTAAGCAAGTAGTGCAAAAAGAAAGAGATCGAATAAATTCATGGCCGAAAATTAGCAGAAAGTTTGTAATCTTGCGCTATGCTGAGTCCGTTCAACGACGAATATTTTATGAAACAGGCTTTTTTGGAAGCACAAAAAGCTTTTGATGCAGACGAAGTGCCCGTTGGGGCAGTTATTGTTTGTAAAAATCAAATCATTGCCCGTGGGCACAACCTCACCGAACAACTCACAGATGTGACTGCACACGCAGAAATTCAGGCGATAACAGCCGCTGCTCAATATTTAGGTGCCAAATACCTCAAAGAGTGTACCTTGTTTGTAACGCTAGAACCTTGCTGTATGTGTGCTGGGGCGCTTTATTGGTCTCAGATTGATCGGGTGGTATTTGGCGCGCGCGACCTCAAAAGAGGTGCAAGCGCAAATGGCAATAGCTTGTATCATCCGGCTACTATTGTAGAAAATGGCATCATGGAGCAGGAGTGCAGCCAATTACTCAAAGATTTTTTTGCTAAAAAAAGGTAAGCAGGTCCTTGCCGATTGCTGCTAATCGTACAAAGTGTCGTGCAAGATTTCTAAGGTTTTTTGTAAGTCAAAACCGTGTAAATGAATTTGCGCGTATTCAATCAGGATGCGCAAGCCATTCTTGTAGCGTACTGACGATTGATCTTCTGCTTGGTTTGTAATTGGCCAGAATTGCGCTTTTAAAAAAGCAACAAGCGCTGGGTCTTGAATACACGAAGCACCGCCTTGTGAAGGATGGCAAAAACTTCCTTTTTGTAAGTCAAAAATAGCAGCTTCTTCCGCTTCTACCAAAGGCGCATAACCGAGTAACATTAGGTATTGCGCCAAAAATTGTGTAGGAAATTTTCTTTCTGAAGTGCTGGTTTCCAATGCGATCAATTGATCGCGCACAAAGTAGAACAGTGTCGGGTCTGGGCCCTGATGGCGCAATGTTTGCTGCAAGATGTCCACTACAAAAAAGACCAGTAATACTTTTTGAGGTCGCTCAAAAAGCGCCTGAGGGGTCCAGGCGAAATCGAGCTGGTTGATGATCCCTAAATCTGATTCGGGTCTTTTAAAAAAACTGAGCTCATAAAGTCCCAATTGATTGAGCGCTTTGCGTTTTTTGAGCGCGCCCTTGAAAAGATAAGACTGATAGCCTTTCTCCAAGGTATAAAAATGTAGCACCAAGCTACTCTCGGAATAAGCGGTTTTGTCTAAGAGTATGCCGAGGTCTTTGCTTTTCAAATGAAAGGGGTTTAAGCGAAAACCTTGATTTTGGCATCTACCTCTGTGAGCTCAGACCAAGTGCCCATGTAAGTGACGGCCCTCACCTTTCGGTTATCGATCCAGACGTATTCTTGCCCATCTTTGATGCGCGGTTTATCCATGACCAAGCCATGGTACTTGAAACCGTTTTCTTTGAGCCAAATTTCTGTAACCTCACGGTCTTTGGCCTCACGTGCAGTAAAAAATGTGATGATATTACCTTCGTCGTACCACTTGTTAATGACTTCTCTGGAATTAGGAAATACTTTTGCGCCGGGATATAAATGGCTCTCCTCATTTTTGATGTCATCGCAAATGGTGCCGTCGATATCGATAAGGAAGATTTTAGTTGGGTTTTCTTCCTCAAGGTGCAACTTGGCAACTACCGCATGCTGAATTTTGGTTTGGTCACTGACTTTACAGTTCGGTTCGAGCTCAAAAAGCACTTCTGAACCCTCACTGACAGCGTAACGGCCACTAACTATCTTCTTGATAGATAAATCACTGACTTTATAAGCCCCGTTTTCATTCTCAATAAACCAACCTTCTTCGCTGTTAGGCAGCTGAGGATCTACCAATTGGTAGCTTAATATTCCTTTCATAACGCGTATTAAAATACAAAGTTAGCAGGAATTTATAAGCCCCTATTTGGAATTGGCCCTAAAGTCGATTTTATAGTAGAATATCGGGAAGAAACCTAATTGGGTTTTCTCCGCAAAAGGTTCAAAACTCGGGTTATTGATTTCTTGTGGAGTTAATGCTGGCCTATATGCTAATGTTAATAGGTTTTTTGTTCCTAAAATATTGACCAAGTCAAGACCAAATTCATGGGTAACGCGGTCTGCATTTTTACGCCATGAAATTTTAAGGTCTGCACGGAAATAATCCCTGAACTGACGCTCATTGAACATGGAGTCCATAAAGATGATTTCTTTGGCTGCATTGGTAGCGGCTACATCGACAAAGCCATAGCGTTTTCCTCCTGCAGCAGTAACTTTTCCGCCAATTCCGATGATACTGCGCTCGCCCACTTTGAATTCTTTTCCGCCAAGTAAGTTAACGACGTAGCTTCCGTTGTACGATGTATTGCGCCATACGAGGTCTGAACCGCGATAGCGAGAGTCGTAGACCGTTCCCGAGAACAAGAAGAAAAACGTTTTATCAAAATACTTTTGGACGGTTAACTCCAAACCATAATTGTAGCCGTCACCCGTATTTTGAAGTTCATCGATGAACAAACGCGAGAAACCACTACCTACATTGATCATAGAAAAAGAGGAAGGCGCAATGGTAACTGGAATATTGTAGAGGTATTGGTAATAGGCTTCTGTTTTGATATTGAAGCCTTTATTGAAAGACTTTTCATAACCAATGCCCGAATGCGCACTACGCGAAAAATCCATATTCATATTGCTATTCGGATTATTCATGCCCGGTAGCACTTTGTAAGCATAGGTGTAATACGGCTGAATCATGCTGTGTAAACCACCACCGGCAAAAATAGCTTGGCCGTTGTCCATGCGGTATTTCCAACCTACGCGCGGTTCGAATGGACTGATGCTATTTGTCAGGGTGAAGTACTGCGCGTGGATACCGGCAGTAACATCCATGTGGTCAGAAACGCGCCACTTCCATTGCACAAATGGCTGAATGATAGCCGCTTGCCCTTGGTAATTCCAACGCACTTCATAAACGTCTGGCACATCGAGGTTATATAGACAAGAATCCAAGAAATTCATAGAGATGAGGTCAAAACTCAAACCTGCTTTTAACAAATGTTGCTTATTGAGTTTGTGGTTAATTGCAGTATATCCACTGATTTTTTGAACCTTAAACTTATACGCCATCATCGGGTAAAGCGTATCAAATACAATCTCATTGAGGAGTGTATCGAGTTTGCGGTCGCGTAAATAGTTATGGTTGGTAGTCTGTATTTCTTGGCTGTAGGCCAGCGTCGAAGAAATAAAGGTCTTTTCACTAAGGCTCTTTTTGTAGTTTAAACCAGAAGTAATCATACTGGTGCCGAAATATTGATCGCGGTCACCTTCACCATATAAATCTTCTGTGTATTCCTTAAAGCCAGAAATTTCAATAGCAATATCAGAATTGCCGCCCATTCCAAAGAAAGAGAGTTGACCTCCATTTTTAAGAATCCAGTTGAATTTAAATGCGCCATCGTAATATTTTGGAATGGCATCTGTTCCTAAATTGATATTCAACTTTTGAAAGATAGTTAGGGTAGAATAACGGCCCATTACCAAATAGCTTGACTTGCTGTCTTTACCGAGCGGGCCTTCAGCCAAAAATTCGGTCCCGAGTAAACCAAACTGGCCGGTGAATTCATGTTGGTTATTGTTACCACTGCGCAATTTCAAATCAAATACACCCGATAAACTGTTGCCGTATTCTGCCGGAAAGGCACTCATGAAAAAATCTGAATTACCTAAGATTTTATTGTTTAATAGTGATACCGGACCTCCAGAGGTACCCGAAATAGCAAAGTGATTGGGGTTGGGAATATCGATTCCTTCTACACGGTAAATGACGCCCAGTGGCGAATTACCACGCACGACGATATCGTTGCGTGAGTCATCGGCGCCGTTTACACCAGCAAAATTGGAAGCCATGCGCGCTGGGTCCATTCTCGAGCCTGGATAACGGTTGGTCTCCTCTACACTAAATTGTTGTGCCGACAATACCGCCATTTCATTCAGTACCTCGCCTTGTTTGCGCCCAACTACACGAACGGCTTGCTGCTCAGAAATTTTTTCTTGAAGGGGGATTTGAACAATGAGCTCTCGTCCTGAAGTAACCTCCACAGTTAGGGTTCTTGCATCATAAAATGGCGCAGAAGCTGCCAATTGGTGTTTGCCTACAGGCACTTTTTGAATAGCAAAAGCACCATCTGCATCTGCAGCCGCCATGTATTTTTGGCCGTTTACTTCAATGAGTACTTTGGCTCCTGTTAATGGATAATTTGTTTCGCTATCGAAGACCTTTCCGCGAACAGTTTGCGTAGGTAACTGTGCGAATATCAATAAATTGATAAAGGAAAAAGTAAGAAGTATAGATAGTTTCATAGTAGGTAATTTGAAAACGAATATAAATAAAATTGATTAATGAATGGTGAAATGAAGTTTTGCACGGTTTTTGTCTATTGGCGCTTTATCCTTAACTTTAGAAAAAAATATACAATGAAAACACTTGCTCTATTCACAATGCTGGTATTGACCCAACTAAGTTTTGCGCAGAAAACAGCACTTACTTGGTATACTGATATCAATGAAGCCTCAGCGATTGCCAAAAAAGAAAATAAACCCATGATGCTCTTCTTTACCGGTTCCGACTGGTGCGGTTGGTGTGTTCGCCTTCAAAATGAAGTATTCAGAACACCTGAATTCGAAAAGTGGGCCAAAGAAAATGTTGTTTTGGTAGAGCTCGACTTTCCGCGCAACAAACCCCAAACAGAAGCAATTAAAGCACAAAACCGCGCCCTACAACAGCAATTTGCGGTGCGTGGCTACCCAACTTGCTGGTTTGTTCGACCAGAAAAAATGAGCGATGGCAAAAGCAATCTTGTCCAGATTGGCTCAAAAGGATACGAGGCAGGTGGTCCTATTAATTGGATCAACGGTGCCAACACCATGCTCAAAGCCAACTAAGACTCAAATTTCAGTTCTGAAAATTCATCGTAACTAAAACCCCTGGATGCCAAAAAGCGATACAGCTTTTGTTTGCGCGTCCAGGGGTCTTTTTCTTTAGAGAGTTCTCGCCACTTGCGTTCGGCAATTTGCTGCAATACGCCATAATAATTCTCTTCATCGTACATTTGATGGAGTGCCGCTTTGATGAACTCGGGCGCAATTCGCTTCAATTGTAAACCTTGCTTGATTTTATTCACGCCCCAATTCTTGATGCGTAATTTACCCACAGCATAGGCATGTGCAAAACGCGCATCGTCAAGAAATTTGTTGTCATAGAGAACCTGAAGAATTTGAATGACTTCGCCATCTTGAGCACCAAGACGCTTCAGTTTTTCCACAACTTCATGGCTACACCGCTCCTGATAAGCACAAAATGCCTCAGTTTTCTGAAGCATTTGTGTGAGGTCATAGGCGCGAGGCGCTGTCATTTAAAGTGGAATTTCGTTGTTCTCTTTGTCGACGAAGGCATATTGAAGTAAGTGATGCGCCGTAACGCCGCGCACAGGAATCCAAGTTTTGTACTTGAAGAACCATTTGAGCTGTCGGCTCCAGAGCCCATTTTTAAAGTATGCTTCTAAGTAAGGATGAACCAAGACACTTACGCCGCGCATGCCGCGGTCATTGATAAGGTAGGCAAGGTTGTTCTCAATTTCTTCGGCAAAAAGAATACTGGCCTGAACTTCTCCGCTACCGTTACAAGTTGGACAAGTTTCATGCGTTTGAATATCCGTTTCTGGACGGACACGCTGACGGGTAATCTCAATGATGCCGAATTTTGAAGGTGGAATCATGTTGTGCTTGGCACGGTCTGATTTCATGAATTCCTTCATTTTATCGAAAAGGATCTTGTTGTTTTCGCGGTCATGCATGTCGATGAAATCAACACAGATGATACCACCCATGTCTCGCAGTTGCAGTACGCGAGCCACTTCTTCTGCAGCCTCGATATTGGTGGCGAGCGCATTAGATTCTTGACCGTCGGCTCCTTTGCGGTTGCCGCTGTTCACGTCAATGACGTGCATAGCTTCGGTGTGTTCGATAATTAAGTAGCCACCACTTGGTAAGGGTACTTTTTTACCGAAAAGTGTTTTGATTTGTTTGTTGATGCCGAAGCGCTCAAAAATGCCAATACGATTATCGTAATGACGAACGATTTTCTCACGACCAGGTGCAATTTCAGAAATGTAGTCCTTCATTTGAAGGGCCATAGTTTCGTCATTGACATGGATATTGGTAAAATTACCGTTGAGGAGGTCGCGCAAAATGGAATTGGTGGTGTTGAGTTCACCAAGGACGCGTTTGGGCGGTTGTGCACCTTTGAGATTGGCATGGAGCGTACGCCATTTTTCCAAAAGACTACTGAGGTCGGCTTCGAGGTCAGCCGTAGATTTATTTTCTGCGACTGTACGGATAATGACACCAAAGTTTTTGGGCTTGATGCGGTCCATGAGGTCTTTGAGACGCTCTTTTTCAGCGCTATCTTTGATTTTTTGGCTAACAGAAATTTTCTCTGAAAAGGGTACGAGAACTAGGTAACGGCCTGCTAGAGTAACCTCCGAACTTAGGCGTGGGCCTTTTTGAGAGATCGGTTCTTTGGCAACTTGTACGAGAATGGCCTGAGATGCCGAAAGGGTGTTGGATACCTTTCCTTCTTTGGCAATTTCTTTCTCTAGTTTAAAGTATTGAAGGTCTGCAACGTTTTGTTTTCCGCTGATGCTGTCCTTGACGTATTTTGAAAACGATACGTATTGAGGACCGAGGTCATGATAATGCAAGAAAGCATCTTTTTCATAACCTACATCTACGAAAGCTGCGTTGAGCCCATTGGCTACACGACGTACCCGTCCGAGATAGACGTCGCCAACAGAGAAGTCTGTGTTGCCGCGATCTTCGTGCAACTCAATTAACTTCCCGTCGC
>CAZINO010000003.1:28392-48639 GCA_964540625.1 uncultured Lishizhenia sp. | reverse complement strand
GTTGGTGGATGCAAATTTAACACATTTTTGGTGTTTTACACAACTTAAAAATCAAAAAAGTTCAAAAAAGGTCCTTAATTTTGAATATGAGCGCTACAAAACAGGTTTACCTTCTCGATGCCGGAAATACCCAAATCAAATTAGCGCTTGCACAAGATGGTGTCATCCAGGAAGTTGAGCGCCATGAATCAGCTAAATTTGATATCCACCTACTCGACCGTAACATCCCCATAGCTTATTCGTCTGTAATTGATGAGCAACTTCTTTTGAAGGTTCGAGCTCATTTTTATTCTGTTTTTGAAATATCGACCTTGATCAAATTACCTTTTTTAATGGCTTATCAAAGTCCCCAAACTTTGGGTTTGGATAGACTTTGTAATGCCGCGGCGCTGTCTCAACTGCAGCGCGGTAAACCACGATTGGCAATTGACCTCGGTACCTGTGTTAAATTTGACTTTTTGGACGCGCACAATTGTTTTCAAGGCGGGTCAATTAGCCCAGGTCTACAAATGCGTGCAAAAGCCATGGCGCATTTTACGGCTAAATTGCCAGAAGTAAAACCAGCACCAACACAACAGCTCATTGGCCATGACAGCAAAGAATGTCTCGAAATTGGCACTTACATGGGTTGGCAAAAAGAAATTGAAGGGCTACTTTTGACCTATCAATCGCAGTATCCTGAACTCATTACATATATTACAGGAGGAGACGCCAAACATTTTGATATGGGCCAAAAAAATGGCATCTTTGTACACGAAAATTTAACGCTTGAAGGCATACTCGCACTCTACCTCGCCAATGACTAAATACTTCCCTTTTCTCTTAGCGCTTTTTACCTTTTTTTACGCGGGCGCACAATCCATCACCGCCGATCCAGCCAGCTTCTATGGCCTCGGAGAAATGAGTTCAAGGGGTCATGGCATTTTCGATGCCTTGGGGAAAAACACCATCAATGTATTCGACTCTTCTGTACTCAACCACTACAACCCTGCTACCTACAATCGTCTAAGTAAAGGAGCTACACTCTATACGGTCAGCCTACACTCTCGCCAATCTTGGTACAGCAACGCAAGTACCCAACAATTTGCAGCCACGCCAATGGTTGAGCAGTTTACACTCGGTTTTAAAATACGCAAAAAAATGGGCATGTCTTTCGGTTTAAGGCCCTTTAGTGCACGTGGATATCGCATATCAGAAACCGCATTTACCGGACTTGATTCTATCACTTACAACTACAGCGGAAAAGGCGCAATTCAAGATCTCTACCTTGGTTACTCCTTTGGCATCATTGAAAAACCGCAAACCAAATGGGCAATTGGCGCCAATGCTTCTTACTTATTCGGAACGCTCATCAACGAACGCAGCTCGGAATTGCTTACAGGCGCAACTGCCGCTGGTGGCCTCGAGCGTAATTCTTTAATTATGCGTTCATTTTATACCGAAATCGGAACTTACTTCCAGCAAAATCTGGGTAAAAAACACAGCATCGGTCTGAGTGCCGTTTATCAGCCAGAGCTTAAACTCAGTGGAACTTACCAACAAGAACTTTACAGCTCCGCAACAATTGGCGTTCCCAGTAGCTATGACACCATTCTGAACACCAATTCCGCTTTCTCTGCACAACTTGCTCAAAGCCTTCAATTGGGCTTTAATTACTCTTGTAAACTCCCTACTTACAAACGACAAACAAGAGAATTGCACCCGCAGTTACAACTTTATGGCAGCCTTAGCAAATTTGGTGCTTTGAGCCAAAATCAATATGTATTAACCGGTTTTAATCAAAATAACTACGCACGCATCAGTTTTGGTGCCCAATTTCAGCCAGAATACAGAGTCGTTGAAAATATTGCAACGCTAAAGGCACTCGAAAAAGTCAGTTACCGTATTGGTTATTACCAGCAAAGTCTGCCCTACACCAATAACAATATTCAATACCAAGAACAAGGCCTCACGCTTGGTTTTGGTATTCCTCTTTTGGCGCAGGTTTCCTTGTCCTCTCTGAACGTTGGTCTTACGCTTGGCCAACGCACTATCGATTCAGGTATTTGGAAAGAGCAATTTATTGGGGCACGTGTTAGCCTCATTTTGGCACCTTCAAATTTTGAAAAGTGGTTCCGCAAACGACAACTAGATTGATTGCGCTGGCCCTACGCACTGCCTTTTTTAGCTTCTTGCTTTGGTGCACTGGCTGTCAGAACGACATCGCGCTCGTTCAACGCATAAGCTTTCAGTCTGACGCACCAACAGAAAGCACCAAAGACCTTGTTATGACCTACGCAGAGGCAGGCTATGCACGCGTAGAAATTCATGCCGCACTCGCAGAAACATATCGAAACAACAACCACATCACGCAAATAAAAGACAGCCTCAAAGTCTATTTTTTCAATGAAAAGGGGGCAATTGTATCCACGCTTAGCGCGCGCTATGGGCAAATTAATTACAATACCGGAGAATTAATGGTAAAAGATTCTGTTCGACTCTACAACATTGAAAAAAAACAAACACTTGAAACCGAAGCCCTTTATTGGAATCAAAAAGACAGCAGTATTTTTACCAAATCAGCCGTAATTGTGCGCTCACCCAAAGGAAAATTATTCGGTAAAGGGATCAGAACCAAACAAGATTTCAGTAACTATGTCCTTCTCGAGCCAGTGGGCTCTTGGCAACTCGAAAAAAACCAAACCATTCAATAAAATGTCAAACAAAGATTTTATCAGCAATTACAATCGATTTTCAGGCTATTTGTGGCTTGTCATTGCTGGGCTCAGCTTTTTAACCATCACTTATAAAATAATTACAGAAGGTGCTCAGACTTGGTTGCCATACTATATTGTTCCCGTAATGGCTATTTTGATGTACCTCACCAAACGCTGGATGATGAAGCGTATGTACAGACATCTACAAGATATGGCCGAGCAAAAAAAGAACCAAGAAGTGTAACCTTTTTAATTAATAAAGGTCTTTCTATCGTGAAGCTTCAACTCGTTTTTATTTTTCTACTGCTCTTTAACCCACTCAATGCACAAAAATTACTGAGTGGTGTCATCACCAATGAGCTCAATTTGCCTTTAGCAGGTGCAGAAATTTTCGTTAAAAATGCAGCTGAACTGCGCACAATTGCCGACCAAAACGGCTATTACGAAATGTTTTTAAATCCAGGTGAATACTATTTGGTATTTAGCGCAGATGGTTACCAAGATAGAGAATCTTATCTCGGCATGCGCGATGCCGACACTAAAAAAGATATCCAGCTGTTCCCAATGAAGCTCTCTGAAGTTCAGGATGTGAAGGTTACAGCAAAGAAATACAATGTTGGTCGAGATAAAATCATGAAGGTAGTTGCGCACCGCGAGCAACTCAATCAATGGTCGTATCCACACGAGGTCGACGTCTATATAAAAGCCACTGAACAACGCGACAAAACACAAAAAGCAAAAGAACAGAACGAACGAACCGACAAAGACCCCACCGAGGAGGGACCAAAAATTCCAGAATGGATCAATAAATTACAATTAGTAGAGGTAGAATTGCATCGGGCCTATGCGCCGCCGAACGACGTTAAAGAAACCAGGAATGCCTATAAAGCGCTTGGCGATGTCTCACAGCTTTATTATACCACCACGGTCAAGTCCAATTTTAATTTCTTTGAAAACTTACTGCACCTCGACGACTTGCACCAAACACCGGTAAGCTCACCAATTTCTGCTCCAGGTATCGTGGCATACAAATACAAGCTCGAAGAAAAATACGAGCAAAACGGTCAAATGATTTCCAAAATAAAGATCACACCGCGCAATACCGCTACCTCAACCCTTGAGGGTTATATTTGGGTCATTGATTCACTTTGGTTGGTTCAAAAGCTGGACCTCACCATGAATAAAGGAAATTTGCTGATTTACGATTATTTCAGAATAGAACAAGACTTCCAAATCCAAGGAGACACCCTTTGTGTTTTACAAAAACAAGTGCTTACCTACGGCGTAAAATACAAAAATGAAGTCAGCCAATGCAAGACTGAAGCTGTTTTTAGCAATTATAATTTCGATCCAAATTTTGCCAAAAAATACTTCAACTCAGAGGTGGCGGTCACAAGTCAAGAAGCCTATGAAAGAGACAGCAGTTACTGGGTGCAAAAAAGAGCTATTGCTTTAACTGATGAAGAAATTAAATTCATTAGAGCCAAAGACTCCATTACAGAATACCTCAACCGCAAAGAATATTTAGATAGCATAGATGCCGTATTCAACAAAGTTACCGTGCTCAAAGTGCTTTGGTACGGCGTAGACCACCGCAACCGCGAGCTCAAACAACAATGGACCATTGGATCTTTGGCCTCAACCATTCAACCTATTGGTATTGGTGGCCCGCGCGTTGCGCCGAGTTTTGATTATTTCAAAAAATGGAAAGACGAGCGCACCTTAGACTCATATACCCGCATCACTTATGGCTTCTTAAACCGCGACTTAAAAGGCGACACCTGGTGGAAATACCGATTTGACCCCTTTCATTTCGGATTTTTACGCCTGGCCCTCACCCATGATTTTGATGTGATCCGCGGTTTTGACGCCATCACTCAAATCTACAAACGCGATAACTTTTTTGAATCGACAAAACTCAATATCAATTTAGAATACGAACTATTTAATGGTTTTTATGCCTACGCGAACTCACAATACACCAAAAGACGCAGTATCGAAGGCTATGAATTCCTAGACGGTATTGACGAAGCTTTACCCAATAACGATCCATTAGCTTTTGACCCATACAATGCTTTCATTTTAAATTTTGGTGCCTATTATACGCCCAAGCAGCGTTATATGAGAGAGCCTTACCGAAAAGTGGTGCTTGGTTCTGCATATCCAACATTTTCTATACACTATGAACGTGGGTTGCCGAAAATACTCAATAGTGCCGTTGACCACGCGTATCTCCAGATGGAGATTACACAAAATTTTAAAATAGGCACGCTAGGAACCTCTTCCTATCGCGCTTCGGTCGGAAAATTTCTGAGTGCACGTGCTGTTTATGAACCTGATTACAAGTTTCAGAGACGCTCTGATCCGATTTGGTTTTCCAATCCGTTGTATTCCTTTCAAGGTTTTGACACGATGTTGCGCACAATTGATTACGTTTTTCAGGTACATTATGTACACCACGACAACGGTGCCATACTCAATAAGCTACCTTACTTCAAAAAGACCAGAATTGGCTTGGTTGTTGGCGGCGGAGCTATGTACATCAAAGAGCACAATTGGCAACACTACGAACTTCTGGCTGGTTTAGAACGAAATTTCAAGGTGAGCAGAAGACGACTTCGAATCGGTGTTTATGGCGTGGTTTCAGATGGGAATCAAATCGCACCCACTACCGCCTGGAAAATATCTTTTGCCATGCTGGATGACCGCAGCATGAAGTGGAATTTTTAGCGAAAAAAGGTTTTTTGGCGAATAATTGCCCAAATGAGGCCGACCGAAATACAGCCATCGGCCAAATTCCAAATGGCTGGAAAAACATCTGAACCACCAATGTAAGGCAGGCTATTTGGCCAGCGAACATTGAACTGAAACATATCCACCACATTACCGAAAAGAAAGCCTTGATGCCGTAATTCTACTGCATATTTAAAATGACCCGACGAACAGATTGCTTTGTTGCCGCTACCCACCAATTGGTTAAACGGCACACACGGATCTACGCTAAAAAACAAATCGTAGAACATAGAATCGAGCAAATTACCGGTTGCGCCAGCCAATACGAGGGAGACCACCACTAAAAATTCTTTTGAAGCCCCTAGCTTGATTTGCTTGATGAGGTAGCGAATAATTAAAACAATTGCCACCATTCGGAATAAACTCAAAGAAAGTTTAGCCCAAATGCTTGCTCCAAAAGTTTGACCAAAAGCCATACCTGGGTTTTCGGTGTAATGCAGGACAAGCCAGTTACCGAGTAGTGGTTTAAATTCTCCAGGGGCAAATTGAGTTTTGATGGTTAACTTGATCCATTGATCGAGCAATAACAAAACAAATACGATAACGGCACTTAGGGTAAGTTGTTTTCTCACGCTTTATTTTTGAGCATTTTTTGCATCGATGCTCATGGTGGCATGCGGTACCAAACGAAGGCGCTCTTTGGGTATGAGTTGACCTGTTACCCGGCAGATGCCATACGTTTTATTTTCAATACGCATAAGAGCGTTGTTGAGGCTCTGAATGAACTTTTCCTGACGAGCAGCAAGTTGTGCTACCTCTTCTCTTGAGAGTGTTTCTGAACCGTCTTCCATCATGTTGAAGGTCCGCCCAGTATCGTCGGTACCGTGGTCATCAGAATGAGACAAAGAGCCCTTCAAAAGATCAAAATCTTCGTGCGCTTCTTTGAGCTTGTCCATAATCAATGCTTTAAACTCGGCGAGATCAGCATCTGAGTAACGATTTTTTGCCTTTTCCATACGCTTTGGTTTTCAAAAAGTGGAAAGCAAATATATCATTTTTTAAGTTTGAAGCAGGACCCGTTTCGAACATTTAACATATGCTTAGCTTCTTTTTAAACAATCGACCTGACTTATTCACAACTCAGGCGAATGCAGCGGCAGAATTGGTAATTTTGATGGTGATCCGTTTGTTTCTAGATAATAGAGTTTGGGTGCTCTTGCTCTTACCAGCTGTACTCTCTTTGTACCTGGTGTCTTTCCTTTTTGGCTTCGACGACATCTACGGACTCAATAAAGCCACAATAAGTATCATTGAGCCTTTCTTACACCAATTTCCCAGTGCGCATATTCTTGCGCATTTTCTGATGCTCTTGATCAATGCATTAGCGCTCAATTGGATTTTCAATAGCTACGAATTCCTCGAAAAAAATACCTACATCATCAGTTTATTGTATCTTATATTCACCAGTTTTTTTCATAATTGGGGAGATCCGAGTTGGCTTTTTGTAGCGCATTTATGTAGCATTTTTGGATTCGGCGTGCTGTTTAGCATCAAACCACAGCAAAACGCCAAAAAACAAGCTTTTAATGCCGGATTCCTTTTCGGACTCAGTTTGTTTTTTGAAACGAGCTTTGTTTTACTGCTACCTGTTTTGCTGGTTTTACTGATGATTCTTCGCGGTGTGCAGATCAGGGAATTACTCCTTCTGACTATCGGCTATTCAATGCCTTTTGGTTTTTACATGAGTCTGTATTTTCTGGCCAATCATACCTTTCCCGACTTCCCACTTCCGGTTTCGAGTTTTTACAAGCCAAACTGGTTTGAAACCATATGCTTGGCCATTGTGGTTGCATTATTCGGCTTTAGTCTTTTGGGGCTACGAGCTCGCCTTGGCAAAGCATCTCTTCGGCTAAAGAAGCAAACACAAATCCTCACTGTTTTTATGTTCCTTTGCGCGGCTCTCGGATTGGCAACATTGTTTTTTTGGGGTCAAGCAGCGCTATTGAGTTTGCTTGTGCTTCCTTTCTCATTTTATTTTGCTTATGCCCTACTCAGCAGCAGCCTAGGCATTAGTTCGCATCTTTTTTTCTACCTCATCTTTACCTTTTCAGTACTAAAATTTGCACTCGCTTACTATTCGAACCTAGACTTTTAGTAACTTTGAACTCACTTAAATTACAAAAATGAAATTTGGCGTTGTAACCTTTCCCGGATCAAATTGTGACCAAGACATGATCTATGTACTCAGAGATTTAATGGGGCAAGAAGTGGTCGAGCTTTGGCACAAAGATACTGACCTCAAAGGTGCAGATTTCATTGTTTTACCTGGCGGTTTCTCTTACGGAGACTACCTTCGTTCTGGCGCAATTGCAAAATTTTCACCAATCATGGAATCCGTTATTGAACACGCTAATCGTGGCGGATACGTCATGGGAATTTGCAACGGCTTTCAGATTTTAACCGAGTCTGGTTTACTCGAAGGGGCATTATTGCACAACAACTCGCAAAAATTCATTTGTAAAAACGTATTTCTCAAGCCAGTCAGTAAAAGTGCTGCTCCTTCTAAAGGCCTTGACGACTCCATTGCTTATCAAATACCCATCGCCCACGGCGAAGGTCGTTTTTACGCCGACGACGCCACTATGGCTTCTTTACATGCCAACGATCAAATTTTATTTACCTATTGCGCAGCGGACGGCAGCGAATCTGCCGATGCCAATCCCAACGGATCACTCCAAAACATTGCTGGGATTACCAACCGCAACAAAAACGTTTTTGGCATGATGCCGCACCCGGAGCGCGCGGCCGACCAACACCTCAACAACCTTCACGGACTTCAAATTTTTGAATCAATCTTAGCTCATTGTTCATGAGAGTACTCTTGCTCGGTTCTGGCGGCCGCGAACACGCCATCGCTTGGAAAATCTCACAAAGTTCTATCCTAGACGAACTCTTCATTGCACCAGGCAACGCCGGTACCAAAAAGCATGGTAAAAACCTCGATCTCAAAATCAACGATTTTGAAGCCATCAAACGGGCTGTCATTCAGCACGCCATCGATATGGTTGTTGTGGGCCCTGAAGAACCACTTGTGCTTGGCATCTACGATTTCTTCAAGCAAGATCCAGATCTTAAAAATGTAGGCCTAATTGGCCCAAGCAAAGAGGGTGCCCAATTAGAAGGCAGCAAAGACTTTGCCAAAGCCTTTATGTCCAGACACCGCATCCCAACGGCAAAATACGGCACCTTTGATGCCAACACACTCACCGAAGGTTTGCGTTTTCTCGACGCCATGAAAGGCCCATACGTCCTCAAAGCCGACGGCTTGGCAGCAGGTAAAGGCGTTCTGATCATCTCAGACTTACAAGAAGCCAAAAAAGAACTCGAAGAAATGCTGATCGGTGCCAAATTTGGTCAGGCAAGCGCCAAAGTTGTCATAGAACAATTCTTAGATGGTATTGAACTTTCCGTATTTGCTATCACTGACGGAGAATCATTTAAATTACTCCCTGAGGCAAAAGACTACAAACGCATTGGCGAAGGTGATACCGGCTTAAACACCGGTGGAATGGGTGCTATCTCTCCTGTTCCTTTTGCCGACGCTGCATTCATGGACAAAGTTCTCAACCGGGTCGTGATCCCAACCATTAAAGGCCTCAAGGCTGAAAATATTACCTATAATGGCTTTGTCTTCTTTGGTCTGATCAACGTTAAAGGAGATCCTTATGTCATCGAATACAACTGCCGTATGGGTGACCCAGAAACCGAGGTCGTGATGCCACGTATCAAAAGCGATATCCTTGATTTATTTGAAGGCGTTGCCACACACACCCTATCTGAAAGAGACATCCAATTCCACGACAAAAGCGCGGCAACCGTCATGATGGTCGCTGGCGGTTACCCAGGTGAATACAAGAAAGGCGAAACTATATACGGCCTCAATAGTATCACCGATAGCATGGTATTTCATGCCGGAACACTTGCCGATGGCCCTTCAGTGGTTTCTAATGGTGGTCGTGTCTTAGCTGTTACCTCTTACGGCAAAAACCTCGAAAGTGCGCTTGAGCGCAGCTATGAGTCCATCTCACAAATTAGCTTTCAAGACGCTTACTACCGCAAGGACATCGGCAAAGATGTCCTCGAACATTAATCCAATGAACCTTCAAATCATCCTCATTATTGGTGCGCTGATTTGCTCTGCTTTTTTTTCTGCAATGGAGTTGGCTTTTATATCAGCTAATCGCTTGCGAATCGAAGTCCTTAAAAAAAACAATACTTTTCAAGCCCGCATCCTCTCTCTGTTTTACCGCAAAGAAAGCAACATGATTGCGCTACTTTTACTTGGTAATAATGTTGCATTGGTTGTTTATGGTATTGCCGCCGCGCAAGTGCTCGATCCATGGCTACTCGCAATTGGAATCCAAGACCAAGGCATTATTCTAATGCTTCAGACCATCATCTCTACGCTTCTAGTGCTCATCACTGCAGAGTTTCTTCCAAAGGCCGTAGTGCAGCTTAATGCCAATAAAGCGCTAGACTATGGACTATTCCCACTTTTGATCTTTTACCTGCTACTTTTTATACCGACCCAACTTATAATGCTCATGAGCAACGGCTTTTTGCGCTTACTTGGCGCAGAGCGCGAACAACAAAGGGTTTTTTCTAAAATTGACCTAGAGAATTATGTCGATGAACTGAGTGCCAATCTCACCAATGAAGAAGAATTGGTGAATGATATGCTGCTTTTGCGCAATGCACTTGATTTTTCAAAGGTCAAGGCCCGAGATTGCATGATCCCAAGACCGGAAATTATTGCCGTAGATATCCAAGACAGCATTGAAGAAGCAAAGGAACTCATGACTGCAAAAGGGCTATCCAAACTCATTATCTACCGAGACGACATCGATAACATCATTGGCTATATTCACTCCTTTGATTTATTTCAAAAACCCAATTCCATCAAGCAAATTCTCAAACCCATTTCATTTGTGCCAACCGTAATGAGTGGTAAAGAACTTTTGGCTAAATTCACCAATCAGGTGGGTAATTTTGCGGTTGTTACCGATGAATACGGCGGAACAGCTGGTATCATTACGCTAGAAGATGTCATCGAAGAAATCTTTGGCGAAATTCAAGATGAGCACGACAAAGAAGCACTTACAGAACTCAACTTAGGCGACAACACCTTTTTGTTCTCGGCGCGTATTGATATCGATTACCTCAACGAAAACTATGCACTGGGTTTGCCTGAATCAGAATCTTATGACACACTCGCTGGTCTTATACTAGCCAAATTAGAAAGCCTACCCATTGAAGGTGATCAAATCGAGATTGACGGCAACAAACTGATTGTAGAAAAAATGAGCCAACGTCGCATCGAAACAATTCGCTTGTATGCCAATTCAAACAAATAAACACCCTATACTTACTGATTTTGATGCCATCATTTTTGACATGGATGGCGTCCTGATTGACTCCGAACCGCTTTGGAAAATAGCCATGGAAAACGTATTTGGTTTGTATGGCTCGACATTAACACATCAAGATTTTCAAAAAACAGTTGGTTTACGCATCGACGAAGTCATTGCCTTTTGGAACAAAGATCAAAAATGGGGGCTCACTGATCTTCAAATAGTTGAAAAACAAATCATTGATCAACTTATTTCACTCATTTTGGAGCGCCCAGTTCCGCTCGAGGGCGTCATTTCTACCTTGACTTTTCTAAAGTCCAATAATAAAAAAATAGGTCTCGCGACTTCTTCATCGAGCCGACTTATTGATACTGTTCTGAGTGCGCTGCAAATCGGCCACTTTTTTGATTTTGCTTACTCAGCCGAATTTGAGACCCACGGAAAGCCACATCCTGGCGTATACCTGAAAGTAGCCCACACGCTCGGTGTGGCTCCGCAAAAATGTTTGGTCATCGAAGACTCATTCAATGGCGTCATTGCAGGTCTAGCAGCCAAAATGAAGGTATGTTGTATTCCTGAAAAAACGCATTTTCCAAATCCACGCTTAGCGGTTGCCGACTTTCATTTTGAAGACATGAGTCAATTACTTGCGGCTTGGCAATAGGCCCAAACAATTTATTATTTTTGTAAGCCATGGAAGACGCATTCGACTACCGAGAAGAAACCGCAGGTCAACAAGATCAAGAAATTGATAAAGTCCTGCGCCCCAAATCCTTGCAAGATTTTGCAGGGCAACCCGCTGTAGTCGAAAATCTCGAGGTTTTTGTGCGTGCCGCCCAATTGCGCAAAGAGCCACTTGACCACGTTTTGCTGCACGGCCCCCCAGGACTCGGTAAAACCACATTGGCAAATATCATTGCCAACGAACTCGGCGTCGGATTCAAAATCACTTCAGGCCCTGTACTCGACAAAGCAGGCGACCTCGCTGGTTTGCTCACTAACCTCAACGAAGGTGACGTCTTGTTTATCGATGAAATCCACCGACTCAGCCCAGTCATCGAGGAATATTTGTACTCGGCCATGGAAGACTACGTCATTGACATCATGCTCGATTCCGGAGCCAATGCGCGCAGTATCCAGATCAACCTGAACCCATTTACGCTCATTGGTGCCACTACCCGCTCTGGGCTCTTGACTTCGCCGCTGCGCGCCCGTTTTGGTATCAATGCCCGGCTTGAATACTACGATTCAAAAACGCTCACCTCTATTGTAGAACGTTCGGCATCTTTATTACACATCGGCATTGAAGAAAGTGCCGCCTTTAAAATTGCCAGCAGAAGCCGCGGCACCCCTCGAATTGCCAATGCGCTGCTGCGCAGGGTTCGCGACTTCGCTCAAATCAAAGGAAGTGGTCACATCGACGACGACATCACTGAAATAGCGCTCAAGGCACTGAATGTCGATGCCAACGGTCTCGACGAAATGGACTTGCGCATCCTCAAAGTGCTCATCGATAAATTCAACGGAGGCCCTGTTGGTCTGAGTACGATAGCCACCGCCATTGGCGAAAACGCCGGCACCCTAGAAGAGGTCTATGAACCCTTTTTGATCCAAGAAGGCTTCCTGATGCGCACCCCTCGTGGAAGAAAAGCGACAGAAAAAAGTTACAAACACCTCGGTAAAGACCTCGGCTGGGCACAAGGTGGCTTGTTCTAACATGAAACACGACTCCTATCGTTCGTTCATCATAGAGAAAGCCAAGGCGCTCGGTTTTTTTCATGTTGGTTTTTCAAAAGCAGAATTCTTAGAAGAAGAAGCACCGCGGCTCGAGCATTGGCTCAAACAAAATTATCATGGCAAAATGGCTTACATGGCCAATTATTTTGACAAACGCCTTGATCCACGCCTGCTAGAACCCGGAACCAAAACCATCATATCCCTTTTACTCAATTATTATCCAGAAAAGCGTCAGGACCCAGATTCGCCCCAGATTGCTAAATATGCTTATGGTAAAGATTACCATTATGTCATTAAGGACAAACTCAAGGCCTTGCTTACGGAGTTAAAAAAAACCATTGGTGATATCCAAGGAAGGGCTTTTGTAGACTCAGCACCCGTCATGGACAAAGTTTGGGCGCAAAAAGCTGGTCTGGGTTGGATTGGAAAAAGTACAAATTTGATCCAACCTCGCAATGGCAGTTTTTTCTTTATTGCGGAGTTATTTGTGGACCTTGAAATCAGTCCTGATGGGCCCATAAAAGATTATTGTGGAACCTGCACGCGCTGCACAGATGCCTGCCCGACAGATGCCCTTGCAACACCTTACCTGATTGACGCATCAAAGTGCATTTCATACCTTACCATCGAATTAAAAGATGCCGATTTACCGACTGCATTCAAAGGCAAAATGGAAAACTGGGCTTTCGGTTGCGATATTTGCCAAGATGTTTGTCCTTGGAATCGGTTTTCCAAAGTTCATCAAGAAGAAGCTTTCAAACCACACCCTGAGTTCTTCAACCTGAATACGCAAGACTGGGAAGCACTTAACGAAGATACTTTTCGGATGTTATTTGGAAAAAGTGCGATTAAAAGAACCAAGTTAAGTGGTCTAAAAAGAAATATTCAGTTTTTAAAAAAGGACGAATAATCGTTTTTTGAAAACCCTTAGTGCTTACCTTTGTTAGCATAGTATTACACATACTTCGCATTCAACTATGTCAGAAAAAAGAGAAGCCATTATTATTGGCGCAGGTTTAGTCGGGTCGCTTTGGGCGGTCTATTTAGCAAAAGCAGGTTATCAGGTAACTATTTTTGAACGCCGGCCAGATATACGTAAGGCAGAAATCAGTGCAGGCAAATCTATTAATTTAGCTTTGTCCGTTCGCGGCTGGACTGCCCTTGATGCCGTTGGCGTTGGCGATGAAATCCGAAAAATAGCCATCCCTATGTATGGCCGCATGATGCACGACTTAAACGGTCAACTGACTTACCAACAATATGGCCAAGACGGTCAAGCTATTTACTCCGTATCAAGAGGAAGTGTCAATGCCAAAATGATGGACATCGCCGAAACCCACGGCAACGCAACTATTCACTATCAAACAGAATGTTTACGTGTAGACCTCGATAATGCCATTGCCTACTTACGCAATACCCAAACAGGTCAGACTTTTGAGGCGAAAGCCGATGTGATTTTTGCTGCCGACGGCGCTTTTAGTGCAGTTCGCTATAACTCGATGCAAAAACTCAATCGCTTTCAATACAGCCAGAACTATATTGCCGATGGCTACCGAGAAATCTTATTGCCAGCCCTGCCAGATGGCAGCTATCCAATGGATAAAAATGCCTTGCACATTTGGCCGCGTGGACGCTTCATGATGATAGCTTTAGCCAACGAAGATGGTTCCTTTACCTGTACGCTTTTTATGCCCCATGAGAACCATGAATTTGCCTTTGACAAACTGAATACCAAAGCAGATGTGGATCGTTTTTTCCGGACCATTTTCCCAGATTTTCACGACATGATGCCAGACATCGCAGACAAATGGGAAGATCATCCGCTTTCTAATCTAGCCATTATCCGTTGCTACCCTTGGGCAGCTGGCAAGGTTGGACTTATGGGAGATGCCGCTCACGCTACGGTTCCTTTCTATGGCCAAGGAATGAACGCAGGTTTTGAGGATTGCAGAATGCTCAATGAACTTATGCTCAAGCATAACCACGACTGGAAAGCAATATGGGCCGAATACAGCCCAACCCGAAAACCGAATGGCGATGCCCTTCAGGATTTATCGCTCGATAACTATATCGAGATGCGCGACCTCGTTGCCGATGCGTCATTTCTTTTGCGCAAAAAAATCGAAGCAAAGTTCAGTAAATTGTACCCCAACAAATGGCTACCTCTTTACAGCCAAGTGACTTTCAGTAATATCCCTTATTCGGTTGCATACGAACAAGGGCAAAAACAACGCGCCATCATGGACGACATCATGGCCCTCCCAAACATAGAAAACCTGTGGGATGCCGACGCCACTATGCAAGCCATTCTCGAAAAATGTTCCGCTTTTAATTTTCAGACATGATCAGATTCATCCTTCTTTTACTCATCGCTCCTTTGGCATATGGCCAAGGCGGCTTCAAAAAATCGCAAAAGAAAGGTAACGATTACCTCCAAGTCAAGAATCATGGCTATCAATTCTCACTTGGCCCAACATACTCATTTGCCAGTAAACCACTCAGCGGAGACCTCATTATCGATCAAGCAGACCGAGGAAATTACACAATTACCCCTGAAGCCAAACTCGGTTTTTATGCCGAATTTGGCTTAGCGCATTTTCCAAAATGGAAAGGCACGCCCATCAAAGCGCTTGGCAAGAGCCGCATCATGGATTATTTCGACTGGGGTATTGGCTATCGTCAAATCAATGCCTTGGAATCCACACTTATTGAAAATCAGAATGCGCTCGGCGAGGTCTACAGCACTTTCAGTGGCCAGGGTGAGATGAGAACAGGTTATCTGTATGGCAGCATCCGTGCACATTCCCTGATTTATTTTGGTAAAAAGGTAGTGGTGAAGGTCCGCAAACATTTTTTAGACCAAAGTTTAGGTCTCAATTATGATTTCCAAATCAAATCAGAGGCATTGGCTTACCAAAACAATTTTACAACTTTTCCGGTGGCGCAAACTTTCCAGCCGGATCTAGCTCGAGGAATGCTTCAGCTTAATTATCAGATTGGTATCGGCATTCGCTTAAACAAAGCCTGGATTCTTATTCCAGGGGTTTCTGTGCCAATTGTTACGATTGCGCCATGGGAAGGCTTTAATGCCAATATCCATTGGTTCAGTTCTACCTACTGGCCTATTCAAGCACAATTTAAAGTCATTAAACTATTTGAAGCACCTCCAAAATGCGGCGTATACAGCACACCTGAAGACCGCGAAATGGAAAAGCAATACCGTATGGAAAACTAGTATTAGGCGACTAAACTAGGTAGTATTTTTTTATTGAAACGCTTGCGCAATCGCTTTAATACAGAATCCCGATCGGAGACATTTCCACAACGCAATACCTGACGGTCAATTAATTTTCCACCTCGGTAAACCGAGAACTCAAAAGATACCGAGGTTGCTTCGTCGCGGTAAATGTGATAAATACTGGTTGTTTCCAGTAACTCAGCTAAAGTTTGTGCATCCGTACTTGGCTTGAAGGTACGGTCATAGCCACGAACATTCACCACAACATAAGTATCAAATCCTTTTTGCACTAAAACTTGTTGCACAGAGTCAAGTAGTAAGTGCTGCATGTCTTCACCTTGTTTGAGGACATTCATGATGGGTAGCGTTTTGATTTGTTGTCGTTGCAGCATATCTGTCATGAGCGCTTGCATGGCGTATCGGTCTTCTTCTTTTTCAAATTGAGCAATAACCACGGCATTGGTCAATTTTACATTTTGCCCAATTACTGATAGTACGGATAGAAAAACGATAGAAAAGATGAAATACTTCATGAGAAAGGATTAAAAGACTTCTTTTGCAATCTGGCGCACCGAAGTAGAATTAGACATGGTATAATAATGAATGCATGGAACGCCCGCAGCTTTAAGTTCTTTTGACTGTGCGATACCCCATTCAATGCCGAGCGCCTCTACAGCGGCGTTGTCTTTGCACTTCAGTAATTCTGTCGATAATTCGGTAGGGTAATCGATGTGGAAGAATTTAGGCAGAAAGCTAATATGAGCCAGAGACTTAATTGGCTTTAAACCTGGAATAATCGGAACATGGATATCTGCTGCTCTGCAGGCCGCAACAAAATCAAAATATTTTTGATTGTCAAAAAACATTTGTGTGACCAAATAAGTAGCACCAGCATCCACTTTTGCCTTAAGGTATTGGAGGTCCGTTTCGAGGTTCATGGCCTCAAAGTGTTTTTCTGGGTAAGCCGCAGCACCGATACAAAAGCCAGTTGGATCTTGACCTTGACCTTCGGTGAAGTAGCTCCCATTATTCATGCTATCGACTTGTTTAATGAGTTCGACGGCATAGGCATGCCCTTCTGGATGAGGCCTGAAATTTGCTTCTGATTTAACGGCATCTCCACGCAAAGCCAAAACGTTATCTATCCCTAAAAAGTGAAGATCGATAAGTGCATTTTCGGTTTCTTCTTTACTGAAACCGCCACATATGAGGTGAGGAATGGCATCTACATCGTATTTATGCATAATAGCTGCACAAATACCTACAGTTCCCGGACGTTTGCGCACCGCCTTTTTTTCAAGTAGGCCGTGTTCACGTTCGATATAAACATATTCTTCCCTGTGATAGGTAACATTGATAAACTTGGGCTTGAATTCCATAAGCGGATCAATACCGGCATAAATGGACGATATACTTTTGCCCTTTAGTGGAGGCAAAATTTCAAATGAAAAAAGCGTGTCTTTAGCCTGAGCAAGATGGTCTGTAACCTTCATAATTTCAATTAGCGTACAAAGATAAGTGATTGCAAAAGATTTCTTGTTCTAAAGACGATCCAAAGCGGAAATAATAACATTCGCTGCTAAATCCCACTCTTTCTGAGCTAAATTCAAAGGCGGCGAGAGTCTAAAACTATAAGGATGAGATAAAAACCAAAAGGTAATAACACCGTTTTGCAGGCAATAATTGACTACTTTTTCAACTGCAATTGCGTCTTTCAAATCAAAGGCAATCATAGCGCCCACTCTACGATGTGCCAAGACAGCCGGATGCCCAGCAATTTTTTGAGCAAAAGCAGACGCATTTGCCTCTAGTAGCTCAAAATTGATTTCGGTACGCAATACCTCAATGGTTGCAGCGGCAGCGGCACACACCATTGGGTGTCCACCAAAGGTGGTGATGTGCCCAAGCATTGGGGCATGCGTAAAAAGGTTTAAATGCTGCTGTGCAGCCACAAGTGCGCCAATTGGCATGCCTCCACCTAGCGCTTTGCCGAGGGTTAAAACATCGGGGACAACGTCAAACTGCTCGAAGGCAAAAATACTGCCGGTGCGGCCCATGCCGCACTGGATTTCATCAAAAATAAGCAAAGCGCCTACTTCGGTGCAACGCGCTCTTAGCGCTTGCATAAAAGCGGCCGAAGGCCGCCGTACACCGGCATCGCCTTGAATGGTCTCTATGAGTACACCCGCTGTACGCTTGGTAATCTGGGCCAAGGCCTCGATTTCATTGTGAGGCAAGATGCGAACGTCTGGAAGCAGTGGACGAAAAGCAATTTTTTTCACTTCATTTGCCGATACACTCATAGAACCGTGTGTACTGCCATGATAACTCCCTTTAAACGAAACGAGTTCTGTACGACCAGTGGCTCTTTTTGCCAACTTAAGTGCCGCCTCAATCGCTTCTGTCCCGGAATTAACTACATACACGCCATTGAGTGTATCAGGCAAGACCTCGAGTAGCTGTCGAACCAAATCTTGTTGTGCATCCTGAATAAACTCACCGTATACCATTACGTGTAGATGTTTTTCGAGTTGGGCCTGCAATGCAGCAACTACCTTTGGATGTCTGTGTCCAATATTATTGACTGCAACACCTGCAATCATATCTAAGTAAGCCTTTCCATTCTTGTCATAGATAAACGGACCCTCAGCACGCTCCACCTCAATTAAGAAAGGAAAAGGGCTTGTTTGGCCTAAATGCGCTCGAAAGAAGTCACTGGCTTCACTCATTTTTTAATTGGTAATAAGGGTAAAATAGGATTGCCTGTCATGGAACCCGGACGCTGTAAGTTAAGTAAATGCACAAGCGTTGCAGAGATGTCTGTAATTTGGATAGGTTCATAGAGGTCAAGCCCTTGCGGAATTCCTTTGCCGTACCATAACAATGGCACATGCGTATCGTAATTGAAAGCCGAGCCATGCGACGTTCCTTGATGTGCTTTGGGTTCATCCAACTCTTTTGACAAATAACCGGGCTGCAATAAAAAGATGACCTCTCCACTGCGGCTTTCATCATAGCCATTGCGTAGGAGTTCACCCCAATAATCGGTTTGGGCCGCACCAGAACGAAGTTGTTCGCGCGTGAGTACCGTTTTTATTTCTGGCCATTTGCGCAATTCATTGGCAGCAAAAGCGGCAACCTCATCGATATCGAGCTTTAGTGAATCGATTTTCGCTAAATTCAAGTAAATATTTTGATTGGTCTCGTATTCCAGCAAATCTGTATTGTACTTCATGATAAAATCGTCCCGAAGCACCTGTAATCGGTCATTTAAAAAGAAATAGCCACCCGGAAGTTTCATTTTGACGAGCATCTCCGGAACAGGCACCACAGCATGATCTGCGGTCAAAAATAAAACAAAACCGTCTTTTCCGTAACGGGTCTCTAGACTGGCAAAAAGTCGTTGTAGCTCGCGGTCGAGTCTGGCATACATATCTTCAAGCTCTCTTGAATAAGGGCCAAAAGCATGCCCGGCGATATCAGGAGTGGAATAAGACAAACACAGAAAATCAGTGAATTGATCTTGTCCTAGATTTTCATTTTCAAGTGCTTGGATGGCAAAATCAGTCAGGATTTCGTTGGCTTGTGGCGATATCGTAAATAAATTATTGGCGGTGGCACCTGCGGCTATCATGGCTGGGAAATCGTATGGAAATGTAGCGCTTGTTTTTCCAGTCAGCACCACTTCATAAGGGCTTGCATCGGCCATTAAATAGGTGGACTCGGGTAAGAGCAAACGCCAAGTTCGCAAGTCTTTTGAGGGGTCAAATTTGGCATTAAAACGACTTACCCAACTCGGTAATGCGTCTGTGTAAAACGTACTCGAGACAAAATCGCCACTCGTGTAATCATACCAGTAGGTCCCATCTGATAAATGACCACCAGGTAATATGGCGCCTCGATCCTTGAGCGAAATTGAAATAACCTTGGACTGTGGCGATGCCATTTTGAGTTGGTCAGTAATGGTATAGGTCAGTAAATTCATTGGTGCGGCTTGCCCACCAGTTAAACTACCAACCGTAGCAAATCGCGAATCAGATACACTCGTGACTGTTTTTTTGAGGTCCCTGACATACCAGTCATTGCCGACAATTCCATGATTTGATGGTGTGGTACCGGTATAAATTGAAGCGTGACCCGGTGCCGTGTAAGTTGGAACGTAGTTGTATTGGGTGTTGCGGCAGTTAGTGCCTTTTGACATCAGCCGATTGAAGCCCCCTGTCGTATACACATGAGAAAAGCGATATAGGTAGTCGTAACACATTTGGTCAATAACAATACCCACGACAATTTTGGGTGCTTTGGTTGTTTGAGCGCTAAACGCAAAAAAGATAAAAAAGACAAAGACAGTTAGAACGGCGTTTTTCATACTTCAAATTTACACATTCCGTTTTTGCTATCCCAAGCAACTTTTTAAGGATTTTATCGTCTT
>CAZINO010000003.1:7394-28292 GCA_964540625.1 uncultured Lishizhenia sp. | reverse complement strand
CGATGAATATTTCTGAAACAATGGCCAGTAGCCAAAATGTTTGCGACGGTAGTATCTCAGTCAATGTGAGTGGCGGCACCCCTCCTTACGCTTATCAAATTTCAAATCTTCCGGTTTCAGGTCAACCAAATTTTACAAACTTATGCATCGGGACCTACAACGTTTCAGTTGTAGATGCTAACGGTTGTACGCTCAGTCAAGCCGCTACAATTGTATACGATACCACTTCTACCAACCCTTGTACTGGTTTTTACCCGAGCGTAACCGTTACTGATTGCAGTGCACCTGGCGCGTGTGACGGCGCTATATCTATCTCTTGTGCTACTTGCGTTCCTTTTTATGTCTTATGGAGTCAAGGTGCAACCACCTACAGTATTTCCAATCTTTGCGAGGGTTATTACGATGCAGTTGTCACCGACACCAACGGATGTACGTTTAACACCTCTCAATTTGTGGGCGTCAATGGCGGCGGAACAATTGATACCATCAACGTCATCGGCAATCTGGCAACTGGCGCCAACATTACCGGGACTTTAATGTCTAGCTGGATTTATAACTGTGATATCGATCTATCTATTCTCGACACCGCTTATATGGTTTCAGCTACCTTTGGAAACAACCCTGTCAACCAAGACAGCCTTTACACGGTTTGGTACTTAGCCGACACTACTGGTGCCTTTACATACATCAATTGTGCTTTCTATGCGCCATTCGCCACAGGTACTTACAACTTAGTGCTTCAGGTTTACTGCCCCATCAAATCAACTCCGATTTATTACAACATTATCGCTCAGTTTGATGTTCAATCAGCCGGAACAGGATTAAATACGCCGACAACCCTTCACCTCTCTCCTAACCCGGTTCAAGATGTTCTTTTCATCACAGGTCTAAAATCAGGAGACTACAAAATTTATAATTACGCAGGGCAATGTTTGCAAAATGGTTCTTTCAACTCACAAATCGATATTCGTCAGTTGGCTAACGGCTCTTACTTACTACAGCTCAATGGCCAGACACTTCCTTTTATTAAAATGCATCAATAAGCGTTTAGAAACTAGAAACGCTCTCCAAAGAAAAGGGCCCGCTAAGCGGGCCCTTTTTATTTATGTTATTTACAAAGTATTAACCTTTACCTGATTTTATTGCTGGTGCTGCAGGCTTTGGCGTAACAGGAACAGATGGCTTTGGCGTTACAGGCGCGGCTGGCTTTGGTGCAACCGGCGTTGATGGTCTGGGGCTCACTGGAACCGACGGTCTTGGCGTAGAAAAAGTAGATGGTTTATCAACGCTTTGCGTGTTTGGCTTGGTAAGGTTGTTATCTTCTTTACTGGACACCTGTGGTTTTTCAGTATTGCCCTCTGGCTTGGTGCCTATAGTTTGAGGACGGTCAGTGGGGTACTTGCCTTCCGAAAAGGTATGTGCGTTATTGTTGAGAGCCGGCCTTTCAACCTTGTTCAGTACAGTAGTTGTTGGATTAGGTACATTGGGTGTTGGCGGCACATTCGGCGCAATATTTAGATAACCTTGGTCAAAAATACAGCCACCCATTTCATCTGAAGGCACACCCATTTGCAAACAGCGTTGACGCGCTTGTTCTCGGCTTTGGGCGTTCATTTGGGCTAAATTCATGTATACCCTTGGGAAACTGCGGTCTGTGAAATTTACTGTAGTGAATCCAGGACGGTAATCAAAAAGGGTGTTTTGATCGGTTACGCGCCAATCTTCGGCAAAGTTTTTTGCCATATAGGCTTGGTATTCTTGTTCTGCAAATTGATTGAGTTGACTAGCCTCTCTGGAATCAAATGCATATGCAGAAGCAATGGAAATAGCGGCGATATTGTTGGGACGCGGCATATTAGTGCGCGTGTTGAAATCGTCTTCAGAAAAGCCATTATTGTTGCCTAATAAACCTTCATAAAGATTGCGATCACAATCAAAAATGCCAACTGTTACATTTACAAAACCGCGTGAACCACTCGAACGTACATCTACAACTGTTGTTTCTCCTGTAGGCCAAGCAATGGTGTAATTGCGGCCGTCCAGTCGGATGACGCCACCATGTGGCAAATAATAACTGCGTCCTTGTAATTGGATGGGTTGGCCATTGAGGCGCAACGGCGTTTGTTGGATGTCGTCTGGTTTGTCAGCGGCATAAAAACAGAGGCGGTCACCGGCAACGTTCATGGCTACTGCCGCGTTGAGCGAAAAATTATCGTCTTGAGCTCGTTGTCTGGTTTGGACCTCAAAAAGTCCGTCGTTTTTTTTGGATAAAATGAATTCACCAACAGTTTGAAATGAATAGGTAGCTCTATCGTAGGATTTGAGGTGGGGATCGCCATACGAACGGCCAAAAGTGCGGCTACAGAAGGTGTGTTCGAGCATAGCATTGAATAAGCCTATGTCCGTATTTTGGTTGTTCGTTGTGGCTACGCGCTGATTCTCGAGCACCATTTGACGCAAGTCTTGCCGCTCCTTAACAGGTAGCATGCTCAGTAGTTCGTAGGGTGTAAAATCTTCAGGGAAAGTGCGGTCTGGCACATGTTTGTTGGCGGCAAGTGCTTGTATGGCAGCCGCTAACCACGCCCCACGGATGTCGTCCCAACGCTCTAGATGCTCTTGAATTGGGGCAAATGCCGGGCTTGGCGTTTGTCCAAACGCAAAGGATGTACTCATGGACAAAACCAAAAGGTAAAGTAAGTTTTTTTTCATAGTTGCTGATTTAATTCGAGACTTAGCAAGTTTCGGGCCAAAATTAGTCGTTGAATTTATAGCCGATGCCTTTGATGGTGGAAATATACTGATCTCCAATTTTTTCGCGGATTTTGCGGATGTGAACATCGATGGTGCGGTCGCCAACGATGATGTCTGTACCCCACACTTTCTCAAGGATTTGTTCGCGCTTAAAGACAAAATTTGGTCTAGAAACCAATAAGGCCAAAAGCTCGAACTCTTTACGCGGTAGATGCAACTCCACGCCATCTTTTTCGAGCAAATACTTTTCTCTGTTGATATGAAAGCCCGGCTTTTTTTCTTCTTGAGGCTTTTGTTGCTTGCTGCGACGAAGCATAGCATGTATGCGAGAAAGTAAAACCTTAGTTTTGATTGGCTTGGCTATGTAATCATCTGCACCTGCATCAAGACCAGCAATTTGGCTGTAATCTTCATTTCGGGCCGTTAAAAAACAAATTAAGATATCATTGTTGATTGGGTCTGCTTTGATGCGCTCACAAACCTCTATGCCATCTAGTTGTGGCATCATGACATCGAGCAAGATCAGTTGTGGTTTTTCTTTTCGAATAAAATCTAGGCAAGCTTGTCCATTTTCGACTGCATCCACCCTGAAACCTTCTTTTTGAAGGTTGTACTGTAATAGAACGCGAATATCTTCTTCATCGTCAACTATAAGAATGTGGGCCTGATTCATAGAGTAAAGTTAGGGATTCTAAATTTGGCAGTGGAAAGGCACAAAAAAAATTTATGAAAAATTTAACAAGTCTGTGTAACCAACAAATAAAATTCCGCTTAACTTTGTAGCACTAGTAGTAGGTTTAGGTTAATAGTCAGGAGCTTTGGTTTACCAAGGCTCTTGGCTTTTTAAGACACTCATGAAAATCAAAATCCTCATGGTAGAAGACGATATCAGCCTTGGTATCGTTGTTTCAGATCAGCTCAGAGCCGACGGTTATGCTGTTACTTTATGTGAAAACGGAGCAGAAGCGCTGCGTCGCTTTCAAGAAGAGGCGTATCATCTTTGTATTTTCGACGTCATGCTACCGGTGAAAGACGGCTTTACCTTAGCTAGGGACATCCGCAAACAAAATACGGAAATCCCGATTTTGTTTTTATCGGCCCGCAGTCAGACAGCAGACAAAATTGAAGGCTTCAACGCAGGTGCCGACGACTACCTCACCAAACCTTTCAGTGCAGAAGAATTGCAATTAAGAGTAAAAGCCTTACTCAAACGCGTCAAGCTACAAACAGACATTCCAGAAGACAAAGTAGTACGTATTGGACTCTACACCTTTGACACAGAAAATTTTACGCTGCAATCACCCTCTCAACTTCTGACGCTAACTAAAAAAGAAGCCATGATTCTGCGAACCCTTTACAAGTTCAAAAACCAACTCATTCCAAGAGATGTTATTTTGAATTCAGTATGGGGTCAAGATGATTACTTCGTAGGTAGAAGCCTAGACGTCTTTATTACAAAACTGCGCAAATACCTCAAAGAAGATCCCAACATCCAAATCAACAACGTTCACGGGGTTGGATTTAAGTTCGAGTGTCAAGAATGAGTACACTGCTACTTCATCTCGAAACCAGCACAAAAATTTGCAGTGTTGCCCTATCTCAAGATGGTGCACTACTAGCACATCTCGATCGGGCCACCGATGCTTATGTTCATGGGGAAGCCCTTACGCAAATGATCCAAGAACTGCTGCTTGAGCAAAACCTTCAGCTTCAAGATTTAGCGGCTATTAGTTACAGCGCTGGGCCGGGCTCCTACACAGGGCTGCGCATTGGACTCTCAACTGCCAAAGGACTTTGTTTTGCGCTGGCAATTCCGCTTATCGCGTTGCCAACAAATCAAATTCTATATCAGATCGCAAAAGAAAATGGCCTTGGACCATCTGAAAATGCCATTACACTGCTCGACGCCCGCCGAACGGAAGCTTATATGGAAGTATTTGATACGCAAGGTAACAGCATACAAAGTTTACATTGTGCACTACTCGATCAAACCGACATTTCAAATTTACTACCATCGGTGGTGCTCGGAGATGCCAATCAGAAGGCAAAACTAATTTGGACCAGCGCTCAACTCAAATGGTTAGACGTCCCGCTTTCAGCCAAGTACCAAGCCAGCATTGCTTTGATTGCTTTCAATAAAAAGCAATTTGAAGATGTTGCGTATTGCAGCCCCATTTACCTCAAAGGCGCCAACGGCGTACTTCTCTGAAGCACGCACTCGTTTCCTGCCGCATCTTTGACGCGTAATTCGATACGCGTACCCGCCACAAAAGGCACCTTGAATTGCGCCGAGATACGACCATTTTTGGCGTCATAATACGCAGGTACCCATTCCTCATTTTGCCAACAAGAATAGCTGGCAATTCCGGAGAAGTCGTCTTTTACAAGCCATGACCAAGCACCATTGTTCAAACTGTCGATTTTGTTGTTTGTTTTTTCAGTAATGGTTGGTGCCAAAACATCCTTTCTAAGCCCAAACGTGCCGAGCGATTTAGCGGTGGCTGTTAATTTTCCATCTTTGTAAGATGTTGATAAACAATTATTGTTCATTGTTATACAATATCTTTTAGCGTCGCTTGTGTCTTTTAGAGTGTAAGTCAATTCTATCGGTTTTGCTAATTGTATGGCTGCCAATCCAATTCGTTTGGCATTGAGATCCAGACTTATTGGAGTGGGTTCAAAAAAACACAAAGAATCCAATGTGATTTGCCAGGAACCGCTTGTATATGCATAAGATTGCTTGGGCAGCCAATGTGTTTTGGCATTGTATTGAAGTGGTGCAATTGGACCAAGTGGACCAGGATGATGTACCCATATCGTATGCAAACTTTCGTTGCCGTTGACATCCCTCAACATCAATGAAAATGCCAAACTATCATTACCGTGCAGCTCAAAAGAACCACAGCCTTCGTATGGATAAATGGTCAAGGGATTACTTTGCGACCTGAATATTTTTTGATACTTTTTCTTACTCTGCTGTGCGTATTCAAAATCATGGTGCGCATTGATATAACGACCGTCTTCAAAGTCGAGTTCATCGAGTTCAAAAGCAAAGTGAGGACTGCCTGGTGTCCAAATTTCAGCACTAAATAAGCCAAGACTTCTACCGCCGGGTACAAATTCATCATCGACATGTATGGCCATGGCAATGCGCTGCCCTTCGCTTAAAAATCCAGGCGCTAAAACCACTTTGTGTACATTTTGGCCCATGACGACAGGTACGCTTTTACCCTGAATCTCATATCCGTTTGTATCGACTGCATAAATGCGTACGCCCTTTAATATTGGCTGGCCACTGTCTGTTGTATGAAAACCGTGTAAAAAAGGATTGAGTGCATGTTCTGTTTTAGTATCTCGAAGTTCAAAATGCAAATGAGGTCCACTTGAGCCACCTGTATTTCCCGAAAAGGCAATCAATTCGCCTTTGTGCACCCTTATTTTATTTTTGGGAAGAATGAGATCCAATTCGTTTTGCTGCAATGCTTTGGAAGTATCTAAATAAAATTGTTGAATAGCCGGTGCAAACTGATTGCAGTGCGCATAGACAGAGGTATAGCCATTTGGATGATCGATATATAATACCCATCCGTAACCTACTGAAGAAACGCGCAATCTGGAAATAAAACCGTCTTGGATGGCGTAAATGGGCAAATTCTCTTTGCCAAAGGTGCGGATATCTATACCCATATGAAAATGATTGGGTCGAAGATCACCAAAACCTGCGCTTAGCTCGACCGGTGCTGCCATCGGAAGCGACCAGCTGGTGTCACTGGTAAGTAATTGCGCGTGCACAAAAACGACTGCGGTGATGGCTAAAAGCAAGATGGAGTAACGCATGGTCAAAACTAAGCAAGAAAAAATAGAAAATCCTTCTTCTTTTTTGCAGAATGTAAACGAATGCTTGTTAACTTTGTACAAAGTCACCGCTTAACATGACTGAGAACCTCAATACGCTCATAGCCGATATCCGCAACCGCAGTTTGCAACTCGCAACTGACTTGAACAACGAACGTGCAATGCACCAGGCGTTACAAGCAGAATTGCAGCAAATGCAAGCGCTATACCAAGCCGAACAAGCACAAGTTGCCGAGCTAAAAGCCCATATTGAAGCACTCAATTTATCATTGGCGGAGGCTCAAAACAAAGTCGTAGAGGTTCCTGTTGCCCCGTTAGGTCGCAACGCCGAGGACATCGACGCACTTGTGAAAGAAATTGAATTCTGTATAGAAAAGCTCAAGCAAGCCTAAATGAGTAAAATAGCGCTTAAAATCAATATTGCTGGTCGGACTTACCCCCTCAATGTACCAGAAGCCGAAGTAGAAGCAGTTCACAATGCTGCTGCAGAGGTCAATAAAGCCATTGACTTGCTACGTAAAAACTATTCAGTAAACGATACCCAAGACTTATTGGCGATGTCGGCTTTACAACTGCTTACCAAAGCAAAAGCCGAAGCCAAACCAGTTGAAAAAGCGCCTGACTACTCCGACATCGAAGCGGCACTAGAGGCACTCAGACAAGACTTGAGCAACGTTCAATAACCTTCACAATTTGCGCAACCTCTCCTGACTACAAATCGAAGTAGAATGGACATATTATGGTTATTAATCGGATCACTTGGCGGCGGCGTCGCAGGGGTGATCATCCAAAAAAATCTCCTCAAAAAGGACGCCGAGCGCATCATTAAAGAAGCAGAGGCAAAAGCAGAAACCATCCAAAAAGAAAGAGCTTTACAAGCCAAAGAACGCTTCCTTAAGCAAAAAGAAGAACACGAAGAAGCGATCAAAGAACGTGAGCGTCGCATGCAATCCAACGAAGACCGCTTCCGTACCAAAGAAAAAACGCTCAATCAAAAACTAGAAGAAATCGGCCGTAAAGAAAAAGAACTCGAAAAGACACAAGCCGATTACCAAACCAAAGCCAGCCACCTAGACGTTCGAACGCAAGAACTCGATAAAATCCATCAGAAGCAAATTGCAGAACTCTCTAAGATTGCACAGCTCGCACCAGAAGATGCCAAGCAACACCTCATGCAGGCGCTCACTGACGAAGCGCGCACAGCTGCAATGGCCACCATCAAAGAAATCACCGAAGAAGCCAAGCTAAATGCCAATAAAGAAGCGCGCAAAATAGTCATTCAAAGTATTCAGCGCGTTGCTACCGAACAAGCCATTGAGAATGCCGTATCTGTCTTCAATATCGAATCCGATGAAGTCAAAGGCCGCATCATTGGCCGCGAAGGGCGCAACATTCGTGCACTCGAGGCAGCCACTGGCGTTGAAATCATCGTCGATGACACCCCAGAAGCCATCATTCTCTCTTGCTTCGATCCAGTTCGTCGCGAAATCGCTCGTTTGAGCCTACACCAATTGGTTTCTGATGGTCGTATTCACCCTGCTCGAATCGAAGAAGTAGTTGCCAAAACGCGCAAACAACTCGATGAAGAAATTGCCGAAACCGGTCGCCGCACCTGCATTGACCTCGGCATTCACGGCCTGCACCCAGAGCTTATGCGCATGGTCGGCCGCATGAAATTCCGTTCCTCATACGGCCAAAACCTACTGCAACACTCCCGCGAAGTAGCCAACTTGTGTGCAATTATGGCAGCGGAACTCGGCTTAAATGTGAAGCTTGCCAAGCGCGCTGGTCTATTGCACGATATCGGTAAAGTGCCAGACGAAGAACCAGAATTGCCACACGCTATTTTAGGTATGAAAATTGCCGAAAAATTTGGTGAAAAAGGCGATGTCTTGAACGCGATTGGTGCCCACCACGACGAAATCGAAATGACCACACTTATTTCACCGATTGTACAGGTTTGTGATGCCATTTCAGGGGCTCGCCCTGGCGCACGCCGCGAAATCGTAGAGGCTTATATCAAGCGCATCAAAGAGCTTGAAAACCTAGCACTATCTTACGACGGCGTTGGCAGCGCTTATGCGATTCAAGCCGGCCGAGAATTACGTGTATTGGTAGAGGCCGAGAAAGTCTCAGACCAACGTGCCGAAGAACTTTCTTTTACAATATCGCAACGCATACAAACCGAAATGACCTACCCAGGTCAAGTCAAGGTAACTGTCATCCGCGAAAAACGCGCCGTCAACTACGCTAAATAAAAAACCACATGCGTCCGGATCTCTTCGACAGCCTCATCGCAGGGCCGTGTTCGGCCGAAACGCATGCACAAGTCATTCAAACAGCGGAAGGCCTCAAAGGCCTTCCGCTTTCTTATTTTAGGGCCGGAATCTGGAAACCCCGAACACAGCCTGGCGCTTTTGAAGGCATAGGCGACATCGGTCTTGAATGGCTCGTTGATGTACGCAAACGCTACGGTTTCAAAATTTGCACTGAAGTAGCTACCGCTGAACACGTTCGGGCTGCTGCCGCAAAACACTTCGATATGCTTTGGATTGGCGCACGTTCTACAGTCAATCCGTTTACGGTACAAGAACTCGCCGAAGCACTGCAAGGCACGGGCATTCCTGTTATGGTAAAAAATCCGGTTAATCCAGATCTCAAACTTTGGTTGGGCGCAATAGAAAGACTAGAACGCCATGGCGTGCAAGTGATTGGCGCCATTCACCGCGGTTTTTCGGTTTATCAAAAAACCAAATACCGTAACAACCCCCATTGGCAAATTGCCATTGACCTTAAACAAGCCCGACCTGACCTACAATTGCTCATGGATCCATCGCATATTGGTGGACGCGCTGCCCTTATTGCACCACTTGCTCAACAAGCGCTCGATTTGCATTACAACGGGCTCATGATTGAAACACACCATGACCCTAACGTTGCGCTTACCGATGCCAAACAACAACTTACGCCCACTGCATTAACTGAATTACTCCTGAATTTAAAGCCACGTTCACAGAACGAACGTGCTCAGAACGATTTAGCAGAATTGCGCGACAAACTGAGCATAATCGACGAAGGTTTACTTGAGCTCTTGCAAGAGCGCATGGAGCTATCCAAGCAAATAGGAATCTTAAAGCGCAACAACAACACCCCTATTTTGCAAGTACAGCGTTGGGAAGAAACACTCAAATCAACCATTGAGAAAGCCCTGAATGCAGGCCTATCTTCAGAATTTGCCGAGCATTTTATCAAGATGCTCCACGAAGAGTCTTTGCGCATTCAGTTAGAACTCAGCAAAACCAATGATGCACGTTAACATCAAAGCACTCAAAGGGAAATTGCTTGCTCCTCCCTCGAAGAGTCATGCCCAGCGTCTCTTGTTGCTAAGTAGCATCACCAAATCCCCCTTTAAGATTCACAATCTTGGCCAAGATAAAGATACACGCGCCATGCAAGCAGTCATTGATCAAATCAAAAATGATCCATCTCAAAAACACGATGTGCTTTTTCTCGGCGAAAGCGGTTTTGCCTTGCGCAGCTTGGCTTTCTTGGGGCGCCATTTCTACAAAGAATATACTTTAAACGGGGCAGGCACCTTAAAATTACGTGAACACCGAAGCACCATTCACTTACTCGAACAATTAGGCTTAAAGGTGAAGCATTCAAACGGCTTATTACCTTTAGAAATAAGTGGCCAGATTGAACAAAAGCACTTAGTTGTTGATGGCAGTCAAGGCTCACAATTTGTTTCTGGGCTGTTTTTTTTGGCTGCTGCAACACCGGGATCTTGGCATATTGAGATCCAAAAACTCAGTAGCAGGCCCTATTTTGAACTTACCTTAAATGTCCTGGCTCAGGCTGGATTCAAATACAAGCAAATGGGCGACACCTATCTTTTTGAAGGCGCTCAAGAATTACAACTTGACCATGCAACCGTAGAAGGAGACTGGAGCAGTGTTGCGGCATTCTTGGTGGGAGCCGCCATTAAAGGTAAAATTGAAATTGTTGGTCTTAACCAAACCAGTTTGCAACCGGACCGAAACCTACTCCGTGCACTACATCAGTTTGGTGCTCAAATGCATTGGGAAAACGGTACTCTTCTGATAAATTCCTCAGACAAGCGACAACCTTTCGATTTTGATTGCACCCAACAACCTGATTTATTCCCGGTGCTTGTCGTACTGGCATGTGCTGCTATAGGCAAAAGTCGTATTGCGGGGATAGACCGCTTGAAAAACAAGGAGTCCGACCGCCTAAAGGCGATGTGCGAAGCGCTCAAGCTATGGGAAATAGAATATCAAATCAATGGAAACCAAATTGAAATTCAAGGCACTGGCAAAGTAAAAAGTAGCCAGATCAATACCCACAATGATCACCGAATTGCAATGGCCGGGGCAATTGCTGCTCTTTTGTGTGATGAGGGTCAGTATTTAAACGAAAACCAAAGCGTAGCGAAATCTTATCCTGCTTTCTTTAAGGATCTGAAGGCCTTAACTGAAAGCTAATTCGCTTTTAAAATATATTCCTCAAAGGTTAAATCAAGATGTGCAAGTCTGGACTTGATGTCTTTCTTTTGCTGTGTCTTGAGGCCAGGTTCTTTGAGCAATAACTCAAAATAATAACGCACTTTGGCGGTATCTCTAGGCGTGTTGATGTCGTAAGAACTTGCCAAACTTTCGAGCAATAATTTTCGGTTTTTATAATCAGGAAAACGCTTTAAGAGGGTATCCGCATAGGCTCTGGCCTCTTGGGGTGCACGTAGGTTTTCGTAAATCATGTGCGTTTTAAAAAGACAATCTGCACTGAAGGCATCTTTTGGATATTTGCGGCTATAAGCGGTAAGGCGGTTGATGAGTTCTATTTGCGTTAGGCTCGTAATTTGAGCTGCCTTTTTAGGATCTTTTTGCAGTTTGGCCAAAGAATCTTCAAAAGAGGTAATTCGCTCTCGCAAGGATTCTTGTTGCGTTGGTTCTGCGGTATTGGTCTGACAAGCCGCAAATAATAAAATAGAAAATAGAAAAAGAGGAAATTGTGCTTTCATTCGAAATGATTAAATCATGCGTTGTTTTTTGGATCCTGGGAAACTCATTTTGTAATCGACGTTAATAGCTCCAAGGCTGATATTCCCAAGGCGCTTGAGCAATAATTTTTTCTTGAGTGGACTCAGATGATCGGTAAATAGAACGCCTTCGATGTGGTCGTATTCATGTTGGATGATTCGCGCTGCATAGCCATCAAAAGTTTCTTCTTGAAAGTTCCAATTTTCATCGTAGTAGGTAACGAGCACGCGCTCTTGACGTTGGACGTTTTCACGGATACCAGGAATAGATAAGCATCCTTCTTGAAATGCCCATTTATCGCCGCTTTGTTCTTCGATAATTGGGTTGATGAAAACTTTTTTGAAATTTTCTATACCTGCAGCTTTTGGATCTGGCTCGTCATCTTCTTCGTCTGCAAACGGACTACCATCCACAATGAACAGGCGAATACTTTTACCAATTTGGGGTGCGGCCAAACCAACGCCTTTGGCATGGTACATTGTTTCGAACATATCGGCAATCAACTTTTGAAGATCGGGATAGTTTTCATCAATCTCTTCAGCCTCTTTCTTAAGGACTGGGTCTCCGTAGGCAACTATTGGTAAAATCATACTGCAAATTTAACAAGGATTAGCTTTGACTCAAGAATTCTTGCAAAATGAGTGCTGCAGCAACTTGATCAATCAAACCCTTATCTTGTTTCTTTTTTTTGTGACCCATTTGAGAAATAGCAGTACTGGCCATTTTGGAGCTAAAGCGCTCGTCAAATAACTGAATTTGTAGCTGCGGGAATTTCGTTTCTAAAACTTGCTTCAGTAAACGAATATTTTCTGTGACGTGGGTGTCTGTGCCATCGAGGCGCGTTGGGTAACCCAATACAATCTCTGAAATTTGACGCTTCGGGATTTCAATTTCTAGCCAAGCTTCAAGCGTTTCAGAAGCAATTGTTTGCAATGGACTGGCAATAATGCGATTTGGGTCGCTGATTGCCAAACCACAGCGCTTGAGTCCAAAATCGATGCAAAGTACAACTGCCATTCCTCAAAATTACGGAGTTTTATCGCAGTAACATTGCGTTTGATCTTGAATTCAACCCGTTTTGGCGAAGTATTTGTAATTTTACCTCGTGAAAATCATTTTAATATTTTGCTTACTGAGCCTGGGTTTGTTTTCGTGTCGCGAGACCATAAAAGATAACTTCCCCAAAAAGGCTCAGCTTGTTTTCGAACCTGAATTTGATGGGCTTGACGCTTTTTTAAATTACCAAGATAAAATTGAGCAGCGCAAAGACCTCAAGGTATTGCCCTCATTGTTTTTTACACACAAATCGGGCGCCACCATTGAGTCCCGTGCATTTTTGAATGCCGAAGACGAAATTTTAAAAGCCACGATTGACCGCATAGACACTAATGGCAAAAAATTGAGTATGACTTTTTATTTCTTAAAAGAAGTATTGAGTATGGTCTGTATGGAAGAACAGAACTTGCGTAGCTCGCTCAGTATCGCAGCCCGAACCGAGTATTTTGTGTTCTACAACGCCGATCAGGAACCATTTGCAAGTTATACCAAAATAGGCAAAGGTAAACTCAAAAACCAACCTTATAAATCGTTCAAATTACCCAAAGAACAACACCAGGCCATTCAAGAAAACCTTTTGCTTTTGTCAGATATGCAAAACCAAGAAGGCTCCTTTGCGCTTTACTTTCAAGGTTTTGACGAAGCATTCAACAAAAAATTTGTCCAATTCGGCAATGACAATTACTCTACCAACCTTGCTTATGCGCCCCAAGAAACACTCATCAAAGCCCTTGAAAAAAATCCCGATGCCTATAAAAATGAAAAATTCACCATCCAGCATCAACCCATACAAGAAGCATCTGGCCTTCAATACCAAGTTTTGGTTGGGATCCAAAAACGCTAATGCAACATTTTAGCCCGTTCATTCGTCTTATATAATTGTATTGATCCTTATTTCATGAAAAAATTCATACTTCTCCTCGCTCTTTTCCTTTGTTCCAATCTGTTTTATGCGCAAAACATGAAAGTAAGTGGGCGTTTGGTGGATACCTCCGGAACCCAACCAATTCATCAAGCGAGTATTATGGCCATCCATCTTCGTGACTCGGTTTTGGTACAGTTCACAAGAAGCAACGCCAATGGCGAATTCCAAATCAACAACCTCCCACTCGACTCATTTCAGTTGGTGATCGAACACAGCAATTGGACGCCCCGTAGTATTTACCTTATGGGGTCCGCTAAAAAATCAACTTTCGAACTTCCTGACATTCGTCTGTATCCAAAAGTACAAGATGTAAAAGACGTCGTTGTGACGCGCAACCGCAATGCCATGTATTTTAGTGGCGACACCCTTATTTTTGTTGCTGACTCCTTTAAAGTGGCTGAAAATGCAGTCGTCGAGGACCTACTCAAAAAATTGCCCGGGATCAAGGTGGAGGACGACGGCAGCATTACCTCGCAAGGAAAAGAAATCAGTCAGGTGTTGGTAGATGGCGATGAATTTTTTGGTTCAGATCCCACCATTGCCACCAAAAACCTTGCTGCCAACGGCGTAGAGTCTGTTCAAGTTTATGAGAAGAAAAACGAAGATGCTGCAGCTGGTGAAGACGACAAAATCCAAGTGCTTGACCTCAAACTAAAAGACGAAGCCAAACGGGGCTATTTCGGAAAAGCCTCAGTGGCCTCCGACTTCAATCAAGGCGACGCAGACAAGGCATTTTATGAGTCTGAACTACTCTACAACAAATTTAACAAGACCCAGAAGATTTCTGTTTTTATGTTGGCCTCAAACACGCCGAAATCGAGCTTTGGCTTTCGCGACATGAACAAATTTGGCCTCGAAAACGAGCAAAACGAAAGCGGTCTAAATTTCTGGGACCGCGACTCCAGAGGTAATCGGTCTGGCATTCCACAAACCCTCAAAACAGGTGTTTATTACAACGACCGTCTTTCAGAAAAAGTTAAACTTGGCCTCAATTACGCCTATTACGATAGCCGACTACAAGCCAATTCAAGTTCCCAATCTCAGTATTTTTTAGCGGATAGCTCGTACTACACCAAAGATTCCTCAAGTAACCTTACGGTCAGTAGCTCACACCGCATCAACATGAATTTGCAAATTGACCTCGATTCGCTTACCAAACTCGAAATCAAGCCAAATCTACACATTGACAACGGCGAACAAAACAACACCGCTGTCAATGACTTTAGGGACGAAAGCTTTGCTTCTTACCTTCTCACCAACGTCAATAACCAATATAATTCAAAAGGAATGAGTAGCAATTCAGAGGCTATTTTGCGACGAAAGTTTGGTAAAAAAGACCGCGAGCTAGAGGCTAAATATATTTTGCGTTACAATGACAACGACTCAGAAGGAAAGCTCACGACGAGTACAAATGCTTTGGTTTTTGATACTGTTGTAAATCAACGTAAAACGAATAGTAACCAAAGTGCAACCCATTACACTACCCTTACTTACACAGAGCCCCTATCCAAAAATTTCTTGCTCACCACAGAATACTTTCTTGAGTTAGGTTCTTCTGGGCAAGCCCGCTATACCTACAATCCAAATCTTGCTGGTCAATTTGATATTATTGACAGCCTATTTACCAATGATTTTGACAACCAACGTTTGCAAAATCGCGGTACAATGATTTTGACCTACCTCTACAAAAACCACCGTATTTCAGGTGGTTTGGGCTACCGAAATATCCAAATTGATAACATCAATCAATTTTCAGGTGTCGGGATCAATCAAAACATCAACAATTTTTTACCCAATTTCTCTTACCAATTTAAGCCAAGTATGGCCAAGCGAATCAATATCCGCTACAGCACCTACTCGGCTCCTCCTAGTGCCAACGACCTTCAACCAGTCAGAGACAACACCAATCCCAACCGCATCCAAGAAGGTAACCCGGACCTCAAGCCGAACTACCAACACCAACTCAACTTTAATGCAAATGTATGGCAAGCCATGACCGGCCGTTATTTTTGGTCTGGAGGAAATGCAACACTTACGCAAAATGCATTTGGGAACAGCACTACGTTTGATCAGTTTGGCCGAACGATTTCCAAAACGGTCAATGTAGATGGTAACATGTTTGCGACAATTTATGCAGGCGGAGGTTACCCGATCCTGAACCGCAAGCTCACTTTTGAACCAAGTATGAATGCCTCCTATTTTCGCAATAACAACTACATCAATGGACAACTCAATACCACGAGTACGACCAATTTAAATGGCTCTTTTTCTATAGAACTGAGCCTTGATAGCCTCGAATTGAGTATTGGAACAGACTACACATATGTTATTCCAAAAACCACATTAAATTCGTTTTCTAACCAGCCCTACTCCACTCAAAATTACTTTATGGTCGGAGACTGGCGCTTGCCTGCCCATTTCCGTTTCAAATGGGAAATCAATTATACGCTCAACCGAGGAAGGGCCGATGCGTTCAACAAAGATTTCCTTATCATAGATGCCGAACTTCAAAAAGCGTTCTTAAAAACAGAAAACCTCATTCTTGGTTTGTCAATAAATGACTTGCTCAATCAAAACCTCAACTTACAGCGCACGGTATCGAGTAACATGATTACGGATAACTATACACGTATTATTTCGCGCTATTTCTTAGTTCGATTGACCTATAAATTTAACAACAACAAAACCCGTGAAGAAGATCTTCGTATGTGGCATTAGTGCCCTTTTGCTCAGCTTACAAACCTGGGCGCAGTCGGAATACATACATGCAGGCAAAATTACTTTTGAACGCAGGACCAATCTTGAGAAAAGGTTTGGATCGGATCAACGCATGAAGCGTTTTATCAATGAAGATAACAAAATTCGCGTTGAACAATTTTCATTGTCCTTCAATGACACGGCCTCCTATTTTGCAGTAGTGCCGAGCAATGAACCCGAAGAAATGGGCTGGCTCACTACAAAAAATGCCTATTACCAAAACTTAACAAACCATAATCAATTGATGATGCTCGCTGTATTCGGTCAGAATGTTTACGTCTCGGATAGCTTACCTCAGCGCACTTGGAAAATTACCGATAGCAAACGAACCATCTGCGGTTATGAATGTCGTAAAGCCATTTACCAAAAAAATGACAGCACGCGCTTATATGCTTGGTATACACCTATGCTGACACCTTCGGTAGGCCCTGAAGGTTTCTGTGGTTTACCTGGTACTATTTTGGGCCTTGCTACCGAAGACGGCGGCATTGTTTATTTTGCAAAAAAAATAGACGTAACGCCACCTAAAAAAGAAGAATTGGCTCTCAATCCGGGTAAAAATAAAGTATTCACCATTCAAGAATTGAGACAAAAAATTGAAAAAGAATACGGCTCTACCCCATGGGGAAAGCGCTTATTTGACGATATTTTCCGTTGGTTATGATGAAAGGAATAATTTTAGCAGGCGGTTCAGGTACCCGACTACACCCACTCACTTTAGCTGTTTCCAAACAGCTCATGCCGGTTTACGACAAACCCATGATTTACTACCCGCTTTCCATCTTAATGAGTGCGGGCATAAGAGAAATCCTGATCATCTCAACCCCAACAGATTTGCCGCATTTTGAAAAATTGTTGGGCAATGGCGCTCAACTTGGATGCCGTTTCGAATACGCTGTTCAAGAGGTTCCTAACGGCTTGGCGCAGGCATTTGTGATTGGAGCCGATTTCATTGGCACTGACAAAGTCGCATTAATTTTAGGAGACAACATTTTCTACGGCGTCGGAATGGATACTTTACTCAAGGAAAACAACGATCCAAATGGTGGTGTTGTTTATGCCTACCACGTGAGCGACCCAGAGCGCTACGGCGTGGTTGAATTCGACCAAAATAACCAAGTAGTCTCAATTGAGGAAAAACCACTGCAACCCAAATCCAACTACGCAGTTCCTGGTCTCTATTTTTACGATAATTCAGTCATCGAAATTGCCAGAAATTTACAACCATCCGCAAGAGGAGAATATGAAATCACGGATGTCAATGCCGAATACCTTCGACGTGGTCAACTCAAGGTGGCTATCCTTGACAGAGGTACCGCCTGGCTCGATACCGGTACATTCGGCTCACTGATGCAGGCTGGTCAATTTGTGCAAGTCATTGAGGAAAGACAAGGTCTGAAAATCGGCTGTATTGAAGAAGTTGCCTATCGAAATGGCTTCATCGATGCGGCCCAACTCAAACAATTGGCTTCCGGACTTGTTAAAAGCGGATACGGAACCTATTTACTCCAACTGCTGCGCAAATAAATGAAAGTCTTACACACCTACAACACCCTACTAGAAGACGCTATACAGCAAGAAAACTTTCCGCTTGGACCAGCCAATTTATATGATCCTTTACGTTATTTTTTACAGTTGGGTGGAAAGCGCATGCGTCCTATGCTGAGCCTGATGGCCTGTAAATTATACGATACAGATTTTCATAAAGCTTTGCCAGCAGCACTTTGTGTTGAGTATTTTCATAATTTTTCGCTCATTCATGACGACATCATGGATGCCGCCCCGCTGAGACGCGGTCAACAAACCGTTCATATCAAATGGAATCCGAACATTGCCATCTTATCGGGCGACGTCCTTTTGGTCAAAGCTTATAATTTATTAGCGCGTTACGATGCGCAAATATTCAAATCATTGTTTGCTGTTTTTAACCAAACTGCAATAGAAGTTTGCGAAGGACAACAAATGGACATGGACTTTGAATTACGTCAAGAAGTAAGTGAGGCAGAATACATCGAGATGATTCGTCTGAAGACTTCCGTTCTATTAGGCTGTGCACTTCAAATGGGCGGAATCGTTGGCCATGCCGGAGCTCAGAACGAAGCCTTGCTATACGAATTCGGAGAACAACTTGGATTGGCTTTTCAAATTCAAGACGACCTACTCGATCTCTACGGAGAAAGTGCCAAGGTGGGTAAGCAAATTGGTGGAGATGTACTCGCCAACAAAAAAACATTACTGTCTATTCACGCTAAAAATGTAGCATCTGAAGCGGACCTTTTTGCATTAAATGCAACAGAAGCACTTGAAAACCCACAACAGAAAATCGAGCAAACGCAGAAACTTTACGCCAAATTAGGCGCTAAATTGTACTGTGAAGAAAAGATGGCTTTCCATCATTCAAAAGCGCTTGCCGCACTCGATAAAATCGTGACAACCCAGTCCAAACATGAACTGCAAGAACTTGCTGAATTTTTATTCGCTAGAACGCATTAGCACTAGGTTTTTTTGAAAATTCCTTATATTTGTAGGAACTATCTAAAAAAACAAAAATGAAAAAACTTTACGTATCGTTTCTTGCCGTTATGGCAGCGGGTACTTTTCATGCGCAAGTGAAAAGCATCAACGCGCCACGCCTAGAGAAAAAAGCTTCTTTTGAAGTTGGTTCTAGCGTAGCGCAAAAGCCTTCTGCAGTTGCAAAGGCTACTACCATTTGGTCAGACAACTTCTCTGTTGCAGCCAACTGGACCATCGCTAGCACAGGTTCAAACCCAGAACAATGGCACATCATCAACACACCTACATCTATCCCTGTAAGTGCGCTTAGCCCTTTTGCTTCGCCAACTGCAGCAAACGGATTTTTGTTCGTGAACTCTGATGCCAACAACACAGGCGACATGGATGGTACACCAATTATTACTACTGCTACATCTGGAACAATCGACTGTTCTGCGCATTCAGTAGTAAAATTGAAGTACCACTCTAACTTCCGTTGGTGGCACGACACCCGTGGTGTTCGCGTTTCTGGAGACAACGGCGCTACTTGGACAGAATTTCTTCTTTCTGACGAAGTAGATTACTTTACACCAAACCAAAACTCTGGCAACCCAGAAGTAACCATCATCGATGTTTCTTCTATCGCTGCTGGTTCGGCTCAAGTAAAAGTTCAGTTCTATTACAATGACAACGACTATTGGGGTTGGTATTGGGCTGTTGACGACGTTGAGCTTTATGTACCTGAAGCAAATGACCTCAAATTAAACAGTATCTACTGGGGTTCTACAGGTTTCTGGGCTGAGCGTTTGGCTTACTACCAAGTTCCAGCTTCTCAAGTTACCGAAATCGAATTTTCAGGTATCGTAGAAAACATTGGTGCACAAGACCAACAAGACGCCGTGTTTACAGTAAACGCAGGTGCTTTCTCTAGCTCTTCTGCTGCAACACCTGTTCTTGTAGGAAATGTAGACACACTTGCTTGTACAACTACACTTACACCTAGTTCAGCTACTGCAACCATCTCGGTTTCTGGAACTGTTGCAATGGGTAACAACGACGGTGATGCAACCAACAACACGCTTTCAAATTACGCGGCAGTTGCTATCAATCCTTACGTCTATGCACGTGACAACGGTACAGCTTTGAATGGTTCATTCAACGGCGGTATGGGCTTTGAAGTAGGAAACATCTTTGACATCTTTGCCAACACTACAATCGGTGGTGGTTCTGTTTATATCAACGGAGCGGCAGAACCAGGTGCAGAAATTTACCTCAAATTGTATTCAATCGACCCAGCTACTGGAGACTTCCTTTACGTTGACGAAACAGGTCCATACGTGCTTCAAAACGCAGACCTCGATGCTGAAGTAACACTTTCTTTCTTGGGTGGTAACTACCCATTGAATGCAGGTGAAGCTTACCTTCTTGTTGCTGGTTCTAACGGTGACGGCGGTGCAACCAATGACCTCGTTGTAGGTACAGCTGGTCCAGCACCTGCCCAAACTTGTTTCTACTACGACATGACAGACCTTACTTGGTACTACACTACATCACAACCAATGGTTCGCATGAACTTCGATCCTGCATTAGGTGTAAAAGAAGTAAACAATACGTTTGGTCTTGAAGTTGCTCCTAACCCAGCAGCTGACGCTACTAGCGTTACTTTCACAGTGAAAAACACATCTGATGCCATCATCAATGTAGTTGACATGGCTGGCAAAGTAGTTGCTACGCAAACATTGTCTGGTGTGAATGGCACACAAGCTGTTGAAATCAACACAAGTGCTTTGAACAGCGGAATGTACACAGTAACTGTTTCTGCAAACGGTACAACCGTAAGCAAGAAATTAGCTATTCGCAAATAATATTTCCGCATACGGAAATCAAAAGGGAGCCCTCGGGCTCCCTTTTTTTATTTCTTGTAAAATTGATGGGATTTAAATGAATACCAGGAATCTATCTTAAACTAAAAGACAACACTGCATCTAAAAAGGCCTCAGG
>CAZINO010000003.1:4305-7294 GCA_964540625.1 uncultured Lishizhenia sp. | reverse complement strand
ACCATGAGCGCATAAGAAAACGCATCTGACCATGGTGAATGCCCGTGATTGCGCAAGTCAACAACGGTCACTTCGAAATATTCCGAAAATTTCTTGGCATGTGTGAGCCAATTATCAGAAAAACCAAATAGGCCATGCAAGATAACCATCGGTTTACCTGCGCCAAATTGCTTGTAATGAAGCTTCATTATACTTTTTTAGGTGAGCCAATTGTACGGACAGTAAACTGCTTGTCATTGACATTTGCCAAAATATGGAGCATTTGTTGGGGCGAAATTTTCGCTTTGTTGTAGTAAACTTTAATAGTCTGCTCTTCTAAGGTGTCTATATAATTTACTTCAACACGTTCTACGGCACAAGTCTCTTTGAGCGCTTTGCGAATACTGCCGCCGCAACCCATTTGGCAGACCATTCCCTGAACCCCAATTTCTTGAATCGCATTTGCTTTCACTATTTGACAAACTTTTGATAGCGGTTCCTTGGGCTTTCTTTCTTTACTTGCTTGACTACAAGAAAAAAAAAGTAAAAGAATGAGCGGTTGAAGGACTATTTTCATGGAACAAAATTAGTCACGATATTGCGAATGTTCAAGTCTTTCGTTAGATTTGTTCAAACTTGAAAATTATGAAAAAACTATTTTTTGTAGGCTTGGCCACACTCGCTGTTAGTTCAGCAACACTTACCTCTTGTAGCAAATACGAAGAAGGACCTTCTTTAGCCCTTTCTTCAAAAGTTGCGCGCCTAACCGGTTCATGGAAACTTACTTCTCAAACTACTAACGGTGTTGCAGATCCACTCACTGGCCTTACCACTACCATGAGTGTTCTTAAAGATGGTACTTACAGTACAGAAGTATCTTACAGCTACATGGGTTTCAATTACACCAACAACTTCGATGGAACTTGGGCGTTTTCTGAAGACAAAACACAACTCATTACTACCGTAAACGGTGCCTCAGGAACCGAAACACAAACAATTGTTCGACTAGCGAGCAAAGAACTCAAATTAAAATCAGTAAACGGTTCTGAAACAGTAATCCAAACTTGGACTGCTCAATAAGCCGATCAAACAAGCGAATTAAAGCCGCAACTCCTTGCGGCTTTTTTATTGGCCAAAAAGTAGTACATTTGAAAAAAAACAAAAATGAAGGCTGTACTTTTTTCACTTTCTTTATTAACTATGGGTCTAATCGGCTGTACCAAATTCAGCGAAGGCCCGTCGTTTTCGATTCAAACCAGAAAAGCACGTATCTGCAATGATTGGAAACTCTCAGATTATGTCTTGAACGGAAATAACGTATTTGACGCAAGCATCACGACTAAAATGAGCATCGACAAAGACGGAACCTATTCTATTTCTAATTACACCAACGAACTCGAGCAAATTCAGGGCACCTATAGCCATGGCACTTGGGTTTTTGGCGAAGACAACACCTCGGTCTTCTTCTACGCTGACACCACTACCGTTAATCCAGTACACGAATACAGTATCAAAGAACTACGCAGTAAAAGAATGGTGTTGGAAGAAGAAATTTTTCAGACCGGTGACAAACACCGCCTGACTTTCATTCAACAATAAGGCAACAGAAATAAAAAAAAGCTATCCAGTTGGATAGCTTTTTTTTTGTTGTGTATACTAAACAAATTTGGGATCTACCTCCATGACGTGGCCACAAGCATTGCATGTTCGCATTTGTTCTGAACCATAAAATTCTTTGAAACGCGGCAAGAAATCTTTCTCAATATTCTCTAATGGAAAACGATAAGTGTGCAGGTGTTGATTGCATTTTTCGCAAAACCACATGAGTCCATCTTGTAAGTCAGTACCTTTTCTAACGCGCTCAATGACCAAACCGATTGTGTTTTCACCTCTGGCAGGAGAATGCGGTGTATTGGCTGGTAAAAGAAACATTTCGCCTTCTTTGACAATGATATCTTTAGCTTTTCCTTCGTGTTGAATTCGAACATTGACATCGCCTTCGAGTTGATAAAAAAGTTCTTCGCTTTCGTTGTAATGGTAGTCCTTGCGCGCATTTGGCCCCGCAACGACCATCACAATAAAATCACCGGCTTCTTTGTACAAATTTTTATTCGAGACAGGTGGTTTGAGTAAATCACGGTTGTCGTCAATCCATTTCTGAAGGTTAAAAGGAGCCAGCATAAGCAAAGTTTTAAGCGTTGAGAATACCTCTAGAAATCACAATTTTTTGTACCTCAGAGGTGCCTTCGTAGATTTGGGTAATTTTGGCATCGCGCATGAGTCTCTCGACGTGATACTCTTTGACAAAGCCATAGCCGCCGTGGATTTGTACGGCCTCTACGGTTTGTTCCATAGCAACTTTTGATGCATAAAGTTTGGCCATTGCACCAGACTGGTCGTAATTGCGACCTGCGTCTTTATCTTGTGCGGCTTTGTACACAAGTAAACGAGCTGCTTCAATTTCTGTAGCCATATCGGCTAGCTTAAAGGCAATGGCTTGGTGCTTATAAATTTCTTTCCCGAAAGCGGCGCGCTCTTTTGAGTATGCAAGTGCCAATTCCAAACCACCAGCGGCAATTCCGAGTGCTTGCGCGGCAATTCCGATACGACCGCCCGAAAGGGTTTTCATAGCAAACTTGAAACCAAAACCGTCTTCACCGATACGATTCTCTTTTGGAACCTTGACATCGTTGAACAACAACGTATGGGTGTCGCTACCACGAATACCCATTTTGTCTTCTTTGGCACCAACAACGAAACCTTCCATGCCGCGTTCTACGATGAGCGCATTGATTCCTTTGTGGCCAAGTTCTGGGTTGGTTTGGGCAATGACTAAATATACTGAAGCAGAAGAACCGTTTGTAATCCAGTTCTTGGTGCCATTTAGTAGGTAGTGGTCTCCCATATCAACAGCAGTTGTACGCTGTGAGGTCGCATCAGAGCCCGCCTCAGGTTCTGACAAACAAAATGCACCAATTTTTTCGCCTTTGGCGAGAGGAACGAGGTATTT
>CAZINO010000003.1:0-4205 GCA_964540625.1 uncultured Lishizhenia sp. | reverse complement strand
GCGAAATCGCGGGCAGCCTCTTTAACGGCTAGATGTTCTTCAGTAAGTTCAAAATTCATGTTGACTGATTTATTTTAATTTTGACAAAAATAAACCAATTCAGATATTCTTGAAAACAATTCCTAACAATAATATACAGCTCTTGGGCTTAATGTCGGGAACGTCCTTAGATGGCTTAGATATTGCGCACGTTCGCTTTGATTTTTTAGAGGATAAATCTATTGATTTTCAATTACTTAACCATAAAACATTCGCATTAACTCCGTTCCTCTTTGAACAATTATCAAAGTGCAATGCGTTGAGTGCCCCGGCTATTTTTGAGCTCGACCAACAAATTGCATGCTTTTATGCGCAGTGTGTGGAGGAATTTCTCACAGAATTTGGTATTGAAAAAACTGAAATACGCGCCATTGCCTCTCATGGCCAAACTATTTTTCATCGACCAGACTTGGGTTACACAACACAAATCGGTTGTGGAACAACACTCAATTACCACACGCAAATTCCAGTGATTGATCAATTTAGACAGTTAGATGTAAGTGCCGGAGGTCAGGGTGCGCCCTTGGTTCCGCTTGGAGATCAACTGCTGTTCTCTTCTTTTGCCGATGGTTTTCTCAATCTGGGGGGCTTTGCCAATATTTCAACCACGATTGATGGCAGCACGCAGGCGTTTGATATTGCGCCAGCCAACTTGCCCATGAATCGCTGGATGAACACAATTGGTCAATCTTATGATCAAAATGGTGAAATGGCCAGAAACGGCACTGTCAATCAAGCGGTACACGACCAAGTTGTAGGACTGGCTTTTTTCAAACAAAACGGGCCAAAATCCTTGGGCACTGAATGGCTAGAGGCATATTATATGCCACTATTTGAAGAGCTGACATTAGCTGAACAGTTGAGAACCCACCTTGAAGTGCTCAAGACTTTGTGTATCCGAGAATTTAAAAGGCTCGAGCTCAAGCGTATTTATTTAACCGGAGGAGGGGCGTTCAATGTATTTTTTATAGAATTATTAAAAAACGAATTTGCGGGTGAACTTATTTTACCCAGTGAAGCCATTATCAATTACAAAGAGGCCATTATTTTCGCATTTTTAGGTGCCCGCTTTCTTCGTAATGAACCAACCACAATATCGTCGGTAACTGGCGCAGCACAAGCCTTGAGAACTGGTACATTGCATGATTTTCAAGGCTCACTCCGTTAACCTCACCCTGCATCCGTCTAAAAAATGGTAACTTTACCACGCTGAAAAATAATTTATCAATGAAAGAACTACTCTCCAAATTTGAGAACAAAAGACCCGAGATTGTATTTGAATGGAAAGACCCCTATACAGATGCCGAAGGCTGGGTGGTCATCAATTCGTTAAGAGGCGGTGCCGCTGGTGGCGGAACCCGTATGCGTGCTGGTCTCGATAAGCGAGAGGTTGAGTCCTTGGCCAAAACAATGGAAGTAAAGTTCACCGTTGCTGGACCAGCAATTGGCGGTGCTAAATCCGGAATCAATTTTGACCCCAAAGACCCACGAAAAAAAGAAGTGCTCAAGCGCTGGTTTGCAGCTGTTTCACCTATGCTCAAGAGTTATTATGGTACAGGTGGCGACCTCAATGTCGACGAAATCCATGAAGTCATTCCCATAACAGAAGAAAATGGTGTTTGGCATCCACAAGAAGGGGTATTCAACGGGCATTTCAAACCCAATGACAGCCAAAAAATCAACCGAATTGGTCAATTACAACGCGGCGTTTCAAAAATATTAGACAATGCCAATTACAGCCCAGATTTAACTAAAAACTATGTGGTCGCAGACATGATCACCGGTTATGGTGTCGCCGCTTCAATTGCCCATTATTATCAAATATGGGGAGGTGAGCTCGCTGGAAAACGCGTATTGGTTCAAGGCTGGGGTAATGTAGGGTCTGCAGCAGCATATTACTTGGCTCAAAAAGGCGCCAAAATTGTCGGAATCATTGACCGAGTAGGTGGCCTCATACAAACCGAAGGATTTAGTTTTGAGCAGATTCGGGAACTTTTCATCCAGAAAAATGGAAACGAACTCAATGCACCTGAATTGCTTAGCTATGAAACCGTTAATGCCGAGTTTTGGTCCACACCCGCCGACATCTTTATTCCTTGTGCAGGTAGCCGCATGATCACAGAGGCGCAATTAACCCAACTCATCGAGTCAGGTGTAAGCGTTATTTCCTCTGGCGCAAACGTACCGTTTGCCGATAGCGAGATCTTCTTTGGTCCAATTGCAGAAAAAGCGGACGCTTCTTTAGCGCTTATTCCAGACTTCATAGCCAATTGTGGCATGGCCAGGGTATTTGCTTACCTCATGAGCTCAGATATAGAACAGCTCGATGATGCTTCTATTTTTGAAGATGCCAGCCAAACGATTTTCAATGCGCTTGAAAAAACATATCAAAACAATCAACAATCTAGAGGCATTGCTAAAACTGCATTTGAAATTGCTTTAAAACAACTCGTGTAAATTACGTATCGTGGAACTGGCTATTGTCATCATTTTTATCATTGGGTACACTGCCATCAGTATTGAACATACACTGCGTATCGACAAACTGATTCCTGCATTGCTCATGATGACAATTACCTGGGCGCTCATTTCATTTTGGAGTCCGGATCAACACCTGCTCACCGAACAGCTTTTGCATCATTTTGGCAAGACAACCGAGATTCTTATTTTCTTAATGGGCGCTATGGCTATTGTCGAAATGATCGATTATTTTGACGGCTTTAAGGTTGTTCAAGCATTGATTCGCGTAAAAACAGCGTATCAACTTTTATTGGTTATCTCTGTTCTTACGTTTGTTTTGTCGGCAATCATAGACAACCTAACGGCCACTATTGTATTGATTTCTATCCTCCGAAAAATGGTCGCAGACAAAGAACTGCGCATGTGGATGGCCGGATTTGTGGTCATTGCAGCCAATGCAGGAGGTGCTTGGTCACCAATCGGTGACGTAACCACGACCATGCTCTGGATTTCAGGTAAAGTAAGTTCACTCAAGCTCATCGAACACATTTTTTTGCCTTCTGCTATCAACCTGGCCATTCCGTTGCTGATTGCAACGCGCATAAAAATCTTTAAACAAGTCCTTTCAACAAGTCATACAATAGAAAAATCAAAGGATTCGAGCCTAATCCTCTTCAGTGGCCTTGGTCTGATTATTTTCGTGCCGATTTTCAAAACCATTACCCATCTGCCGCCCTACATGGGCATGATGTTTTCTTTGGCACTATTCGCGGTATTAGGAGAGTTATTGAGTAAAAGGCAGCTGAATTTAAGTTCACTAAATGAACACGGTGGACATGTTGGCCCCACCCTTAGAGCCTTATCGAAAATAGAAATGCCCTCCATTCTTTTCTTCCTCGGCATTCTGATGACCGTTGCTGGCATGGAACAACTTGGCATGATTGAAAAAATGGGTGAAAACGTTTTGGCCGCGGGTATTTCAAAAGAACTGTATATTTCAGTTCTAGGCCTAGCCTCGGCGGTCATTGACAACGTGCCACTCGTGGCAGCGAGCATCGGGATGTTCAAAGATGCAATGGATGCAGATGCCTGGCATTTTATCGCCTATACGGCAGGAACCGGTGGTTCTATTCTCATTATTGGCTCCGCTGCCGGCGTGGTGGCAATGGGCATGGAAAATATAGGTTTTGGTTGGTATCTCAAGCGCTTCTCTCTTATTGCTTTGGCCGGTTATATTGGAGGCGTTCTGACCTTTCTTTTGCTCTAAATGGAAACAAACTATGCTTTTTGGGTAGATTGGCTTTTCTCGCGCTTTCCTGCTTATCAAAATTTAGGTGCGCAAGCATACAAACCCGGATTAGAGCGCGTTATTTCCTTGCTCGAAACTTTACATATTGAACACAAGAAAATACCGAGTATCCATATAGCAGGTACAAACGGCAAAGGAAGTACAGCTGCTTATTGTGCAAGTTTACTCCAAGAAAAAGGACTTCGGGTTGGACTTTTTACTTCGCCGCATATTTTTGATTTTTCAGAAAGAATAAGGGTCAACGGTGAACCGATATCACAAGCGCATGTCATCGGATTTTGCGAACAATACCAGGCCCTCAAGTGCCAGACGGACGCCAGTTTTTTTGAACTCACGTTTACGATGGCTTTGGATTATTTTTTAAAAAAGCAATGTGATTATATCGTAATAGAAACGG
>CAZINO010000002.1:51672-57954 GCA_964540625.1 uncultured Lishizhenia sp. | reverse complement strand
AAGATCCTTACCAAACCATTTGATATTACGTATTTCTATAAATCGACCGAAGTCTCCGAAGCGAGAGGCTATTATTTGGATCAAACGCCAAAACTTGAATTTGATTTGACTGCCGATGAACAGTTAATGGGGGCAGGTGCAAGGGCGCTTGGCATGAATCGACGCGGCTATCGCTTGCAATTATATAACCGTGCACATTACGGTTACGAAACGCACTCAGCGCTCATGAATTTCACGATGCCTATTGTGATTTCAGACAAAGGTTATGCACTGCATTTTGACAATCCGCAAATCGGTTGGCTCGACTTGGATTCTAAAAAAGAGAATAAACTTACGTATGAGGTCATCGGAGGGCCTATGCGATATCAAGTTGTTTTCTCTGATCATTGGAAAGACCTTACCACTTCTTTGACAGCGCTACTCGGTAGACAGCCATTGCCGGCGCGTTGGACACTCGGTAATTTTTCGAGCCGCTTTGGTTACCATTCTGAAACTGAGGCTCAGCAAGTTGTTGCTGCGTTTCGGAAAGAACAAATTCCATTAGATGCAATTGTCTTTGATCTTTACTGGTTTGGCAAAGATATTCAAGGAACACTCGGAAATTTTGAATTTTTTAGAGACTCTTTTCCGAATGGCGAACAAATGATTGCAGACTTCAGAAGTCAAAATGTCAAGACTGTCCTGATCACAGAGCCCTTTGTACTGACCACTTCTAAAACATGGAAAGATGCCGAACAAAAGAAGTTGCTGGGTACAGATTCGCTAGGGAACGCCTTTCGTTACGATTTCTATTTCGGAAACACAGGGCTAATTGATTTGTATAAACCTGACGCAAGGGTTTGGTTCTGGGAAATCTACAAAAAGTTGCATTCGTACGGCGCCGCCGGTTTTTGGGGCGATCTCGGTGAGCCAGAAGTACATCCTACCAAACTCAAACATGGTGACAAATGGGCCGACGAAGTTCACAACATATACGGCCACGATTGGGCACGCTTACTTTATGATGGTTACCGCAAAGATTATCCATTGGAGCGTCCTTTTATTTTAATGCGCGCCGGTTATTCTGGATCACAACGTTATGGTATGGTACCTTGGTCTGGCGATGTCAACAGAACCTGGGGTGGCCTTAAACCACAAATGGAAATCTCTATGCAAATGGGCATGCAAGGCATGGCTTACATGCATTCTGATTTGGGTGGTTTTGCAGGCGCCAATAACGACCCCGAACTGTATGTACGTTGGTTACAATACGGGGTTTTTCAACCTATTTTTAGACCGCATGCGCAGCAAGAAGTAGCAAGCGAAGCTGTTTTCAAAGATGCGCAAACCAAAGCCTTGGCCAAGGCGGCAATAGAATTGCGCTACCAATTACTCCCATACAATTACAGTTTAGCTTATGAAAATGCGACAACAGGAATCCCATTGTTGCGCCCAATTTTTTTGGAGTTCCCTGATGCAACTTGGGCGTTCAATGAAGCTGAAACGTATATGTGGGGTTCTTCCTTTTTGGTACACGCCATCACAGATTCGATGAAGTCAACCAAAGAAAAAGTATATCAAACAAAACTTCCTGTTCAGACAAGTTGGTTTGATTTTCATACCGGTAAATTAGTCGCAACAAAAAAGAAGAATTCGTCTTCAACGACATTCCAAACCGTATCCACACCCAAAACATTGCAAAATATCCCTGTATTTGTTAGATCCGGATCATTTATCCCAATGAGTCCTGTGGTGCAGTCAACAGAAGGTTATCGAGACACTGCGGTCGTTTTGCATTTTTATATCGATCCAAAGGCAGAAGAGGCGACGTCTTTCATTTGGTATGAAGACGATGGTTACACTTTCGATGCAGAGGCCCAAGGTGCTGCAAAAAAGTTATCTTGTTCTGCTTCTAACCAAGCAAGTACCTGTACGCTTTTATTTAAGCCAGAAATTGGCGCAAAACTCTGGGAAAAGTACTTTCACTTTAAGTTGCTGATTCATACACCAGACGCACCAAAAAATGTTTACATCAATGGCAAAAAAGTGGCTTTTAAATTCAACAAAGCTGAACAAACTATTCTCATCAAAGATTATCCAAAACTAAAAATTGAACAAGCTGAGTTGAAAATGGAAATTTTATGGTGATAACTTTTTCTTTGTGTCAACTTGACATTAAGAAAAAATCAAATATATTTGACTGATTAATCTGTAAAACGCTAAAACGAGAACTATGCAAAAGAAAACTACTACAAGTTTTTTTGCCTTCTTGGTGCTTCTTGGTTTTTCCTCATTTGCCCTTGCGCAAACCGGAATCCGTGGAACCATCACAGACGCAGCTGGCATTCCGCTCTACAATGCATCGGTATTGGTAGATGGCCAGGGCAAAGGCGCGGTATCCAACGACAAAGGATACTATGAAATAACTGGTCTAAAAGCCGGATCCTACAATTTGATATTCAAATACATGGGTTTCAGTCCTCAGAACGACCAAGTAACGGTTGTGGCCAACCAAATGATTACCAATGACTTTCAATTTGCATCCAAAACGCAAGACGTGAGCGATGTTGTGGTCATCGGATATGGTACCCAACGCACCAAAGACCTCACTGGTTCTGCAACGGTTATCAACGAAAAGAACTTTGTGCAGGGCTCATTGGCCACCCCAGAACAACTTGTGATGGGTAAGGTGGCAGGTCTTAAAGTAACCTCCAACGACGGTGCTCCAGGTTCTGGCAGCACGCTTAGACTGCGAGGTGGAACTTCTATTAACGCTTCTAATGATCCGTTGATTGTTGTCGATGGTGTTCCGCTCGATAACGGCGGAATTGCTGGTGCAGCAAACCCTTTATCATTGATCAACCCAAATGATATCGCATCATTTGTGGTCCTAAAGGATGCCTCAGCGACTGCAATTTATGGTTCTAGAGCGGCAAACGGTGTCATTTTGATTACCACAAAAAGAGGATCTGCATCTAACGATGTTAAAGTTGTACTCGATTCAAAGACTTCTGTTTCTACAATTGCCAAATATTTTGATGTACTCAGTGCGGACTCCCTTCGCAATTTGGTAAATGCCAACGGTACAGCTCAACAAAAAGCGCTTCTCGGTGACTCCAGTACCGATTGGCAGCGTCAGGTATTTCGCTCGGCAATTGTCACAGACAACAACGTATCAATCACAGGCGGGATTAAAAATTTCCCATATCGTTTGTCTGTAGGTAACCGCATCGATAACGGAATCCTTAAAAGAGACCAATTTGCGCGTACCTCTGTAGGGTTGAACATGAATCCGTCTTTCCTAGACAAAACCCTACAATTAGAGGCTAATGTGAAATATGTACAAACGGCTTCCTTTTTTGCCAATCGCGGTGCGTTAGGCGCAGCATTTTTTGACCCAACCCAGCCCATTTATTCAGGATCTGAGGTTTATGGCGGTTACTTTGAGTGGGTAGATAACAACAAGCCAAATACGCTTTCACCACGAAATCCATTGGGTTTAATTGAGCAGTCTACCGATCAAAGTAAAGTAAACCGTGCTATAGCAAATGCGAAACTTACTTATAACTTACCATCGTTACCATCGTTGAAAGCCACCGTCAATTTGGGGGGTGACTACTCAGAAGGGACCGGACATTCCATTACACCTGCAACTTCGGCTTCTGGATATTTCACAGATGGCCGCTATTTTAAATACCGCACCTCGAAGTCAAATAAATTATTCGAGTCCTACTTAAGCTATAACTCAGGTAGCAAATGGGAAAACCAAACTTTAGAAGTTGTTGCCGGTTATTCTTACCAAGATTGGGATACCGAAAGCCCTAATTTCCCAACTTGGAATGAAGCACAAGACAGTGTAATTGCTCCTGAAGCTGCATTTCCATTTTACACTCGAAACGTATTGATGTCTTACTACGGTCGTGCTATTTATAACTATGCTGGTAAATATGTCTTTAATGTTTCTGTTCGCCGCGATGGTTCATCACGCTTCAGTCCAGATACACGTTGGGGTATTTTCCCAGCTGCGTCTGCCGCATGGTTAATTTCTGAAGAGGATTTCCTCAAAGACAGCAAAACAATCAATATGCTCAAATTACGCGCTGGTTGGGGTGTAACAGGTCAACAAGACGGTATCGGTGACTACGCATATATTGGTAACTATTTCCAAGGTGCAACCACTGCTCAATATGCTTTCGGAGGCCAATATTACCAAGTCTTGCGCCCTGCTGGGTTCGATGCAAACCTCAAATGGGAAACCACTACCTCTTATAATATTGGTTTGGATTTTGGATTTAAAAACGACCGTTTTTCAGGAAGTATTGATCTCTATCAAAAAGATACCCGCGATTTATTGGCAACGGTTCCAGTTCCGGCAGGCACCAATTTTACCAATGAAATCTTAACCAATGTTGGTGCGATGCAAAACCGCGGTGTTGAAGTCTCATTGAACACCGGACTCATTGCGACCAAAGACATGCGTTTGGACTGGACAATCAATGCAACTTACAACAAAAACGAAGTATTGAAACTCGCACAAGTACTAGATACAACATCTCCAGGCGTCTTGATTGGCGGTATTGGCGGTGGTATCGGTAATACGATTCAAGCACATCAAATTGGTTACCCTACCTACACGTTCTTTGTTCTTGAGCAGCAATACGACTCTCAAGGCCGTGTGATTGAAGTAGGCTCACAAGCGGAAATCGACATGAATGGTGATGGAAGCATTACTGCTGCTGACAAATGGAAAGATACAAATGCATTTGTTGACCGAAATGGCGACGGCATTATTAACGTCAAAGACCGTTACTATGCTGGTCAAGCTGCACCGAAAATGTTCTTTGGAACTGCCTTCAATTTCCAATACAAAAAATGGTATGCAGGTTTCTCGGCACGTGCTGAATTGGGTGCAACTATTTACAACAACATCCATTCAAACAGTGCTACCTTCCAAACTATTGATGGTACCAAAAAATACCTCAACAACATTAGTTCTTTGTACTATCAAGACGAAGTACAGCGCACCACTGCAAGTCAGCTAATGTCTGATCATTATCTAGAAAGTGCCAATTTCTTGCGCATGGACTTCATCAATGTAGGTTACAACTTTGGCAAATTAGGTTTTGCTAAAGAAAAAGTGGGTCTTAACGTCAATTTCGTGGTGCAGAACGCTTTTGTTCTTACGAAATATTCCGGTCAAGATCCAGAAATTGGTGGAGGTATCGACAACAATTTCTATCCACGTCCACGCGTGTATTCAGTTAACTTAACGTTCAATTTCTAATTTTTGAACCATGAAAAGATTAGTCACTTATACCATACTCGCCAGTGCACTCTTATTAGGTGCTTGTGGTAAAAATCTCAATCAAAACCCGAAATACGGGCTAAATGCTGAGGCCGTTTACAGCGACCCAGACAACTACATCAAGGTACTTGCAAAATTGTATTCAGGAATGTCGATGACCGGTAATCAAGGTCCTGCTGGGCAGGCTGACATCGCGGGTATCGATGAAGGTTTCTCGGCATATGTTCGCGTACTTTGGAACCTTCAAGAACTTCCTACCGATGAAGCAATTTGTGGCTGGAATGACCCAGGAATTCCAGACTTAAACAAATCTGAGTGGAATGCCGACAACGTTTGGGTGAAAGGAATGTATTACCGTATATTCTATCAAATCACCCTCTGCAATGAGTTTATCTGGCAAACCCGCGATGAAAAACTCAATGAGCGCGGTTTTTCAAGCGCTCAAGTCAATTCAATTGTGACCATGCGCAACGAAGCACGTTTCTTACGTGCATTGGCATACTATCATGCTATGGACTTGTTTGGAAATGTTCCTTTCGTTACGGAGGAAGATCGCGTAGGGGCGTTTACCCCTGAGCAAATCCAAAGAGCAGACCTCTTCGATTATATCGAATCTGAAATCAAAGCTATTGAAAACGACCTCACACCTGCAGCATCTGTTGCTTACGGTCGTGCATCTCAAAGTGCTGCACACGCACTCATGGCAAAAATGTACCTCAATGCAAAAGTGTACACTGGCACCGAGCGTTACACAGATTGTGCAACCTATTGTGAAAAAATCATCAATACCAACACGTTCCAACTTGACGACGTTTACCAAGACGTTTTCTTGGCAGACAACCATACCTCCCCAGAGATCATCTTCCCTGTTGTATATGACGGCTTGTATGCACAAACTTGGGGCGGTACAACCTTCTTGATTTGTTCTACACTAGGAGGTACAATGGTAGCTGCAGATTATGGCGTCAATGGCAAATGGGCAGGAAACCGCGCCACGC
>CAZINO010000002.1:0-51572 GCA_964540625.1 uncultured Lishizhenia sp. | reverse complement strand
ATGGTAGCTGCAGATTATGGCGTCAATGGCAAATGGGCAGGAAACCGCGCCACGCGTCCTTTCATCGAGAAGTTTGCAGATACTTCTGTTGACTCGCGTTGGATGTTCTACAATACCGGACACCAATTGGACATAACATCTATGAGTACCTTTATCCAAGGATATCCAAATCCGAAGTTTAAAAACAAAACCAAAGATGGCTTAAACGGTTCTAACAATGCTACTTCAGCACATGTAGATGTCGATTATCCGATGTTCCGCTTGGCCGATGTATTTTTAATGTATGCCGAGGCTAAGTTCCGTTCGGGTGATGAGGCTACGGCTTTGCTCTATATGAATAAAATTCGTGAAAGAGCATTTGGCGATCAATCACACAATTATTCAAGTCTAGTTCTTCAAGATTTCTTAGATGAGCGCGCACGAGAGCTCAATTGGGAATGTACACGTCGTACCGACCTCATTAGATTTGATCAGTTCACTGGTGGAACCTATTTGTGGCCTTTCAAAGGTGGATTAGATGTTGGTCAGGCAACTGCAGATAAATATAATTTATATCCGATACCAACTTCAGATATCGTACTCAATCCGAATTTACAACAGAATCCGGGTTACTAATATTCAAGATGTTGATTGATGGAAAGGGGGGAGTCTTCGGATTCTCCCTTTTTTTGTGCTTTTGCGGCTAGATTTGAATGCAGTAAGAAGCTCTTATTAATGGCTGTATACCGCTTGAGCGTTCACGCAAGCCGAACTGAAATTTGAGGCTTTGTTTTTTAGGAAGTTCTAAGCCAAACCCAACAAAATAGCGCCATTGAACGGTAGCGCCTGTTACAATAACAGCTGTAGGCGTGTAAACGGTGTTTGCATTCCAGCGGTAGAAATGTTCTGCACTGAGTTGTGGGCTGAGCGGAAAATTTTTAATATCGTAGCTCAGACTCAGTTTGTTGCGCCAAATGCTACTTGTTTGTTTTCCTGTTTGGATGCTCCATTGTTGAATACTACTCCAAGAGAGCTCCATTCGTTTTGGCCCAATATCAAAGGCATCCAAAATAGAAAAATCAGCGCCAATCTGAAAACGCTGTGACAAACGATCGGCTTGTAGTACAAACTGATCTCCTTTTTCATTTGAAACCAATCGATAGGCCCCAACAAGCTTGATGCCATCAATGACCTGTAAAGAAGGCCCTAAGTCCAAATAAAGTCTATCAAAACCAACACCAAGATTTTGACGTTCCCCAATTTCAAAGGAGGTTTTAAATGACTTATTCCATTTTTTGGTAAGGCTTGCGTCTATCCATAGTCCGGTTTGTGCGCTCAACATATGGCCAAAAAAGAGAATGGGAATCAGTATTTTTTTCATTAGAAATAGATTTGTAGTGTACCTAGGTCGTTGATGCTTTCTTTTGTTGTTATTTGAATCGTTTTTGAAACTTCTTCGTGCCCATTTGATAAACCAGGTGTTTCACTAATCACATATACTTTATAGGTGCCAATTTGTAGATTTTTAAACTCAAATTCTCCTTCGCTATTGGTTTTGATGTCGTCGTCTGGCGTGGTGTTTTCTCCGTAACAAAGGTAGACTCGCTTTTCTGCCATAGGCACCAAATTTGTACTTAAGACGTCAGCGCTACCCTGATTAACGATATCGATACCGATATTGGTTGTCCCGTTATCTGGGTCAGCTACAGGCATGCGATTTTTATACGTGAGTGTCAGTATATCATTATCAATTGACATATTGAAAGACAGTACACCAAGAGCAGTCAGCTTACTTTTAACCGCTTGGGCAATCTCTACATTTGAATCACTGTAGTTGAAAATAATTTCAAGTCCTATTCTGCCCTGTAGACCGGGGTCTGCTGGGCTCACCCAATTTGGGTTTTTAAAATAAATGTAATAGTTGTCTCCGTTTTTGACTTCATTGAGTAGAAAGTAGTCGCCATGTTCTAATTGGCTACCATTGGTAAAGGTCAATTGTTGTATCTCGAGTTCACCTGCATTAAAATCCTGCCCTGTAATTATGCCTTTGATAGCAGAAGTACCGCCTGGGCCGGGATTTTTCTTGACACATGCGCTTGTGAGTAGGCTAAGTGCCAAAAATAGGATGGGATGAAAGCTAATTTTTAATAATTTTTTCATGGAGACCTTTGTTGGATTCTGATATAAAATAGATGCCGTTCGATAAATGCCTTACATCAATTTCAATGCTTTCCGTATGATAAGGAAAAGCCAAGAGGGATTTCCCAAAAGAATCAATTATTTCTAATTGGCCATTTCCTGTTAATCCTGAAATTTGGAGCATTGAGGTTGTTGGATTCGGGTAAATTACCAAATTGGTTTGCAGCAGTTCCGGATGATTTGCAGTGCAAGTTCCAAACATGTTGGCATCCATCCAAGCAGTTCTGTTACTGATCCAATTTTTTAAATAAGTAATTTCTTCTTGGTAGGTCTGACCAATAAAATTATTTGGCCAAACGTAGTTGCCTAAAATGGGCCATTTTTGATAGTGTCTCTGGGCAGGGATTTCTAATAAATTTGCCATCGAATCTATGTATTGAAATAAAACAGTATCACTTAGCGTACTTTGTCTGAGTTCGGTCCAGCGGCAATTAACTTCGTTGGCGTATAAAGAATCTTCGAGCATGCGGTTCCACCAGAATGGATTTTGTAGGGCGCCGCTACCGCCACAGATGCTATTGAAATTGATTTCCCAACCCGTAGTGTTTCCACCTTGACAATAATTGGCGTTCCCCCATGCGATATTGTAGTCCCAAAGGGGGCCAGCGACAAGCTTACCGCCTTCACTAAATCTTTGCTTATGTAAAAAGGTTGAGATACGATAACCATCGACATTCTTGGAAAGTTCTGTCAACAAAAAGTAATCGATAAATGAGGCGACATCGATGTATGCTTTGTAGCCATTAACCGGGTCTGTAAAAGTGGGGCTTTTGAGCGCGACCTCCCAATCAGTGATGTAATCTTGAATATAGGCTTTTTGCAATGGGTGTATGGTGTCAAGAGCGGGATCGTGGAGTTGAAAATGAATCGGGCCAGTCCCAGGCGCTTGGCATGTATATGGAGAGGTCCAGGCAATCACTCCACCTGCGGTTGTTTTATCGACTTTTACGATGTACCCTCCAGTAATGTGGTTGTCCAGCGTGTCTGAAAAGTCTAAAGGATCTATGTTAACACGTCCAGGATTGGTTTTGATGCGCTCCATTAATACATATACCCCAATATAATTGCCGTTGAGAATAACTTCACAAAATTGCGTGCGTGGAGCCCAACTGCCCATTTCATTGCCTAATTTATAGGTGAGAACGTTGCGCATGAGCGCTTTATCTGTATATGGTGCATAGAGAATCCAGTCGTTATCTGATGGCCAATCAAAAAGTGATACATTATAGTTAACTGAATCAGGACCTCTGGTTTCAAGACCATACGATTGCTGTGGAAAACCACCTGAAGACGACCCTCTTTTTTCGATGGCAATTTGCCCATAAAATTCATTGTAGGCGTCATTGATAAAATTGACTTGGCCTGGCCCGTTATTAATGATGCCCATCATGGCATCTATTTTTGGTTCGTCGGGTATATTTACACCGTAGGTATCTAGTACTACAATAGGTAAGGTTGAACTGTCAAAAATAGCTGGATCACTAAACCAAGCAGGTGTGGTGTAGTAGGTTTGGTTGCTATTTGATGTGCCAATACTTAAAAAAGGCCGGCAGGTAAAGTCAGAGGAGTTTACTGTTTGGTTAAAAACAGCGACACATAATGTATTGGCCCCTTGAACTAAAATGCCTTGAAATTGGTTTGCAGTAAGCAGGACAAGATCTGGCTGACCATTTTGATACAATTGTGCTTCGTGTGACATAGTGGCTAGCGTATTGTAACCCGGAACACCGTTCGGAATACCATTTCTTGAAATCTCGATGCCATTTAAATAAGCAATATAGCCGTCGTCGTAATCAATATGCATTGCCAATGCGATTATTGAAGATAGATCAGTAATATCAAAAGTGCGCCTTAAATAGACCGCTGTGCTGTTTGTGGGTAAAACCGTGAAGTCGTCGTTGTCGCCAAAACCAAAACCACCCTTGGCTGTATTCCAAGTTGCGTCATTGAAGTTGGTTGCTTGCCAGTTGTTGGGTGTATTGGCATTAGGAACTTGGTATTTCCAGGTCGTGGAGTCATATAAAATAGTCTCCCAGTGGTTGAGTTGGGCATTTGATTGAAACGCAAATAACCCCAAAAGAATGGTGTAAAGCCAAAACCTCATGCTTGCAAGTTACGGTTTTTCCTTGCTTTGTCCATGAGAAAAATACTGAACACATATAAAATCCAAGAAAGCGAAAGCCCTGCTGGCCAGTCGCCATATTTGGAATAAAAAGTTTTGTCTGAACGCAATTGTACGGTCTGAGAAAAAGCTGCTTTGGTCCAGTAGGCTGTTTTCTTAATAATCTTTCCACTTGGGTCTATGCTGCCACTTGTGCCGGTGTTGGCACTGCGCAAAACCCAACGACGGGTTTCAATGGCGCGCAGCCGTGCAAAAGAAAAGTGTTGCTTATAGCCAGGGGTGTCTCCCCACCAGCCATCGTTGGTGATCACACATAATAATTGCGCACCGTTTTGCACTTGTTGACGCACGAAATCACCGTAGATGGATTCATAGCAAATAATGGGTGCTAGATCCGTTTTTTGATTTGGCTTTTGATTCGACTTTTCGTTTCCAACATTTCTTGAAATGGCTAATATTTTAGGTGCTTTTTCAACGCCAAGCGTTCCTGATGTACCGCCATTTTCAATGGCAATTGCCGACAAAAAAGGCAAGTAGGCTGAAAAAGGAACGAGCTCAACGCCAGGTACTAATTTTGATTTGTGTACATATTGTGGCGCATCATTTTTAGTCAGCAACATCGAAGAATTGTAGCTTTCATACCAGCGGTTTTCATTCGGAATAGGCGTGCTTGCCACACTTTGTTTACTGTCAAATAATTTTACGGTAGAAGCACCTATCAGTAAGCTGGCTTTAGGCCATTGCGCTACTTGGTTTTGTAATTGCTGCCCAAAAGCAAAAGTGCCAAGCTTGTCTTCCAAGAAGGAAAGTGGCAAAGCGGTTTCTGGCGCTATGACGAGGTCTGTTTGGCTGGTGACATGTCGATTGGCAAGGTTGATCAAAGAATCGGCGAAGGCTTCATTGTTGGCACTTACAGCAAATTTTTCTTTGTATGGATCTACATTCGGTTGCACAACCACAGCATGGAGTTGCTTTGGTTGAAGAGAAGGAAGCGCAGTTGCGAGCAGCACTTGGCTCGTGACAATTGGCAAAAGCAAAACACCAATAATGCTGAAAATATTTCGGTTTCTTTTGGCGACATCTCTATACACGTTATATAATCGAAATAATAAAAGATTTACGAGTAAAACCCAAGCACTTCCACCGAGCGTACCGGTCCATTCGTACCACTGAATCCAGCCAGTGCGCACAGAAAAGTAGTTGCCAAAAGTGAGCCAAGGCCAAGATAAATCCCAACGGTGGTGGCCAAATTCAAAGAGTAACCAAATAGGAACAAGCAGCCAAAAAGAATAGTTTTTATTGATTTTTCGGTGCAGCCAACTCCAGGTGCCAAAAACAAAGGTCATGAGTAGTGCATTGACACCAATTGCCAGGCAAGCACCTGAGAAAGACGCATTGGCCACCCACCAGGTGGTACCCAAATTCCAAAATAAGAAGGATAGATAAACCCAAATGGCAAGTTTCCAGGGTTTTTGCTGCGTCTCGAGGCGCTGTTTGCGCAAAATGAAAAGCGGTACAAAGCCAATAAATACGAAAGGTGTAAAACTACCAGTATAGGGAAAGCTTAAAATGAGCAGTATACTTGATAGGAGTGCAAGGAGGTAATTCTTCATTAAAAAAAAGTCTGAACAAAAATAAGGAATATCCCTTCTTCGAAAGAATAGGCAAAAAAAAAGCCCCCATTTTGGAGGCTTTTCAGAAATATTGTGCGACTTATGCTTCTGTTGTCTCGAAAGGTACAACTGAAACAAAAGAACGGTTGTCTTTTTTCTTGCGGAATTCAACAAGACCGTCTGTTAAAGCAAATAAGGTATGATCTTTACCAATACCAACATTGTTGCCTGGGTGGTGTTGTGTACCACGCTGACGCACGATGATGTTACCAGAAATAGCAGCTTGACCACCAAAGATTTTTACACCTAGACGTTTGCTATGTGATTCACGACCGTTTTTCGAACTACCGACTCCTTTTTTGTGTGCCATGGTTTCTAATATTTAGTTCCCGTAGGAAAATTATGCTTTGATACTTTTAATTGTGATAGCAGTAAATTGCTGACGATGACCGTTTTTAACGCGGTATCCTTTGCGACGCTTCTTTTTGAAAACGATGACTTTGTCACCTTTAACGTGGTCGATAACTTCTGCGGTGACTTTTGCACCTTCTATAGCTGGGGCGCCAAGGGTAACTTTGCCAGCGTCTTCGATCAATAAAACACGGTCAAATTCTAGTTTTTGACCTGCTTGAGCGTCTTGACGGTGAACAAAAACCTTTTGGTCTTTTTGCACTTTAAATTGCTGCCCTGCTATCTCTACAATTGCGTACATATAGCTTTAATTAATGTTTAATATTCCAAAATTGGTTTGCAAAGATAGTGTTTTCAATGCGATTGCCAAAAAAATGACCAACTTTCTTACGTAGATTGTATCAATTTGTTGCTTTCGTATTGGCAAAATTGATCAATAGAACGCCGGCAATAATCACAAACATGGCAACAAATTGCTGCCAAACCAATGTTTCGCCAAAGGCAAGGCCTAAAAAAACCGCAACAATCGGAATAAAATAAGTGACAGCACTGGCTGCTAAAGCACTTGTTTGCGCAATGATTTTATTGAAAAGGACAACTGCAAATGCAGTTCCGACCAAACCTAAAATACCAATCGCAAGTAAACCTTGTGTTGCTTTGGGATGGTTTAATATCACATGAGGCGTTTCAAATACAAACAAGCAAATGAGCGCAGGTAAAAAAGCAATAGAAAAGCCACCTGTGGCCACTTCTAACGGCTGGTAGTGTTGGAGTTTGTGTTTGATTGTGTTCAGGCTCAAGCCATAAAGTACCGTTGCGAAAATGATAGCCAAGGCGGGTAGTAGTTGTGCTGATGCATTTGTGGTTTGCCCGGCCAATAGCAGCCATGAAATACCGCCGAAACCAATTAGGGTTCCTATTATTTGTTGAAGCACAATCTTGGTTCGGAAAATGAAATAGCCAATAATAAGGGTGAAGACAGGGGTGAAGCTGTTCATAATGCCCGCAATACTTGAATCGAGGCTTTTTTCGGCGTACGTAAATAAAAAGGCAGGAATGAGGTTTCCGCCAAGGCCTACAATTGAAAAGAAAAGCAGGTCTTTTTTGTGTTTTATTTTTCTGGAGAGTTTTGCAAACAAGGGCAGGAAGACCAAGCCTGCCAAGACGATTCGAATGCTGGCAACCTGTGTGGAGCTGAATATGGCATTGCCAGAAGCGTCGAACATGCCGAATTTCATCAAGATAAAAGAGCTCCCCCATATGCAGGCTAGAAGGGGAATGAGCAGGTAACTGCGTTTTTTATTCGACATGTACAAAAGTAGCTTAAAACCACCAATGTGTAGAGGTTAAAAATCGGATATCAACAAAATGTTGAAAAAACTCCCACTAATTCCCACTAATTGTGCTTAAAGCATTGTAAAACAAAGGTTTTAGCTTGTTAATAATTGTTAATATGTAACCTTTCATGGCTCTGTACGTTAGAAGTTATCAACATTTAAAATATGTGGTGGTAAAAAGTGGTAAGAATCCACTAATTTTACCCATTATAACGCTATGTCAGGACTAGTAGGAGAATTTGAGGTCAAAATAGATGAAAAGGGGCGCTTCCTCTTTCCGTCTGGTTTGCGCAAGCAATTGCCTGCTGTTTCCCAGCGTGATTTCATGCTCAACAAAGGATTTGAAGACTGTTTGACTTTATTCCCGTTACCAGAATGGGAGCGCATTAGTCAGAAATTGTCTAAGATGAATTTGTTTAAGCCCAAAAACCGGATGTTTTACCGTTTGTTTCATCAAGGCGCCAAGCAGGTGTCTTTGGACAACGCGGGTCGCATTTTGGTTCCTAGTGCGCTCATGGAGCGCGTGGGTTTGGTTGCTGAGGTAATGCTTATTGCCTACAATGACCGCATAGAAATCTGGGATAAGTCTAAGTACTTCGAAATGATCGAAGGCAACATGGCGGATTTCGCTGATTTAGCGGATGAAGTAATGGGTGATTTAGACAATGAAGATTAATACTGACTACCACATTCCAGTAATGCTTGAACCGTGCCTTGAAGGACTTAATCTTCAAGCCGATGGCATTTATGTGGATGTCACCTTTGGAGGCGGAGGCCATTCGCGGGCCATCTTCGATCAACTTTCTGCTAAAGGTCAGCTCGTTGTTTTTGACCAAGACCCAGATGCCAAAAACAATGCCTGGGAAGCTGCTAACTTTCATTTTATCCCGGCCAATTTTGCGTTTTTAAAGAATCATTTGCGCGCTTTGCGCCTTCCGCAGGTGGACGGGATTTTAGCCGATTTAGGGGTGTCTTCTCATCAATTCGATACAGCACAGCGCGGTTTCAGTATCCGTGAGGACGCGCCTTTAGATATGCGCATGAACCGCAACGGCGGCCAGTCGGCAGCTGAGCTCATTGCCAAAGCAGATGAACAAACACTTGCCAATATTCTATATGAATACGGTGAGCTACGCAATTCCAGAGTACTTGCTGCTGCGCTCGTTCGTCAGCGCGACAACGCACCCATCTCCAGCACTTTTGAGCTCATGAAGGCCCTAGAGCGCTATGCCCCAAAATTTAAAGACCATAAATTTTATGCGCAAGTATTTCAGGCGTTTCGCATAGAGGTCAATCAAGAAATGCAAGTCCTCAAGGACTTTTTAGAACAAGCCGCCCAGGTATTAAAGCCCGGTGGTCGTTTGGTTGTGATGTCTTATCATTCTTTAGAAGACCGCTTGGTCAAGAATTTTTTAAAGAGAGGCAGTTTTTCAGGAGAAATAGAAAAAGATTTTTTCGGCAATGTTCAAAAGCCATTTACAGAGGTAAACAGGCATCCGATCATAGCCGATGCAGCAGAGTGTGCGCTTAATTCAAGAGCGCGTAGTGCCAAACTAAGAATTGCGCAAAAGAATGGCTAAAGACAGCACACAACAAGCAAAGGTCCGCAAAGGAGGAAAAGCAAATGCGTTTGCCCAGATCCTCAACGGCGAATTTTTGACCAAGTCGTTTGTACTCGATAACCTCAACTATATCTTTTTCATCATGCTGCTGCTGTTGCTTTTGGTGGCCAAAGGTTATTACGGAAAGCAGCTCAATAAAGATATCGATACCGCTCAACGCAACCTAGACCAACACGCTGCTGAATTCATTGAGGCTAAAGCCCGCCTTGAATTGGTCACGCGTCGCTACAAAATGGCAGAGCGCTTAGCAGATAGAGCGTTGAAAGAAACCAAAAACGCAACAAAAGTCATTCGCATTAAAAACAAACATGAGTAAGGATCGCAATTATTTATATTACCGCGCTTACCTCGTTTATTTTGGGTTTGTAGTACTGATGTTAACGGTGCTGTATTCCACTATTAACCTTCAAATCAATGGGCCAGGTGGCAGTATGCAAATGGATAAAGGCGAATTACCTACAAGGGTCGCTGACCGCACACCGAGAATGGGTCAAATTTTAGATCACAACGAGGTGCCGCTTGTGACGAGTGTCACTTTTTACGATATCTACATGGACCCAACGGTAGTCGATTCAGCCATATTCGACGAACAAGTTGGCGCATTGGCAGCGGGTTTGCATCGCTTGTATCCAGATCAGTCTGCTCGGGCGTATGAAACCAAAATCCGTAAGGCAAGGGCAAATGGCTTTCGTTACTTACTGATTCGTCGAAAAGTAACCAATCAGGAACGCAAAAGATTGCGCGCTTTACCCATTTTTAAATTGGGTCAAATGAAAGGCGGCATCATCGACAACGTAGAAGTCATTTTGCGCAAGAAACCTTTTGGAAATCTATTGAATCGCACTTTAGGTTACTACAAAATCAATAATGGCTCCGATACCTTGCGCGTTGGTATAGAAGGTGCATACTATGATTACCTCAAAGGTGAAGTCGGTAAGGAAATCGAACAGCGTATTTCTTCTGGTTGGAAACGCACCGGAAAAATCATCAAAGATGCAGTTGAAGGTGCAGACGTCGTAACCACCATTGACAAAGAGATTCAAGAAGTTGCCCATTCGGAGCTCGAAAAACAAATGATTTACATGGATGCCGAGCATGGTAGCGTGGTACTCATGGAGGTGCAAACAGGCTATGTGCGCGCCATAGCCAACCTGACAAAAGTCAGTAAAGGCAAATATGCCGAGAATTTCAATTACGCGCTTGGCCATCTTGAGGTACCTGGTTCGACTTTCAAACTCGCCTCTATCATGGCAGGCCTCGAAGACGAGCGTTTTAAAATCACCGATAAAGTTAATGCCACGGGTAGGTATTCGATTGGTGGAGACGGTATGTCTGATTCGAATCACGGAATGGGTTATGGTGTCATTACCATCCAGCAAGCATTTGAAAAGTCGTCAAACGTGATTTTACAACTCATTTACCGCAGTTACCGCAAAGATCCAGAAGTATTTATCGAACGCCTAAAGCAGTTTGGACTGACCGAAAAACTGGGTATCGACCTCGAGGGTGAGCCGCGTCCAAAAGTCACTAAGCCCGGAGATCCAAATTGGTCTATTCTCTCGCTGCCGTGGCAATCTGTTGGTTATGAAGTCATGCAAACGCCACTTCAGACCTTGGCATTTTACAATGCCGTTGCCAATAAAGGAAAATTAGTGCGTCCACTTTTTGTCGAAAAAATCAAGAGACACGGACAAGTCATCAAAACTTTTGAACCAGTCGTACTGAATCCTGAAATTTGCTCAAGTCACACATTGCAAATTTTACAGCGCTGTCTTGAAGGCGTCATGATTCGCGGAACAGGTAGGGCCTTAACAAGTTCTTTATTTACGATTGCGGGCAAAACTGGAACCGCTCAGCTTCGTGGTGAAAGTGGTTACCGCGACCAAAAAATCAGAGCCTACCAAGCTTCATTTGTAGGTTATTTTCCTGCTAAAAAACCAATTTATTCTTGTATTGTCGTGATTTCCAAACCGGTACGGGCTTATTATGGAGCTGCTGTTTCTGGAACAGTATTCGCTGAAATTGCCAATAAGGTATATGCGTCGGCGCTGCAATATCACCGAGCAGTCAATGATCCGCGCAATCCGCTTGCCAATGACGTTCCCACTTTCAAGTCCGGCCAACGCAGAGATCTCAGTTATCTTTTAAAGGAGCTCAATGTGCGCCATCAGCTCAATACCTCAAGTGAATGGGTACAGAGCGATACAGCAGATAAGCGCCTACAAGTACAGCACAAAACCATTTTGCGAAACAAAGTGCCAAACGTTTTTGGAATGAGTGCCAAAGATGCGGTGTATTTACTTGAAGAGCGCGGCCTTATTGTACAAATTTCTGGCAGGGGTAAAGTTGTAAAACAATCAATAAGCCCGGGGGCATCATTAGTTAAAGGACAACTCATCCATATCAAATTGAATTAAATGCAGCAATTAGAAACACTTTTGAGCGGTATTTCCTATCAGCTTCTTCAGGGACAAATTGAAGCGAAAATTGCTGCGCTGGTATTTGATTCAAGACAAGCCCAAGTAGATACTTTGTTTTGCTGTATCGTTGGGACACAAACCGACGGCCATCAATACCTACAAAAAGCCTATGAACAAGGATGCAGGTTTTTCTTGGTTCAAAATAAAGTAATTGCACCCTCAGATGCCACACTCATACAAGTTCAAAATACGGGAAGTGCGCTTGCACAATTAGCCTGTGCTTTTTACGGTCATCCGTCCAAAGATTTGAAATTAGTCGGTATAACTGGTACCAATGGAAAAACCACTACCGCAACGCTTTTACATGACTTATTTACAAAACTCGGATACAATTGTGGATTGCTCTCAACGGTGGTCAATAAAATTGGCACTTCTTCGCTTACAGCAACCCATACGACCCCAAATCCGGTTGCATTAAATCAATTGCTTCGCGAAATGGTCGACGCTGGCTGCACGCATTGTTTTATGGAGGTAAGTTCTCATGCCATTGATCAGCAGCGCATTGGTGGTTTGCATTTTGCGGCAGCTGGCTTTACGAACATTACACATGATCACCTCGATTACCACCACACTTTTGCTGAATATTTACGTGTCAAAAAGTCCTTTTTTGATGATTTAGCACCTACCGCTTTTGCGTTGGTAAACACCGACGATAAAAACGGCCAGGTGATGCTTCAGAATACAAAAGCCAAGCGCTACACCTATGCCCTGAAAACGCCTGCAGATTTCAAGGGTAAAATTATTGAAAACAGCCTAGGTGGTCTGGTACTACAAATCAACGGCCAGGAGGTTCATACCAGATTGGTTGGCGCCTTTAATGCAGCAAATCTCTTGTTGGTATTTGGTATTGCTACGGAATTAGGACAAGACGCTTTTGAAGTATTGCGCGTTATTTCTGAATTAACGCATGTTGCTGGTCGTTTTGAACATTTGCGCAGTTCCAAGGGGCTAACGGCCATTGTAGACTATGCGCATACCCCAGACGCACTAGATAACGTACTTTCGACGATCAGTGCTTTTCAAAAAGAAGGCCGCATCATCACAGTTGTAGGTTGTGGCGGTGACCGCGACAAAGAAAAGCGCCCGAAAATGGCTGCTATCGCTGCAGCAAAAAGCCAACAAGTGATCCTGACCTCAGACAATCCACGAAGCGAAGATCCACAACAAATCATTGCCGAAATGGAAGCCGGACTAGACGCAATTGGAGCAGGTAAAACGCTTTCTGTTATCGACCGTCAGCAGGCGATCAAGACAGCCATCATGCTCGCGCAGCCGGGCGACATCATTCTCATTGCCGGAAAAGGTCACGAAACCTATCAGGAAATCAAGGGGGTACGCACTGCTTTTGATGATGTCGCCATCACACAAACACTTTTTAACCAACTCGATAAATAACATGCTTTACTATTTGTTTTCTTGGCTCGATCAATTGAATATCCCAGGTGCTGGTTTGTTTCAATTCATTTCATTTCGCGCCTCATTGGCGCTGATCACTTCTTTGATCGTTTCCGTTATTATTGGCAAACACATCATTGCGCGCTTGCGCTTACAACAGATCGGAGAAACCGTTCGCGATTTAGGCTTGGCAGGGCAACTAGAAAAGTCAGGCACCCCAACTATGGGTGGTCTGATCATTTTGGCGGCCATCCTCATTCCAACTTTGCTATTTGCCAAATTGCAAAATGTTTATGTTATCACGATGCTCATTGCCACTGTATGGTTGGGGCTAATCGGTTTTTTAGATGATTACATTAAAGTTTTCAAAAAGAACAAAGAAGGCTTAAAGGGCACCTCAAAAATTATTGGGCAGATCGGCGTGGGCCTCATTGTTGGCAGCATCCTTTATTTTTCCGATTCAGTTGTGGTTCACAAGCGTGTGGCGGCAAATTACCGCTTGCAAGCCGATGAAAAATTTGTTACTCATGAGCATGCACAAGCGGATGGCGAAAATTACAAATGGATCAAAACCGATGACATGACCACCACCATTCCTTTTTTCAAAGGCAATGAGTTCAACTACAACTGGCTAATTGGCGATATCAACAAGTCGTATGGCTGGCTCATATTTATCCCAATTGTAATTTTTATTGTTATCGCGGTATCTAATGGCGCCAACATGACCGACGGACTAGACGGTTTAGCTACGGGAACATCGGCAATTGTAGGTCTGGCACTGGCGGTACTCGCCTACGTAAGTTCACACGCCAAATTTGCCGATTACTTGAACGTCATGTACATCCCAGAGGCCGAAGAGCTCGTGATTTTCATTGCCGCATTTGTGGGTGCATGCGTTGGCTTTTTGTGGTACAACGCTTTTCCTGCGCAAGTTTTCATGGGAGACACCGGTAGTCTTGCGCTCGGCGGAATCATTGCCGTTTTCGCCATCGCGATTCGCAAAGAGCTTCTAATTCCTGTGTTATGTGGCATTTTCTTAATTGAAAATGTGTCCGTGATGCTGCAAGTGGCTTATTTCAAGTACTCCAAAAAGCGGTACGGCGAGGGTCGGCGTATTTTCTTGATGGCTCCTTTGCATCATCATTATCAAAAACAAGGCATCCATGAGGCAAAAATTGTCGCCCGATTCTGGATAGTTGCTGTTCTTTTGGCGGTTGTTTCTATTGTAACGCTCAAATTAAGATAGACGAATGGACGCTCAGAATCGTTTGCTGGTCATTTTAGGCGCTGGAGAATCTGGCGTTGGGGCAGCCATTTTGGGCAAGCTAAAAGGCTGGCGTGTTTTTGTATCTGATGGTGCACCAATCAAGGCATCGTTTCAGCAAGAATTACAGGCAGCACAGATTGAATTTGAATCGGGAACCCACACAATCGAGCGAATTTTAGCTGCCGATTTAATCATCAAATCTCCTGGTATTCCAGAAAAGGCGCCAATCATTAAAACGATCCGTGAAAAAGCGATTCGCGTCATTTCAGAAATAGAATTTGCCGGTTACTATTCGAAAGCCAAACACATTTGCATTACGGGCAGCAATGGCAAAACGACCACCACTATGTGGTGTTATCACATCCTCAAAAAAGCGGGTTTTAACGTCGGTCTGGCTGGAAATGTTGGGCAGAGCTTTGCCAAGCAAGTTGCGACCGAAGCTTACGACTATTACGTACTTGAACTCAGTTCGTTCCAGCTCGATGACATGTTTACTTTCAAAGCAGACATCGCCATTCTTACCAATATTTCAGCAGATCACCTCGATCGCTATGACTACAAAATGGAAAATTATGTAGCAGCCAAGTTTCGAATCTTACAAAACCAGGTTGCTGCAGATAGCTTTATTTACAATGCCGATGATGCCATCATTGCGGCACAAGTAAAAGCTTTACAGCCCAGCGCAGCCTTGTATCCTTTCTCCATGAAAGAACAACAGGCAAATGGTGGCTATGCAGATGCACAACAACTACAAATCAACATAAACAAACAACAACTCACCATGTCTATTCACGAATTAGCCCTCAAAGGGAAACACAACACCCAAAATGCGCTTGCAGCTGGGATTGCAGCAAGGCTTGTAGAAATACGCACCGAAGTCGTGCGCGAGAGCCTTCAAGATTTTGTTAATGTCGAACACCGCATGGAGTTTGTGGCAAAAGTCAACGGCATTGAATTTATCAATGATTCCAAAGCAACAAACGTTAATGCTGCTTGGTTTGCGCTCGAGTCTATGGACAAACCAACGGTTTGGATTGTAGGCGGAGTCGATAAAGGAAATGACTACAGCGAACTCGCCGAATTAGTGGCTCAAAAAGTGACAGCCATCGTCTGCTTGGGTAAGGAGAATGCGAAAATCATTGAGGCATTCAAGAACCAAGTTGAGGTGATTGTTGAAGCGGGTTCAGCAAATGAGGCCGTTGCTTTTGCTTATCAACTTGCCCAAAAAGATCAGACGGTATTGTTATCGCCAGCTTGCGCAAGTTTTGATTTATTCGCGAGCTACGAAGACCGCGGCCAGCAATTCAAACAAGCCGTACGCATGCTTTAATAGGCTCATGAAAACCTACCTTTCTTATCTAAAAGGCGACCCTGTCATCTGGATCATTACGCTACTGATGATGACATTCTCACTGGTGACGGTGTATAGTTTTGTGCCTATATTGATCAAAATAGAAGGCGGTTCTCCTTTTACCTATTTATTCAAGCATTTGGTTTATGTCATCATCGGTTTTGCCTCCATGTATGCCATACATCGCGTTCCGGCAAAGTATATTTCTCAGGTTGCCAAATTTGCTTATTATGTCGGTTTGTCGCTGTTACTTTTTACGCTGTTTTTCGGCGCTCAGGTCAATGGTGCCGGCCGCTGGATTCGCATTCCGTTTATCAATCTCACCTTTCAATCTTCAGATTTTGCCAAGTTGGCGCTCATTATTTACGTGAGTAAGTTATTGGTGAAAAAACAACAAAAACTAGACGACTGGAAAGAGGGAATTTTACCTTTAATGCTTCCTATTTTAGCCACATTTGCACTCATACTAAAAGACAATTTTTCTACCGCAGCCATGATTTTTATGTTGAGCATGTTGCTGCTGTTTATTGGCAGAGTGCCTTTAATGAAATTAATGACAATCGGAGCTGTTGGTGCAGGTGGTTTGGCGTTGGTGATCGGTTTGCATTTAGCTATGCCCGCTGCCAAAATCTTGCCCCGTTTTGATACCTGGATGAACCGAATTAATAACCGAGTCGATGCAGCAGATCAATCGATTGAAAGCCTGCAAGCCAACCAACAGGCGAATAACGCAAAGTTGGCCATTTCTGTAGGCGCTGTTTTTGGGCAAGGTGTGGGTGACGGTAAGCTCAAAGAATTCTTACCCGAGGCCTATGCCGACTTCTATTATGCGACTTTTGTCGAAGAATTCGGCTCAGCTGCAGCTATTTTTCTGGTGCTTTTGTATCTGATTTTATTATATCGAATGATCCGAATAGCACTCAAAACCACCGATTTATTTCAAAGCTATGCCGCAATGGGAATAGGCATTCATTTACTGACACAAGCGAGTATCAATATGTTGGTTTGTACGGGTGTGTTTCCCGTAACTGGCCAAAATATGCCGTTCTTGGCAATGGGAGGCTCTGCGCTTGTTATGGCATGTGTTTCAATCGGTGTTGTTCAATCTTTTGCCAAAGAACTTCCCAAAAATGATTTAGATAAGTCTTTTGCTAGCACACAAGAAAATGAAATTGAATAGCGTAATCATTTCTGGCGGTGGCACTGGTGGCCACATTTTTCCGGCCTTAGCGATAGCCGATCAAATCAAAGCGCGCAATCCAGCTGCAGAGATTTTGTTTGTTGGTGCCGAAGGTAAAATGGAAATGGAAAAAGTGCCACAAGCGGGTTATGAAATTGTCGGTCTGCCCATAGTTGGTTTACAGCGAAAACTAACATTGAAAAACCTTTTGTTACCCTTTAAATTGGTTCAGAGTTTAATGAAGGCTTTACGTATATTGCGTCGTTTCAAACCTGATCTCGTGATTGGAGTAGGGGGCTATGCAAGTGGACCAACGCTTCAAATGGCACAGCTTTTAGGCATTCCAACATTGTTGCAAGAACAAAATTCATTTGCCGGAAAAACCAATCAATTACTTGCTAAAAAGGCAAAGGCGATTTGCGTTGCCTATCCGAATATGCAAAGATTTTTTCCTGCGGAAAAGATTTATTTAACAGGTAATCCTTTGCGTGCCAACTTGCAAATGTCGCTACCTGAGCTCAAATCAGCGGCAGCAGCCTTCTTTGGACTACAGATGCATAAACCTACTCTTTTTGTGATGGGCGGTAGTTTGGGTGCCAAAACTTTAAATTTGGCGCTGCGTGCAGCCGTATCGGATTTAACAAATGAAGGTATTCAGGTCATCTGGCAATGTGGCAAGTCCTACCAAGCAGAACTCAGCACTTTTGAGCAGCAGTTGCCAGACACTATTAAAGTGCTTCCTTTTATTCAGCGGATGGATTACGCTTATGCTTTAGCCGATGTAGTGGTGTCTCGGGCAGGAGCGCTCTCCGTCAGTGAATTGGCATTAATTGGAAAACCGGCCATATTCGTGCCTTCGCCAAATGTTGCCGAAGACCACCAGACGCAAAATGCACTTTCGCTAGTGGAACGCGGCGCAGCTTTAATGGTGCGCGATGCAGCTGTGCAAAATGAATTGTTACCAACCGTACTGGAACTTTTCAAAGACCAGCCGCGCCGTGAAGAACTTGCTATTGCTTTACGCCAGCTTGCACTGCCCAATGCCAGTCAAGCGATCGTCGATATCTGTCAAAAAATCGTGCAGTCATGAAACCGATCCATTCATATGATCAAATTTATTTTATCGGTATTGGCGGTATTGGCATGAGTGCGCTGGCCCGATATTTCAAATTTACTGGTAAAGTAGTGGCTGGCTATGATAAAGTACCAACGCCTTTGACGAATGCGCTAGAAAAGGAAGGGATTTCTGTGCACTACGAAGATATGGGCGCAGACTTGCCGGATGAATTTAAGGATCCAGAATTGACGCTCGTTGTTTATACGCCAGCAATCAAACAGCTTGATGAATTGACTTATTTTCAAAAAGCAAATTTTACAATCCTCAAGCGAGCTGAGGTTTTAGGAGCCCTCACGAGAACTTTTCAAGGTTTGTGTGTGGCCGGAACGCACGGTAAAACAACGACCAGTTCGTTGCTTGCTCACTTGTTGACCGAACTAGGGACGGGGTGTACGGCATTTTTGGGCGGCATTGCCAGTAATTTTGATTCGAATTTGGTTTTGCATACCACAAGTCCATATGCGGTTATTGAAGCCGATGAATTTGACCGTAGTTTTTTACAGCTTGCGCCCTACGCGGCCATCGTAACCGCTGCCGACCCAGATCATTTGGATATCTACGGAACACCCGCCGCTTTTTTGGAAGGATTTCGGCAATTCACAATGCGCATAGATCCAAAAGGATTTTGTGTGCAAAAAGAAGGTCTGCAATTAGATAGCCTTGCCACTTGTTTTACTTACGCAATTGAGTCCGAAACGGCAGATTACAGTTTGCATCAATTGCGTTTTGAAGATGGCTATCAAGTAGCTGATTTACGGGTTGGCAACCAAGAATTCAAAAGTTTAGCATTTGGCCTGCCCGGTATTCACAATGCAGAAAATGCATTGGCATGTATCGCGTTGCTGCTTCAGATGGGTTTTAAGGTAGATGAACTGCGTCCTGCGCTTCGTAATTTTAAAGGCGTCAAGCGACGTTTTGAATACCATATCCGAAGTAAAAACTTGATTTATATTGACGATTACGCACATCATCCAAAAGAAATAGACGCTTTGTTGAGTTCAGTTCGATCTATGTATCCTGAACTCCCGGTAATTGGCATTTTTCAACCTCATTTATTTTCGCGCACCAAGGATTTTGCAATGGCGTTTGCGGCGTCTTTAAGTGTGCTCGATGAGCTGTATCTCTTGCCGATTTATCCGGCAAGGGAACTGCCTATTCCCGGCGTGAGTAGCGACTGGCTTTGTGAGCTTGCTTCGGCAAAAAACAAACAGGTACTAGCTCCACACGAAGTTTTGACTTCACTCAAAGCACTATCAAAAGGCGTGGTACTTACCATTGGTGCCGGTGATATCGATCGCTTGGTTTACCCCTTAAAAGAGGTGCTTGAACTGCAAATTCAGAAGACATGAAAATTTGGCTTATACGCATATTATGGACACTTGTCTCGGTTGGCACCATTGTGGTATTTTATTTTGCGCAAAAGACCGATGCCAATCGGATTTTAGATACGCCAAAAGTTGCCATTCATGCAGAGGACGAAAATACGTTTCTGACCAAACAAGAATTGCTTTATCGTTTGCAATTGAAGCAGCTATTACGCAAAGATATGCCGGTAAAAGCACTCCAAGTTCAGCGCATTGAACGGGCAATAGCTGCCATGCCAGAAGTCAAACATGTCAATGTTTATCGCCATTTGGGAGCTAAACTTGAGATTGACCTCACGCTGCGCAAGCCTATAGCCCGGGTTTTCAATACGAAAGGCCAAAGTTATTACCTTGATCAAGAAGGTTTTATGATGTATCGGTCTGCGCTTCATACAGCGCGCGTGTTGGTGTTTTCAGGTGCAATTGACGAACCCTATAACCCCCGAATTCATTGCGGTTTTATTAACAATGGTACTTTGAAAAGTTCTAGAAAAATTGATCAAATCTACCACATTTCAAATTATGTTTGTAATGATCCATTAATGCATCGTCTGATAGGTCAAGTCTTCCTCGATCCGAGTGGTGATTTTATCCTGATTCCTATGCTTGGTGATCAACAAATCATCTTTGGTGCTGCGCGCAGTGACAAAGAAGTGGCAGACAAATTTGAACGCCTCAAACATTTTTACAAAGAAGCCCTGCCTCACGAAGGCTGGAATAAATACAAAGAAATAAGTGTCAAATATGAAGGACAAATCGTTTGCAGAAAAAAATAACAGCCCTGAAGTCAAGCGCACTCGTGTTGTTGTAGGTTTGGATATTGGCACCACCAAGATTGCCTGCTTTGTCGGTCGTAAAAACGAACACGACAAAATTGAAATCATTGCAATGGGGAAGGCAGAATCGCTTGGTGTAATGCGCGGCGTTGTCTCCAACATTGAGCGTACGGTTCAGTCCATTAACACCGCTGTAGAGGCAACTCAAAACGCGGTCGAAGGCAACTTGAAAATTAAAAATGTGCATGTGGGCATCGCCGGTCAGCACATCAAGAGCAAGCAACACCGCGGAATTTATACCCGACGCACAGCAAACGGTGAAATCTCACAAACCGACATCGATGCCTTTGTGGACGACATGTACAAATTGGTCATGAATCCAGGCGAGGAAATCATTACAGTTATCCCCCAGGAGTACATCGTAGATGGCGAGCCAGAGATCAAAGACCCTATCGGAATGGGCGGTGTAAGACTCGAAGCAAATTTCCACATCATCTGCGGTCAAGTCACCAACGTTCAGAACATTACGCGCTGCGTTGATCGTTCAGGCCTCAGTGTTAAGGATATTATTCTGGAGCCAATTGCTTCTGCCCAAGCAGTTTTGTCCGACGAAGAAAAAGAAGCTGGCGTTGTTTTGGTTGATATCGGTGGTGGCACGACCGACGTCGCCATTTTCCACGACGGCCTTATCCGTCACACAGCCGTGATCCCATTCGGAGGAAAAATTATCACTCAAGATATCAAAGAGGGTTGTCGCATTATGGAGCGTCAAGCCGAAATGCTTAAAGTTAAGTTCGGCAGTGCCTTGGCCTCTGAAAGCAACGAGAACGAAGTCGTTTGTATTCCAGGTCTACGCGGACGCGATCCCAAAGAAATCACGTTGCGCAATCTTGCGAGCATTATTCAGGCACGCATGGAAGAAATCATTGAGTTGGTCAATCTCGAAATCAAAAGTTCGGGTTATGAAAAAAAACTCATTGGTGGCATCGTGGTTACCGGTGGAGGCTCTCAACTCAAGCACCTCACTCAACTTATTGAATACCTCACTGGAATGGATGCACGAATCGGTTACCCGACCGAGCACCTTGCCAATACAAATGACCTCGATGCTTTGGCTAGTCCAATGTATGCAACCGGTATTGGATTGGTACTAAAAGGCTTTGAGAGCATGGAAGGTGCAAAGCCTTGGGAACAACCAGAGGCACAAACAATGAGTTCCTCTACAGTCGAGGCTACTCAAAAAAATACCATTGACAAACAAGAAAAAATCAGAGAACACTCTAACGGTCAAAAACGCGGCGAATTTTTCGAACGCATTTTGGGGCCGGTCAAGAAATTCTTTGACGATTCCGAGGATTAATACACATTCAGATTATAGCAAATCAGGAAATAGATAGCACTTATGGAATTTGATTTACCACAACACGAAACAAACCGCGCTTCTTCCATCATCAAAGTCATTGGTGTTGGTGGCGGTGGTTCAAACGCCGTAAACCACATGTACTTGCAAGGTATTGCAGGAGTTGATTTCATCGTTTGCAACACGGATTGCCAAGCATTGGACCACTCTCCGGTACCTTATAAAATTCAACTTGGACCAAACCTAACCGAAGGTCGAGGCGCAGGCATGATACCTGAAGTAGGTATGAACGCCGCCATGGAAAATATTCAAGAAATCCGCGAATTATTATCTGCCGGCACCAAAATGGTTTTTGTAACAGCAGGTATGGGCGGTGGAACCGGAACAGGTGCTGCTCCAGTAATTGCCCAAGTTGCGCGCGATCTCGGAATTCTTACAGTTGGTATTGTAACGGTTCCTTTCAATTTTGAAGGGCGCAAGCGCCGTCAACAAGCAGAAGAAGGTCTGGAGCGCATGCGACAAAACGTCGATACGCTTCTTATTATCAATAATGAAAGACTGCGTGAGTACGGTAAAAATATGTCTTTATCTGAAGCTTTTTCGCATGCAGATGACGTTTTGACTGTTGCAGCTAAAGGTATTGCCGAAGTTATTTCTGTAACGGGTGCAATTAACGTCGATTTTAACGATGTCAATACCGTGATGCGCAATTCGGGGCACGCCATTATGGGTAGTGCCGTGGCGAGTGGCGAAGACCGCGCTATGGTCGCTGTTCAGAATGCCTTGAACTCTCCGCTACTCAACGATAACGATATCAGCGGTGCACGTTATGTTTTACTCAACATTACCTACGGTGACCGCGAGGTCATGATGGACGAAATCACTGACATTACTGATTACATTCAAGATGCTGCTGGCTCTACAGCAGACGTTATTTGGGGTCATGGTAAAGATGCTTCTTTAGGTGATCAACTTAGTCTTACGATCATTGCAACCGGATTCTCATCTTCACCACTAACTGGTTTTGAGAAAAGTCCCGAACGTACTGTAGTTGTACTAGAAGAAGAGAAAAAACAAGAAATTGTAAGTCCGCTTAGCTCTCCATTTGAAAGCATTACAGCCGCACCACTCGCCACTGAAGAACCTTTCATCAAAGAAGTTCAGGCACCACTTGCTAATCCATTTGAAGCCGTTGAACCAGCATTTGACGCTGCTCCAGCTACGAAAACTACTTTCAACTTATACGACGAAACCCCAGAACCCGTTGCTGCTCCTCAAGCATCAATGACCTGGGAAGTCTTTGATGTACAGCCAGAACCTACTCCTGCACCGGTAAGTGCGGCTCCAGAAGTTGTCAAACACGTTCTCGAAGACGACAGCGTTCAGCGCGTTGAGTTTGAAACAACCAAGCGCGTTTTGAGCCCTGAAGAACAACAGCGTAAAGTTCAAGAACGCGTTTCTCGTATCCAGGAGTTTACTTCCAAACTAAAAAAGCCTGAAGGCTTACTTGAATTTGAGAATGAACCTGCTTTTGTGCGTAGAAATATCCAACTTCAGCAGCAAAATCCAAGTTCACAAGAACAGATTTCTCGTTTTGGTATCGGTCAAGATGTAAATGGGCAAACTACTTTGCGCAATAACAATTTCTTACACGATAACGTCGACTAAAATGACCTTTACAGAGCGCATCAATAACGACATCAAAAGTGCCATGCTTGCCAAAGAAAAGGAAAAGCTTGCTGCACTGCGCGATATCAAGTCAAAGTTACTTCTCGAGGCAACATCGGGTCCAGATGCTCAGGTTACAGAAGAAGCAGCAATTAAAATTTGCCTGAAGCTTCACAAACAGCGCATGGAAACACATGCGCTTTACGTTGCCCAAAACCGCGAAGACCTCGCAGCCGAAGAATTGTTTCAAGCCCAGGTTATCGAAGCTTATCTACCCAAAATGCTTTCCGAAGAGGAAATCCGTCAAGAGGTACGTCAGACAATTGCTGCACTTGGCGCTAATGGCCCTCAAGATATGGGTAAGGTAATGGGTGCACTAACAAGCAAACTAGCTGGTAAAGCAGATGGCAAAGTGATCTCGAGTTTGGTCAAAGCGGAGCTCGCTAGTTAATGAAAGCAGCACTCGCGCAATTAATCAGGTCTTTGAACGCTCGCGGGTGGTCGCCCGCAACGTCAACCAACTATTCATTTATCGACGAACACCAACAAATTTGGGTTTCCAGATCTGGGGTAAACAAAGCAGAATTCACAGACCTCGACTTCATGACCATAGATACCAACGGAATTGGTACTGGTCTACATCATGGTGTCAAGCCCTCTGATGAAACACAAATTCATTTATGGATTTACAAGCATTTCCCTGATGCTAAGGTGGTATTGCATAGCCACAGTAAGTATCCGGTCCTGATTTCACAATTTAATGAAGATTATTTCCCGGTCCAAGGCTATGAATTACAAAAAGGATTTAAGGGATGTAAGAGCCACTTGGAATCTTTGCAAATACCAATTGTAGATAACCAACAGGATATGCAGCTACTTTGTGCCGCTCTCGATCAACGCATTGAAGATATCAAGCAACATTGCTTTATAATTGCTGAACACGGCACCTATGCATGGGGAGAAAATCTCTTTGAGGCACAAAGACATCTAGAGACTTTAGATTATCTTTGTGAGTGTGAATTTTTACGTTAAGTAATGGCCATTTTATCCGTCCCCGAAACCGGTCTCGAACTCCGAGAACCACAGCAAATCAAGTCCTTTTTAGCAGAAAAAGGTGTTTTTTTTGATCAATGGACCTGTGAGGTTCAGTTCGATGACTCCGCTAGCCAAGAGGATATTCTTGCGGCCTACGCCAAAGATTTACAGCCCTTCATGAAAGCGGGTGGTTATCAAAGTGCAGATGTCATTTCTATTCATGCCTTGACACCGAATTACGATCAAATTAGGGCAAAGTTTTTGGCAGAGCATACGCACGACGAAGACGAAATTCGTTTTTTTGTCGATGGCCAAGGATTGTTTTGGTTCCATTTAGAAAACACACCTGTTTTTAATGTGCTGTGCCAGCGCGGAGACCTCATTAGTGTCCCGACTGGCACCAAACACTGGTTTGATGCAGGCGTCGAACAACCATTCGTAAAAGCCATTCGTATTTTTACCGACACCAGTGGCTGGACACCCCATTACACCGCGTCTGGAACAGAGCAACAATTTCTCCACTTTCAATTACCAACACTTGGATAAGCACATTAAATATATCCTTACGGACATCGAAGGCACAACGAGTTCTGTTCATTTTGTCTATGATGTACTTTTTCCTTATTTCAAAACGCACATACAGCTACTCACGCAGCATGCGCAAATCAATGAAGTCAAACAGGCTTTTGCAGAGGTTATTGAACTGGCTGCTCAAGAAGATGGCGTTCACCTCACGACCACCGAAGAAGTCCTTGCCTATTTGCTCAAGTGGGCCAATGAAGACCGCAAACTTACGCCGCTTAAAACGCTTCAAGGTATCATTTGGAAAAATGCTTACGAAACAGGTGCAATTAAAGGTCATGTTTACGACGATGTACCCACCGCACTCAACCAATGGCGCGCGCAGGGCTTGAAAGTAGGTGTGTTCTCTTCAGGATCTATAGCCGCTCAAAAGCTATTGTTTCGTTACAGCGATTTTGGCGACATCTCCATTCATTTCTCTAACCATTTTGATACCACTACGGGTTCCAAGCGCGAGGCCGCAACTTATCTTAAAATAGTTCAGTTTCTTGGCTTAGACGCTGCACAAATTCTTTTTCTATCGGATATTGTCGAGGAGCTCGAGGCTGCAAAGCAAGTAGGTTTACAAACCATTCAGCTGCTCAGAGCGCAAACGAAGGCCGATTGGCCTACTACCGCGAGACATTTTCTTGAGATATAATTTATGTCATAAAATAAAAAAGCCGCTCGATTGAGCGGCTTTTTTTATAGCTAGTGCTTTGATTAATTGTTGGTAGGTGCACCTGCGTTATTGACAGGCATTCCGCTTTCTGGAGCAGGTCCTACCTCTCCTTTGATACGAATCACTTTGTTGGGCTCATTGATGGCGTTTGATGTGATTGTTACGCTTTTATTGATAGGACCCGGACGGTTGGTATCGTATTTTACACGGATGGTTCCTTTCGCACCTGGTGCAATTGGTTCTTTCGGCCATTCTGGAACAGTACAACCACAAGAACCTTTTGCATTAGAGATAATCAAAGGTTCGTCACCGGTGTTTTTGAATTCAAATGAACAATAGGGCTCTCCGCCATATTTGATGTTCCCGTAGTCGTGGACTTCTTTGTTAAATTCGATTTTAGCACCTTTTTCAATTTGTGCACTTACGTTGTTAAGGCCAAGTACAGCCATGAATACAACGCCAAAAGAAAGCAATAATTTTTTCATAAGTATCAGTTTATCTATCCGAAAGTTAAGGAGCTTCTTGTGCCCTTTTTTGTATTTAACACTTCATTAACATCTAATCGCGTTTGAGCCAACCGCGCTTTATGAAAAAGATCAGTAGGCCTAATCCGAGCGCAAACATAAGTCCTACTACGGTGTAATAGCCATAAGGATATTCCAATTCAGGCATGTACTTGAAGTTCATGCCATATACGCCAACGATAAATGTGAGGGGAATAAAAATACTACTTACAACGGTCAGTACTTTCATTATTTCGTTCATGCGTTGCCCTTGGACCGCATAGTATAAATTGGCTAATCCTTCTAGAATTTGCTTATGTGCATCGATGTCTTCAAGAAGACTTACGCAGCTATTTCTAAGGTTTTTATAATAATGTTTGTTTTCTTTTGCAATTAGGCTGTTATCCATAGATTCAAGAGCAGCCAATAAATCTTTGATGGGTTGCACTATTTTACGCAAGCCGATGAGTTGTCTTTTCTGTTTTTCTATGGCGCGTAATAAATCAGCTTGCATTTGGGTGTGTATGCGTTGATCAATTCGATCAATTTCATCGGAGACTTGCGTTGTGAATTGAAAGAGTTCATCTAATAGCGTGTCGAGTAAGCGAAATAAAAGGAAATCGGCACCTTGGTTTCTTATTTTTCCTTTAGATTTTTCTATCCGTTCTCTCACTTCTCCAAAATGCTGGCCTTCTTTATTCTGAAAAGACAGTAAGAAGTGAGCCCCCAATGCAAAAGTTATTTGTTCGGTTTGTTCGGCATCTTGGCAACCATTTGTTAGTGTGTGCAATTGAAAAAAAAGGTAGCGCGGGTATTCTTCAACTTTGGCACGACGCAATGGCGCGAAAATACCTTCTATACTCAGTTTGTCAAAACCAATTTTTTGACAAATCAGTTCAATGCTTTCTTTTTCTTGGAGCCCATGAAAATTGAGCCAATAGACATGGTCTGAATCGATAGACTGTATGTCAAAATCATGCGCAAATTCAGCCGCACTTGCCGTTTTAATGGCAAAGAAGTCATGGCTAAATTGATACGACTGTGTATTAGATTGCATTGTTTTTGACACGATTTGGTGCAAGCCCGCATCCCTGACAAGCTTGATTTTTCTTGGCAAAAAGCAAATAGAAGTGTCGGATTAAATAGAAGCTAACACCGATGAGAATAAGTGAGACTATTATTTTTTGCATCGTCGAAAGTTAACTAAAAAAGTATTCAAAGCAACATTTGATAGACAATTAACGCACAAGTATAGGCTACTACTCCCATAAATACCAATTGGATCAATGGCCAGCGCCATGAATTGGTTTCTCGCCTGACTACCGCCAAAGTAGCCATACACTGCATGGCAAAAACATAAAAAATCAATAAAGACAAGCCGGTGGCCAAGCTATAAATAGGTTCGCCTGCGGTGTTTTTTTCAGCCCTGAGTTTTTGAATAAGGCGTTTTTGGTTGTCGGTATCATCGCCTACAGCGTAAATGGTGGCCAGAGATCCAACAAAAACCTCTCGTGCTGCAAATGAACTCAATAAAGCCACTCCAATTTTCCAGTCATAACCTAGCGGCTGAATAGCGGGCTCGATGAATCTGCCAAAGTGCCCAATATAAGACTCAGAAAGCAACATAGCACTTTCTTGTTCTTGTTGTTTTTGGGTGTTGGCTTGTTGGTATTTAGAGCTGGATTGTAATGCTTTTAATTTTAGGTCTCTGGATGCCGGACCAAAAGTAGCTAGGCCCCAAAGTAAAACAGAAATGGCAACAATAATTTTACCCGCATCCAAAACAAAAACCTTTACTTTTTCAAAGACAGTGTAAAGTACATTTTGAAGTCTGGGGGCTTTGTACTCCGGTAATTCCATGAGGTGGTAACCCTGCTCTTTGCTTTTAATGAAAACCTTGAGAATAACAGCTGTACCCAAGGCAAAAACAATTCCTAAAGCGTAAAGACCAAATAAAACCAAACCTTGCAGATTGAGTATACCGGCAATGTATGTCTTGGGAACAACCAGGTTGATCAAAAGGGTGTATACCGGAATGCGCGCTGAACAACTCATAAATGGCGCAACTAAGATTGTAATCAGTCTTTCTTTCCAGTCTGAAATGGTTCTAGCCGACATGATACCCGGAATGGCACATGCTACACTTGAGAGCAGCGGTACAACACTTTTGCCATTCAGACCAAAAGGCCTCATGAGGCGGTCCATAATAAACACAACCCGCGATAAATAGCCACTTTCTTCGAGTAGTGCAATAAAGAAAAACAGTATGGCAATTTGGGGTACAAAAACGAGCACACCTCCAACGCCCGGTATGAGTCCTTGTGTGAGGAGTTTACTCAGCAGACCATCAGGTAGCATTTGCGCACTCCAGTTACTCAGTCGTACAAATTGCGCATCGATGTAGTCCATCGGAATACTTGCGAAACTGAAAATAAATTGAAAGATGATCAACAATAAGGTGGCAAAAAGTAGGTAGCCGTAAATAGGGTGCGTTAACAAGCGATCTAAACGCGTTGAAAAATGAGGTGCTCGAGGCTTACTTTGCTGAACAATACCAAGCATTCGAATTTTTTGTAAGCGTTCTTCGGTGTTTTGCTGTTGGTCTTTTGGGTCTAAATTGACAGCGAAGGGCTCGTTGTGAAATGGTTTTGTGGAACCTTGAGCTAGCTTATCTATGGCGTCTAGAATGCGGGATTTGCCAATAGCTACTCTGGCGTTGGCAGTAACGATGCTTGCTGCAGGGAAAATTTCTTGTAAGAGCGCTTCATTGATTTGAAGGCCCTTTTGCTGGGCGCGGTCCCACATGTTGAGCACAAGGACGCAAGGAAACCCGAGGTCGTATAGTTGACTGAAAAAAAGCAAATTTCGCTCCAGGTTTGCGGCATCGGCAATGTAAAGGATAGCGTCTGGGTAATCTGTATGATAAGGGTCCTTTAAGACATCTTGTACGACTTGTTCATCGAGTGATTTTGCAAAGATGCTGTACGTTCCTGGAAAATCAATGATTTGATGTTTGTTGACTTTGGTTTGAATGTATCCAGAACGCTTATCTACAGTGACACCCGGAAAATTACCTACTTGTTGGCGCATGCCGGTGAGCATGTTGAAGACAGAGCTTTTTCCTGTATTGGGATTACCGAGTAGTGCGATTTTCATGAGGTGCAAAACTAAAGAATTTTGCCTAGGCTACCGCAACTTCGATCTGCTTAGCTTCTTCTTTGCGCATGGAGATGATGTGTCCGTTGTGCTCAAAGGCAATAGGGTCACCGAATGGTGCTTTGAAAACGGCTTTGATTTTTTGGCCTTTGGTTAGGCCCATCTCGATGAGTTTGGAACAAATTAAGTTGTCGGAAAAGTCGATGATTTCAACAACCTGATGAAGATAAACAGAATCGAGTGTTTGAGACATATGCAAATGTACTTCTGTTTTCGGGATTCCCCCATACCATTTTTGTGGTATTTTGAATCAATCTAAATAATCGGGCTCAAAACGAGACGTGCGGTTGTTCTGGTTTGTTGAAGCACCAGACAAGTTTTGTTTTTTTGCATTTGTGCAAGTATAGCCTCATTGTAATGGCGAATGGTAGCGAGTTCTAGATTTTCATTGTAGCGAATGTAGAAATCTTGGCCGAGTTGCTGTTGTAGTTGGGCAACATCCATTTTTTGGTGATCAACCAATACTGAAAAATTGAGCGCAGAATTTTGCATCAGATTGATTGGCGCTTTCAAGATGGCCAATGCAGCAAATATCTCAGAGAGTTGTTTTTCAGCAATAAATGAAAAGTCTTTTCGGCTGAATGTTACCAATACTTGATTGAATTTGACAATGAATGAAGGTATTTGCGCATCGCGTTCTGCATTTTCGGAGATGGTGGTGCCCGGCGCCTCTGGATCTAAAAATGAGCGAACGTAAAGCGGAATATTTTTTTGCTGCAATGGCTGAACGGTCTTTGGGTGGATAACACTAGCACCATAGTACGAAAGTTCGATCGCTTCTTTAAAAGAAATGGATTCAAGTAATTGCGTTTGTTCAAAATATTTAGGGTCAGCATTGAGCATGCCCGGAACATCTTTCCAAATAGTGACGTTTTGCGCTTGGCAACAATAGGCCAAAATACCCGCGGTGTAGTCAGAGCCTTCACGTCCAAGTGTTGTGGTGAAGCCTTCAGCTGTGTGTCCAATAAAACCTTGTGTGATGGCAATATGCACCTGCTCGAACAAAGCTGTGATTTTTTGCTGACACAATTCTTCGGTTTTGCGCCAATCTACCTGGCCTTCTTGGTAAGTGTTGTCTGTTCTGATCACTGTTTTGGCATCTAGCCAAGCGGCACTGTAACCCTGTTCGTTTATAAATGCGGCAAGTATTTTACTGGAAATGTATTCACCTAAAGAAACCACTTGGTCGTATTGAAAAGCTCGGTTTTCTGCCAAAGGCTTGAAAAATAATTGCGCAAGTTGTTCAAATACTTCTTCTATTTCATGGTAAATGCTATAATGCTTTTCTGCAAATAAACCAGCCAGAATTTCTGCATGATACGCTTTGATGTCATCGAGTAAGCCTGCGTAAATACGGTGATCTTGTGCGTAAAGTGCGCTAATCAGCTCTTCGAGTTTATTGGTCGTCTTCCCCATTGCAGAAACTACTACGAGTAATTTTTGATCGGGGTAACGTGCAAGAATAGCAGCCACATTTTTAACTGCATCGGCGTTTTTAACTGAGGCGCCTCCGAATTTAAATACCTTCATATCAAGCGAGTTTTTCTGCGAGTAATTTGATTTCTACCGCCGGCGCAATTTTATCGTAAATGATGTTGTAAACTGCATTTAGAATAGGCATGTCTACATTGAATTTTTTATTGATTTCATACAGACATTTGGTGGCATAATATCCTTCGGCAATCATGTTCATTTCGAGTTGTGCACTTTTAACAGAATAACCTTTGCCAATCATGAAACCAAAGGTGCGGTTGCGCGAAAAATTGGAGTAAGCGGTCACAAGGAGGTCCCCAAGGTAGGCGCTGGTTTTGGTATCGCGGTGCACCGGGTGCAAAACGTCGATGAATCTTTCGATTTCTTGTATGGCATTTGAAACCAAAACAGCTTGAAAATTATCGCCGTAGCCTAAGCCATGACAAATTCCAGCGGCCAATGCATAAACATTTTTAAGGACCGCCGAAAACTCAGTGCCAAAAAGGTCATCACTGGTAGTTGTTTTGATGTAACGGCAACTAAGTGCAGCTGCCATTTGTTGTGCCAATGAGGCGTCTGGGCAAGCAAGGGTCAGGTAGGAGAGACGTTCCATGGCTACTTCTTCTGCATGACACGGACCAGAAATGATGCCTATTTTATCATAGGGAACACCAAAGCTGTTGTGGATAAATCTGGCAGGAATGGCATTGTAGGCAGGAATAATGCCTTTCACGGCTGAAAAGACGACTTTATTGGCAAAATGGGTTGGTCCAATGCCCTTGAATGCTTCTTCTAAAAATGCGGCCGGTGTGGCAATAATGATCCAATCGGCTTGGGCAAGTGTTGCTTCTAGTTGCGTACTCAAGACCAGTTGCTTGGTGTCAAAGGCAACGGATTGAAGGTATTTAGGATTGTGACCATAATTTTGAATGTGCGTTATGGCTTCTTGGCTGCGCATCCACCAATTTACCTGTTTGGTGGTGTTGCACAAGATTTTCACCAAAGCGGTAGCCCAACTTCCGCCGCCAATGACAGCGATTTTTTGCGGTGTTTCCATTTGGCAAAGGTAAACAATCTGTTGCAACTACTTTGTTACTAATTTTGTAAGAAAAACAAATCATGCGTAGCAACCACGAAATCGACTACTTCATCAAAGGAGAAGAAATGCAGCTCATCGAAATTGAGCTAGACCCACAAGAAACTGCTATCGCCGAGGCAGGCGCATTCATGTACATGGATCAAGCTATAGAAATGCAAACCATTTTTGGCGATGGTTCTGCTCAAACCGGTTTCATGGGCAAACTATTTAGTGCCGGAAAACGACTTTTAACGGGTGAAAGTTTATTTATGACCGCATTTACCAATCAAGGATTCGGTAAGGCAAGAGTCGCATTTGCATCGCCATATCCCGGTAAAATTGTACCATTTGATCTCTTGCAATACAATGGCAAAATCATTTGTCAGAAAGATGCCTTTTTATGTGCGGCAAAAGGGGTGAGTGTAGGCATAGAATTTCAGCGCAAGCTCGGCACCGGTCTTTTCGGTGGAGAAGGTTTCATCATGCAAAAGCTAGAGGGCGATGGCTTTGCTTTTTGTCATGCCGGAGGATACATTACCGAACGCACTTTGCAACCCGGTGAAGTTCTGCGCGTTGATACTGGTTGTATTGTGGCCTACACCCAAGATATCGACTACGATATCCAATTTGTTGGCGGTATCAAAAACACCATTTTTGGCGGTGAAGGTTTATTTTTTGCCACACTAAAAGGTCCGGGAAAAGTATGGCTGCAAAGTTTGCCCATTTCTAGATTGGCAGCTCGGATTTTAGCCTACAGCACCACAACGCGCAAAGAGGAAGGCAGCATATTGGGTGGTCTTGGTAATTTGCTCGACGGCGATGGTCGTTAATTATTCGGGCTTTGTTCTCGGATTGTTGAGGTAGCGAATCCCGGTAGGTTCTATTGCAACGCGTCGGTATTTATATAATTTTCCGAGTGCCTGCTTGAAGGTTTTTTTACTCTGGCCTAGTAATTCCCGGACCGTTTCTGGATCACTTTTGTCTGTGAGTGCCAAAAAGCCGTCATTGGCTTCTAATACAGACAGAATTTTTAGTTCAGCAGCATCATATCGACTGTCGTTCGGGACTTCTAAACGGATATCGAGTTTGCCATCTTCTCGAACCTTTGCCACATAACCCTTACATATTTGTTCGGTTTCTAGGGGCTGAATCTGATGATCTTTAAAAATAAGTCCTTCATAGCGCATATCGACAATGACATTTCTACCAAGCTTGCCTTCATCGCAAATCAACAACGTGACCTCTTGACCTTCTAGGCTTTTATCTTGACACGGAAGTAAGACCTTTTTAATTTTCATACTGCCGTATAGGCGATCCGTTTCATAGTCATAAAGTAACGCAAAGAGCTTGCGTTCTCCAATTTCGAGTCGTTGGCGTTGTTCGGCAAAAGGAACAAACAGATCTTTGTCGAGGCCCCAATCAACAAACGCACCATACGGATTGACTTGTACGACATCTAAGTAGGCGCATTCGCCAAGAAGCAGATAGGGAATTTCTTTGACGGCGACCAAACGTTCAGATGAATCTTTCATGACAAAAACGGCCACCTCAGACCCTTCTTCCAAATCTGGGGTCAGGTATTTATTGGGGAGTAAAATTTCGTTTTCTTGAAGATCTATCAGGTAAGCTCCCGGAGGTGCAAAGCGCTTGATCGTTAGCTTGTTGATTTTTCCGAGTTGCATAGAGTTGGGGCTTAATAAGATTCTGGATTTGAAGGTCTTCTAAACAGACCAAATCGGCGTTTGCGACTTTTGGGTTGGTTTACGTCTGAATTGGTTTCTGGTGCGGGTAAGGCCGCAGCATGCGCACCATTTGCAGGATTTTGCTGATCAGTGGGGTTCATCCAGTCTGCGCGCATCCGGTTCTTCTCTACTTTTCCAGTTTTTTGATTGAGTGCATAATAATAGCGTTCGCCAACATCGGCAGGGTTGGTAGCTACTACATCGGACTCGAGTTGCCATAATTCACGGTCGTAGTCGTAAACATAAGCATCATAGGACATATCAGGAAAATAATACGAGGCTACACCTTCTAGTGCAGGCGCCTCTGCTGAGAGGTGATCAAAAACGATACGGGCGCGCTTTGGTTCGAATTCCAAAGACATACTGGCCATGTTGGCGTATTCAAAAACGACCCTTTTTTTAATTCCCTTTGGGTCCTTGAATACCGGGCTACCAAATTTGGCCACCTGCCCAGAGAAACTCAGTACATCTAATATTTTGTAATTGCTCATGGTGGTCCCGCCGTCGTAGCCAAACAATAAGTATTGCGTCTTGCCTTGAAAAGAAAAATCGATGATTTTATAATAAACGGCACCGTACCAGCTTTTGTGGTCTATAATACCTTCTGGCTTGGTATTGTAGGCGTCTAAAACATCGGTTAATTCCAGTACTTGAACGCGATCTTTGCCTTCCTCACGCCGCAAAATAAACCCACCATAAGTATAAGACAGGTCTGAAAGTTCAACATTCCAAGTGAGCAGCCGAACGGTTTGATCGGTGCTTTTGATATCGGCTATTTTGAGTTGTTGAAGTGGTAAATCAAAGAAGTCTTTGCTGCGAACAAGTTCCGACATGGCTTTTTTAAATGCCAAATGCAAAGTACTTATTTGTTCGTCGTTGTTTGCGCTGCGAAGAGCAGAAAGTGCTTGGACGGCCGCCTGTTCTTTCTGGGCAAGACTTTGACCAAGACTTGAAAAAGGCAGCCATATAAAAAAGAGATTTAAAGCAAGGAGGTGCTTCATGAATCGTTTAACGAAGGAAAGCTGCTTAGGTTACGTTATTTAAGGCTTTGAAGGGCGGCAATTGTGGCGCTTGGATCTGCCGAACCAAAAACAAAACTGCCAGCTACAAGGGCATCTGCTCCGGCTTGTGCAAGCTGCGCGCCGGTTTCAAGGTTGACGCCGCCGTCGACTTCAATTAAAAAATGAGATTTGGTTTGGTTTCGCAAAGCTTTAAGGCGTGCCACTTTATCGTTGGCCGCTGCAATAAAACGCTGCCCGCCAAAACCTGGATTGACGCTCATGACCAAAACCAAATCCAACATTGGGGCAATTTCAGTCAGGACCTCAATGGGCGTATGCGGATTGAGTGCCACACCGGCTTTCATGCCAAGTTCTTGAATGCGGCTAATGGTGCGGTGGAGGTGTGTACACGCCTCATAATGAACGGTGAGGATATCTGCCCCAGCTTTTTTAAAGTCTTCTAGGTAGGCATCTGGGTTGGCAATCATGAGGTGAACATCTAGCGTTTTACTGGTGTGCTGCCTGATGGCTTGCAGCACGGGAAAACCAAAAGAGATATTTGGTACAAACACACCGTCCATGACGTCGATGTGTAACCAATCTGCAACAGAGTGATGCAACATTAAGGTGTCGCGTTGGATGTTGCCGAAATCACAGGATAAAACGGAAGGGGATACAATCATGGCCAATTTTTTATCAAAATTAGCCATTATTTCCCGAACGCAGTTCTTTGATCAGGTCTTGTTCTCGTTGATACAAGTCCAGGAAAAAATGAAGCCCATCCCGATCTGCCGTAACGGTTTGGTAATAGACAAAAAGGGGTATTGGCTGCAGAAGTGTTATTTTTTGATGGATTAAACTAGTGGTTAATTTTTGCAGCGAATCACCGCTTACTTGATTGAATTTTGAACCAATATGATCTTGATTTAAAATGGCCTTGCCAAGCTCAATGGGTGCTTCGGTGCGCATGCAGCCATGCGAAAAACTCCTGAATGGGTTACTGAATAAGCTTCGGCTTGGTGTGTCGTGGATATATACAGAAAATGCGTTGGCAAATTCAAATTTGATCAGACCAAGGCTATTCCAAGGACCTGGATCTTGTTCAATCAGATAGGGAAAGGTGTTGTCTTTTATTTTTTTCCAATTGACCATTTTCGGATCGATTTCTCTTTTGTTTGCGCCATAAATACGCATATGTTCTTTTTGGAGATAACTAGCATTTCTTTTGAGAGCCGGAAGAATTTCATTTTTTGCAATTGAACTTGGCACCCGCCAATAAGGTAAACTCACGATTCGGTTTAAATGTGAGCTGAGTTCGGGTGTGGCGTGCTCTATTTTTCCAATGATGACCCTGTGTTCGGCCCGAAGTGTGTCATCGGAGATAAATTGCAAAACAAATGCGGGTAAGTTAATACCAATGAAGGTCTTTGGTTTTGGTTTTTGTTGACGAAGACGGTCCAAAGAAATTTGGGCTTGATATAAACGGTCTTGTTTGGATTGTTTGAAGGCATAAACAGTAGCCATACCAATACGGCCATCGGCATTGAGTCCGTTCTGTTTTTGGAATTGTCGCAGCGCTGCCCGAATGGTTAAACTGTCCGCTTGCGCGGAAATGAGGTTTTTACCAAGGAGCGCCAATTGGAGTTGTTCCCATGCTCGGTTTTTGTTGTCTTTTTCGGGCGTAAGCGTATAGCAAACAGTATCTTGAATGACCGTATCGCAATAGTGGAATAAGTGCTGCGCAAAATAGCGGTAATTAGAATCGGCTGGGCCTCTTGTTAGTAATATGGAATCTGTATTGAGCGATTTTTCGAGCCAAGTGCTTGGGTATTTTTGCCATTGTTTTGCTTTGAGTTTGCGCTTGTCGAAATCGATAAAACCGCTATCGAGGTCGTGCACAATAGTACCGATTTGATAACTCAACAGCAGCTCTGAGATCAGCTCATGTTGACTTTTATCAATGACTTGCCCTCTTGACTTTGGAAGCCCAAAATGGCCTAATTTGTTGGCTGTTTTCAGCCAATTTTGCTTGATGGTTTGGTGGGCGGAGTCGCTTGAAAAAAAAGGCTTAAAATGGAAAGCCGCATACATATTGAAGAGCTGACTGCGTACTGCTTTATTGAGTGGAAGTTGAGGATGCCCTTCTAAAAGCAAAAGCTTCAATTTTTGCGCTTGATTTAACTTCTTACTTTTTAAAAAATCTACTTGCCCAGATGGCCCTTGTTTTTGATTACATCTCGAAAAGAGCAGTGCCAAAAACAAAAATCCAAAACAGAAGCGAAGTTGAGCTTTCATTTATTCCTTACTTTCGTTGAAGGTAATTAAACATTGCGAATTAATGGTTATTGGACTGATTCTATTTACTGCGCTCTTATCTTGGCAGGGCTTTCAAAATCCGAGTTGGCGCGCCCGGATGTTGTTTAGCCCCTACTTAGCCAAACACAACAAAGAGTGGCACCGGTTCTTCACACATATGTTTGTTCACCTCGATTGGTCGCATTTGCTTTTCAATATGTTGACGCTTTATTTTATCGGTGATTTTTTTTTCTGGCAACTTACCTCGTTTTTTGGCAAGTTCGGAGGAGTCTATTATTTTGCGTTGCTCTACCTAATGGGCGGTTTATTCGCCACACTTTACGCTTATTACCGTCATCAAGATGACCCGCATTACCGCAGTTTGGGCGCCTCCGGCGCAGTGACAGCCGTTTTATTTGCATTTATTGCCGTGAATCCAACCCAAGAACTCTCCTTATTGTTCATTCCATTGCCTGTGCCTGCCTATATTTTTGGCCCCTTGTATTTACTCATTGAATATTACGCTTTTAGAAAAGGCAATACTGGTATTGCTCACGACGCGCATATTTCAGGGGCAATTGTAGGGCTGTTATTTGTCTTGATCTTTATACCGAAGTATTTGCATTTTTTCGCATCTTTGTTTCAATAGAAGTTTTGTAGCCAATGCTTTATGTCAATAGTAATGGGAATATTTTAGCTGGAGATGCGCCAACCATTTCTCCGGGCAACCGTGCCCATTTGTATGGCGATGGCGTATTTGAAAGCATCCGTATTATAAATGGCAGGCCCCTCAATCTTGAAAATCACGTTCTGCGTTTGTTAGCCGGCGCCCGCGCCATTCATATGCGTCCTTCGGCGACTTATACCACTGCTTTTTTTGAAGCAAAAATTCTGGAGCTTTGCGCTCAATCTGGCATTACCGAAGGCGGTCGTTGCCGTCTTTCTCTGGATAGAATCAGTGGTGGTGCTTATTTGCCCGATGCCAATGAGGCTATTTATTACATCGAAGTTTACCCTTATGAGGTCAATCATTTTGAACTCAATGCACGCGGGCTCGAATTAGATATCTATCAAGACATAAAGCTTCAGAAAAACCTGCTTTCTAACTTCAAAACAAAAATGGGCTTGCCTTATGTAATGGCAGCTTTGGCCGCCAAAGAAAAAGGCCTCGACGACCTCTTCTTGACCGATTACCGTGGTCAAATTCTAGAGTCGTCATCTTGTAATGTATTTGTGATCAGTAACGGTGTACTTTATACCCCTGGTTTAGAAGAAGGTTGCTTGGCAGGAACCATGCGAATGCAGATTATCAATTTGGCATTAGCCAATGGAATCAAAGTATACGAAAGTGCGCTGCTTCCACAGCACTTGCTTGCTGCCGATGAAATCTTCCTGACCAACGCCATTCGCGGTATCAACTGGGTCGGTGGCTACCGCACCAAGCGCTACCAAAATAATATTGCCCGCAAGTTGGTGGTATTGCTCAACGCTTATTGGGAGAAGGCCACACAATAGTTTTCAACAATCGCACGAGTCTGCTGTAGAATTTCCTAAATTTAAAGTTCCCTTTTTACAGCTGTCATGTACCTCATTTTTGATACCGAAACCACTGGTTTACCGCGCAATTTCAATGCACCGATCACCGACCTAGACAACTGGCCGCGTGTGGTGCAGCTCGCTTGGCAGCTCCACGACGAAGCAGGTGAGCTAGTTTCCCAGCAAGATTTCATCATTCAGCCCGACGGTTTCAATATTCCCTTTGAATCCGAGCGCGTCCACGGTATTTCCACGGAGCTCGCCCGAGCCGTAGGTGAGCCACTCACCACCGTACTTGAACGCTTTCAAAAAGACCTTGCCAAAGCCAATTTCATGGTGGGGCATAACCTCAAATTCGATATCAATGTTTTGGGCTGTGAATTTGTACGTCTCGGCCAAGACACACCATTAACCAAACCTGTTCTTGACACCTGTACAGAGCGCAGTGCGCTGCTCTGTCAAATTCCCGGAGGGCGCGGCGGCAAATTCAAGCTTCCGACGCTTACCGAACTCCACGAGTATCTTTTTGGGGAAGCTTTCAATGAAGCCCATAACGCCACGGCCGACGTCGAATCCACGACCCGCTGTTTCTTGGAACTTTTGCGTAAAGAACATTATACTTTAGAAGAAATTCTTCAAGAACCTGGTTACTATACCTCATTTCAGACGCTCAATCCAGCACCCATTCAAAAAATTGGTCTTCAGCATGTCAACCTAAAAGCCGAAAGCGAAAAAATTCGAGCTGCACAGAAACCTGCTGCTGCGCCATCCCGACCAAATATCACCCCGACTGCTGCGCCAGAGGGTCTTGTTTTTGCACACCTGCACAACCACACCCAATATTCTATTTTACAGTCAACTGCAGAAGTTGGGGCGCTTATTCAAAAAGCGGTTGCCTTGGGCCAGCCGGCGGTTGCCCTTACCGATACCGGCAACATGATGGCTGCTTTTCAATTTGAGAAGCAAGCTGCTGCCCACAACGCAAAGGTAAAAGCGGCCAAAGCTGAGGCTGCGGAAAAAGGCGAAGCCTATGAAGGTCAGGAAATATTACCCATAATAGGTTGCGAGTTCAATGTTTGCCGAAATCACCAAGATAAAACCGTCAAAGACAACGGTTATCAAATCGTTTGTTTGGCTAAAAATAAAAATGGCTATCAAAACCTCATCAAATTGGCCTCAATTGCCTATACCCAAGGCATGTATTATGTACCGCGCATAGACAAAGCAGTTCTGAGTCAATACAAAGAAGACCTGATTGTTCTGAGCGGCAACCTTTACGGTGAAATTCCTAGCCTGCTTCTCAATGTAGGGCAAAAGCAAGCAGAAGAAGCACTTTTGTGGTGGAAAGCACAATTTGGCCCTGATTTTTATTTGGAGGTTGGTCGCCATGGATTGGAAGTAGAGGAACGGCTCAATCCAATGTTAGTCGCTCTTTCGGAACAGCACCAAATCAAACTCGTTGCAACCAATAATACCTATTACGTAGAGCAAGCAGACGCGGTTGCCCATGATGTCTTACTTTGTGTCAAAGACAACGAGCTCGTTGAAACCCCTAAAGGGCGCGGCAGAGGCTTTCGTTACGGCTTGGAAAACGACACCTATTACATGCGTAGTTCTGAAGAAATGTTGGCTTTATTTGCCGATCTACCCCAGGCAATCGCAACTATTTCCGAAATCATTTCCAAATGCGAACACTATGGTCTGGCCAGAGAAGTCCTGCTACCCGCATTTGACATCCCCTCAGAATTCATTGACGCCCAGGACGCCATAGACGGCGGCAAGCGCGGCGAAAACGCCTATCTGCGCTACCTCACTTATGAGGGGGCTAAAAAGCGCTATCCAGAACTTACTGCAGAAATCACCGAGCGCATCGATTTTGAATTAACTACCATCGAAAAAACAGGTTATCCTGGTTACTTTCTGATTGTTCAAGATTTTTGCAATGCAGCGCGTCAAATGGGCGTTTCTGTAGGTCCTGGTCGGGGATCTGCGGCAGGTTCGGCTGTTGCTTACTGTATCGGTATCACCAATGTAGACCCCATCAAATACGACTTACTCTTTGAGCGTTTTTTGAATCCTGACCGCATCTCAATGCCAGATATCGATATCGATTTCGACGATGAGGGCAGAGGTAGGGTCATCGACTACGTCATTCAAAAATACGGTGCCAATCAAGTAGCTCAAATTATTACCTACGGTACCATGGCTGCTAAATCTGCTATCCGCGATACCGCGCGTGTCATGAACCTACCACTTCCCGAGGCCGACCGCCTGGCCAAACTTATTCCAGATTTATCGCTGCGCAAGTTATTTTCGCTTCCTGAGCCAGAGCTCGTCGATAAACTCCGTAATCAAGAAGCAATCGGTAACGCCAAAGAATTACGCCGAATTTACAACGGCGTCGATTTACAAGCTCAGGTCTTACAAAAAGCAATGGAAATCGAAGGGTCCGTGCGCAATACGGGTATTCACGCCTGTGGCGTAATAATTACGCCCGACGACCTCACTAATTTTGTGCCAGTGGCTACTGCCAAAGATTCTGAAATGGTCTGTACCCAATACGACAACGCGGTGGCCGAATCTGCTGGTTTGCTTAAAATGGACTTTTTAGGGCTCAAAACGCTAACCCTCATCAAAGATGCGGTGCGTTTGGTCAAAGAAAATCGCGGCATAGATTTAGACCCGGATGCCTTTCCCATTGACGACCCCGCTACTTACGCACTTTTTCAGCGCGGAGAAACCGTTGGTATTTTCCAATACGAATCTCCCGGGATGCAAAAACACCTCAAAGAGCTCAAGCCCACAGAATTTGCCGATCTTATCGCCATGAACGCATTGTACCGACCGGGTCCAATGGAATACATCCCGTCGTATTGCAAGCGCAAGCACGGCGAAGAACAAATTGTGTATGATCTCGCAGATTGCGAAGACTACCTCAAAGAAACGTATGGCATTACCGTTTACCAAGAGCAGGTCATGCTCTTGTCTCAGAAATTAGCCGATTTCACCAAAGGCGAGGCCGACACCCTGCGAAAGGCCATGGGTAAGAAAGACCGCAAGGTACTCGATAAAATGAAACCTACTTTTATCGAACGTGCCAGCGCAAAAGGGCACGCGCCTACAGTTCTCGAAAAAATCTGGAAAGACTGGGAGGCCTTCGCTTCTTATGCATTCAATAAATCGCACTCAACTTGCTATGCTTGGGTGGCTTATCAAACGGCTTATCTCAAAGCGAACTATCCTGCCGAATATATGGCATCTGTTCTTAGTAACAACATGTCGGACATCAAGCAAGTCTCTTTCTTTATGGAAGAATGCCGTCGCATGGGTATAGAAGTATTGGGTCCGGATATCAATGAATCTGGCTTTACTTTTTCTGTCAACAACGCCGGCGCTATTCGCTTTGGGCTCGGTGCAATTAAAGGAATGGGAAGCGGCCCGGTCGAGGCCATTCTCGAAGAAAGAAAAAACGGTGCCTTTAGCTCGATTTTTGAGCTCACCACTCGTATTAATTTGCGTTTGTGTAATAAGCGTGCGTTCGAAAGTTTAGCCTATGCTGGCGGCTTTGATTCATTCACTGGAGTACACAGAGCCCAATATTTTGCAGCAGATGCCAATGGCAGAACCTTTCTTGAGGCAGCCATTCGTTATGGAGCCAGCGTTCAAGAGCAACAACAATCTGCCCAACACAGTATGTTCGGTGAAGCAACAGGTACAACTATGCCGGCTCCGTCCGTCCCAAAAGCTGATGAATGGCCCGCCATCTATAAACTCAACCGAGAAAAAGAAGTTGTAGGCATCTTTATTTCAGGGCATCCACTCGATGACTACAAAGTTGAAATCACGTCTTTTTGCACCGGAAACGTTGCAATGCTCAATGACCCAAGCGCTTTTCTAGGAAGAGACCTGCTCATAGCAGCTATTATTACAGGTGCAGAACACCGCATCACCAAACGCGGAGACGCTTTTGGCTCCTTAGTTATCGAAGATTACCAGGATGCCTTCAAATTGAATTTATTCAATGAGTCGTATCTCAAGTTTAAGCATTTTATGGAGCCTGGTACTTTTGTTGCCATCAAAGGTCGCATTGAGGTGCCGAGATTCCGACAATATCCAGAATTTGTCGTGCATCATATCGAACTCCTTCAAGAACTTCGAGACAAGCGCGCCAAAATGCTCAAACTGCGGTTTTCTGCCAAGCAACTTGATCAACTTGTTATTGATCAACTTCACGAACTCTTTGAGGCGAACCCCGGAGCTTGCCAGTTGCATTTTACCGTCTATGACCCTTTAGATGGCGTAGAGGTTTCTTTGCCATCCAGAAGTGTTAAAGTTCAACCGTCAAGCCAATTATTCAAAGAATTGGCCAAGTTAGATATCCAATTCAAATTGAATTAAACAAAAAAAAACGCTCCAATAGGAGCGTTTTTTTTAAGATTTTATTTAGTTTCTATGCTTCTGTGGCTTCTTGCGGAACCAATACACGACCGCAGTGCTCACAAACAATTATTTTCTTTTTAGTGACGATATCCAATTGGCGTTGTGGTGGGATTTTATTAAAACAACCGCCACAAGAACCTCTCATGACTTGAACAACCGCTAGACCGTTTTTCGCATTGGTGCGCAAGCGCTCATAAGCAAAAACCAAGCGAGATTCGATGTTCTTTTTTGCGGCATCAGATGCTTTGATGAGTTTTTCTTCGTCTTTTTGGGTCTCGCTGACAATTGCTTCGAGCTCGGCTTTTTTGTTGTCGAGGTCAGACTGTTTCATTTCAACGCGCTCAACTGCTTCGGTAAGCGTTTCTTTTTTGAGGTCAATTTTCAATTTGGCCTCTTTTGACTTTTTGTCGTGGAGTTTGATTTCAAGTTCTTGGAATTCAATTTCTTTGGAAAGTGATTCAAACTCGCGGTTGTTGCGTACGTTGTTTTGCTGCTCTTTGTACTTGGCAATAGCTGCTTCAGCTTCTTTTACAGCAATTTTGCGGTCTGCAATTTCGGTCTCAATTTCTTTGATTTCATCGTTGATTTTGGAAACGCGGGTATTGAGTCCGATGATTTCATCCTCTAGACTTTGCACTTCTAAAGGAAGTTCACCACGGATGGTGCGAATGCGATCGATTTCAGAGTCGATTTTCTGGAGTTCAAAAAGCGCATCCAATTTTTCTGCGATGGTACCTTCTTTTTTCGTTGCTGTTGCCATGGGCTATAGATAGTTAACGGGATTCGTATTCAACTTAGTTAAACGGACCGCAAAGTTAGGAAAATTTTCTGTAAGTTGTTCAGCTAAAAGTTCACTTGTAAACTGCTCGCTTTCGTAATGTCCGATATCGGCAATAATGAGGTGCTTGTCGGCATCAAAAAATTCATGGTATTTGAAGTCAGCGGATAGATATAGATCTGCTTTAGCAGCAATAGCGTCGGGCACCAAAAAGCTACCTGCGCCACCGCAAAGTGCGATAGACTGCACCTTTTCTTTGTGTATCTGTGTGTGCTTGACACAACCACAACCAAATGTTTGTTTGATTTTTTCCAAAAACAATTTCGTATCCATTGGTTCAGCGAGTGAGCCGATCATTCCTGCACCTCGATATTGGTGCTCATTTGTTGTTGGCATGACGTGAAAAGCTACTTCCTCATAGGGGTGTGCATCGCGCATGGCTCGGATGACCTTTTGGATGAGGTAGTCCTCGACTACGTATTCCAATTTGAGTTCTTGTACTTCCTCTCTGGTGCCAATGTGGCCTATTTGTGGGTTTGCATTTTCAAACGGTGTAAATGTACCGGTACCAAATGAGCGAAAATGACATTCTTTGTAATTGCCAATCTGACCTGCGCCAGTGCTTAAAATGGCCTTGTCGACATTTAAAAAATGGCTTTGGGGCACGTAAACTTCTAACTTATGCAACAAACCCTGCATTGGTCTTAGGATGCGGACACTTTGTAAACCTAATTTTGCAGCAATTTTTGCATTAACGCCTTGGTAATGATTGTCTAGGTTGGTGTGAATCGCATATAACGCGATTTGCTGCTGTATGCATTTTTCAAGGATGCGCTCCACATAGTTTTTTCGATTGAGTTTCTTGAGACCGCGAAATAGAATCGGATGATGTGAAATGATCAGGTTACAATTGTTCTCAATGGCTTCATCTACAATGGCTTCGGTTACATCAAGTGAAACCATAATGCCTGAAATTTCTTTTTCTGAATGGCCGTAAATGAGGCCGGCGTTGTCATAACCTTCTTGTAATTGAAGGGGGAATTTTGCTTCTAAAAAGCGACAGATTTCTTGTAACTGCATACTAAAGTTTTTTGCTGATCCCAAAGTTAAAGCCCCAACCAACACTTTTATGAACGTATGCCTCATAGGGGCTGTAAGAATTGTTGAGCTGTGAACGGTAAATGAGACCAAGACGCAAATTGAACTTATCGTCGAGCTGGAAGTCGAGACCGGCACTGGCTATCCAAGCAATAGTGAAGCTATTCATGGCATTATTGATTTTGATTTGGTCGTCGTATTTGGCTCCCAAAGCGTTGGTCCATTGAAGATCTTGGCGGTAACCCTGGTATAGTGCAGGTACCAAGCCAGCTCCGGTATAGAACTGCAACTTTTTGCCGAAGGTAGCTTTGAGCTGCAAAGGAAGCGCGAGATAGCGGTATTTGGTCTGATAAGCAAAGCTTGAATCGGAGTCTGTTGCTTCAAAAGCGTAAGATTCGCCATTTTGCAGCCAAGAGACACCTGCATCTAAATAAAAATGCTGACTCAGGCCTAAGCCCAGACCCAGCTGCTGAGACCAAACAGGTAGTGCCATTTCAGAGGCGCGCTCTCCGAGGGGTGTTGGTAAGAAGTCATCATTGGATACCAAGCTACGATACATGTTCATCCGTTGACTTTCAAAATAAAAACGTGTTGGGTAATTGTTTTTGATGTCTTTATTCAGGATTTGTGCGAATCCATTGGATAGCACCACCATAAATAGAACAGATAACAAGGCTTTCATCTTTCAAATTTAAGATTTTTATGCGCAATTAAAAGTCTTGATGCAGGTCAACGAAAATAACCTTGATGTGTCTGTAATTTTGTACAAAAAATAAAAACAAAAATTATGGAAACAAATTGGAAAGTAGACAGCATGCACAGTGAAGTAGGCTTCAAAGTGCGTCATATGATGATTTCAAACGTGAGCGGATCTTTTGGTTCTTTTGATGCCACTGCACAAACAAATGGCGACGATTTTTCAGCGGCAAAGTTTGATTTTTCAGCAGCCATCGACAGTATCAATACAGGCGTTGCAGACCGTGACGGCCACTTGAAATCTGCCGATTTTTTTGATGCAGAAAATCATCCAGCCCTAAAATTTACCTCTACTGACGTAAAAAAAGTAAGCGACGACGCCTTGGAAATTTCAGGTAACCTCGAAATCAAAGGCACGGTTAAACCGGTTGTATTTAAAGCAGAGTTTGCAGGTATTGCTGTGGATCCTTATGGTCAAACCAAAGCGGGCATGACACTTTCTGGAAGCATTAAGCGCAGTGAGTTTGGTCTAACATGGAGCGCTGTAACAGAAGCGGGTCATATTGTTGTTGCAGACGAGATCAAGCTTGGTGCCGAATTTCAGTTCATCAAGCAGTAAGTAAGCCTTTGGCCACCCTTAGGGCTTCTTCAATATGCCCAAGCGGGTTGGTTTGAGAATTAAAAATACCGGCAATTTTTCCGTTGAGCCCCACGACATACGTGACTCTTCCCGGAATGAGGCCAAACAAGTTACCAGGTACGCCAAATAATTGGCGTACCTTTTTTTGTGTGTCGGCGAGCAAAGGATAAGGAAGACCATGTTTTTGGCCGAAGGCGAGATGAGACTTACTCCCGTCAGCGGAGATGCCAAATACTTCGCAACCGAGTTCTACAAAATCGGCATAGGCATCTCTGAATGCGCATGCTTCTTTGGTACAACCGGGGGTATCATCCTTGGGGTAAAAAAATAGAACTAATATTTTTTTACCGATAAATTGTTGGATATCAATAATGTTTCCTTGATGATCAGGAAGACTAAATGCTGGGCAGTTGTCTCCAATTTGTAGTGCTTTACTCATGCTTGTAGTGCTGTTTTGAAACGGTCTAAAACACGTTCGCGTGCAAACTTATGTTCTATAATTGGGGCTGGGTAGGCAGCAGTGCCAAATTCGGGCACCCATTTTTGAATGTATTTGTATTGCGGGTCAAATTTCTTTTGTTGGGCCTCCGGATTGAAAACCCTAAAGTATGGCGCAGCATCGCAACCACAGCCCGCGGCCCATTGCCAGCCTCCTATGTTGCTGGCTAGTTCAAAGTCCAGAAGTTTTTCTGCAAAATAGCGCTCTCCCCAACGCCAGTCAATCAATAAATGTTTGGTGAGAAAACTAGCCACAACCATGCGTACGCGGTTGTGCATAAAACCAGTTGCATTGAGTTCGCGCATACCGGCGTCCACCAACGGATAACCTGTTTTGCCTTCGCACCAAGCTTTGAAGTGGGCCTCATTGGTCTCCCATTGGATGCGGTCGTATGGCGGCTTGAAAGCCCTGTCTGTTGTTTGCGGAAAATGAAATAATATCATTTGGTAGAAGTCGCGCCAAATGAGTTCATTGAGAAATTTTTCATTGAGTTGTTGGGCGCTATGTGCCAATTGCCGGATAGAAATAGTGCCAAAGCGCAAATGTAAACTCAGACGTGAGGTACCTTGGACAGAGGGGATATCACGCTGCAAATGATAGTCAGTGATGATTTTCTCTGGCGTACCACTTGGTGGGAAGTTCTGCGTGTTTTGATTTTCAAAGCCCATATGTGCCAATGGCAGTAGTTCTTGAGGAGCCAATTTTGCCAAATTTTTGAGGTATTGGGTCGTCGGGTACGCTTTGAACTGATAGGGCGTCAGTTTGGCCTTCCATTTGCGTGAATAGGGTGTGTAAATGGTGTAGGGTTTACCATCATCTTTAACGACCTCATTTTTTTCAAAAATGACCTGATCTTTGGCACCAATGAATTCAATTTGACTTTTTTGTAGTTCATCAAATAGAAACTGGTCTCGGGAAATCGCACTAGGCTCGTAATCACGGTTGGTATAAACCCGACTGGCCTTAAATTGTTGCGCCAATTTGACAATTTCTACTCTGGGATCACCAAACACAACAATTAAATCGCCTCCATCATTTTGATATGCTTTTTTCAAGCGCTGGATTTCCTGGTAAATAAACAGGACGCGCTGGTCATTTTTAGCAAGATGTGTTAATATCGTGTGGTCAAAAACAAAAACAGGAACTACTTCTGAGTTGTTTTTGAGCGCTTTGTATAATCCAGCGTTGTCTTCAATGCGAAGATCGCGTCGGTGCCAAAATAGCGCAGTACTCATTTGCCGTCGTATTCAATGATGTTGTTTTGTGTTTCCCAGAGCTTGACGCTCAGCCCATATTTTGAATCCAATTTTTGACGCAATAAGTTCCAAATTACCACGGCAATGTTTTCTGCCGTAGGATTCAAGTTGGCAAACTCGGGGCAGTCTAGGTTGAGGTTACGGTGATCAAAGCGATCTTGAACTTCTGTCCCGATCAGGTCTTTGACTAGCTTGAGGTCGATCAGGTATCCAGTCTCAGGATCAATTTGGCCGTCAATCCAAACCTCAAGGGTATAGTTGTGGCCGTGATAGTTGGGGTTATTGCATTTGCCGAAAATAGCGTTGTTTTGTTCGTCTGACCAGTCTGGTCGGTAAAGTCGATGTGCCGCATTAAATGTGGCGCGTCTACACACTCTCATATGCTGCTTTAGATAAGGCTTCCAGGTGCTGATTTAATAGTATTTTAAACCACGCAGTGTAAGCATGTGGATATTTTTCGAGGTCTTGTAATAATTCCGATAGGCTGATCCACTTGAAGGCCTCGACTTCTTCAATGTTGATCTGTGGATCTTGGTCGGCATAGGCAAATACGACGTGGTCTAGTTCGTGTTCGGTAAGACCTTGATCGAGCTTTGCTTTGTAAATAAAATGAAACCCTTCTTGCAGTTTGGCACTCATGCCCATTTCTTCTTGCAAACGGCGTTTAGCGGCGTTCAAAACAGTTTCCTCCGGCCTTGGGTGACTACAGCATGCGTTGGTCCACAGGAGTGGCGAATGATATTTGTGAGCAGCACGCTGTTGTAACAAGAGTTCGCCTTTGCTGTTAAAAAGAACAACAGAAAAAGCCCGATGCAATACACCTAGGCGGTGTGCTTCCATCTTTTCGAGCTGACCGATTTCGCGGTCATCCTCATTAACTAATACAACGTACTCTTCTTGCATTACAATAAATTGAGGTTATGGCGAACGTATGATGTGAGCAATATGCGCATTTTACGGTAATTTGGAATACGAATACGTTCATTTAGTACGTTTTCTGCGGGCGTCTGTTTTATTTTTTTGAATAGTTTAAAATAGTACTTGTAGGCCATATAGACGCCAAAACGAGCTGTTTTTGGGAGCATCAGGATACCTTCGTAACCTTTTTGAAAATCAATGGCGATATCTGCTTCAATTTCTTTTTTGAGTGCGGTGTTGAATTCTGTTAAATTGATTCCTGGGAAGTAAGTTCGGCCGAGTTCTTGATAATCCGCCTTGAGGTCGCGAAGGAAATTGATTTTTTGAAAAGCAGCACCAAGTTTCATGGCATACGGCTTAAGTTTGTCGTATTCGGCTTGGTTGCCATCCACAAATACCTTTAAGCACATGAGGCCAACGACTTCTGCCGACCCTAAGATATACGTCTCGTATTTACCTTGGTCGTAGGTCTGTTTTTGGAGATCCATTTCCATAGAGTCCAAAAAAGTATCGATCAGTTCATGTGGAATTTGATATTTATTAACTGCCCACTGAAAACTGTTTAATATCGGATTTAGCGATATACCTGCTGCAATCGCTTCATAGGTTTGAATCTTGAAATCTGCCAACAGTTTTTCTTTGTCATAGCCGTGAAAAGTATCTACAATTTCATCTGCAAAACGTACAAAACCATAGATGGCATAAATTGGTTTTTGCAGTTCTTTATGCAAAAAGCTGATGCCTAAAGAAAATGAAGTCGAGTACCTTTTGGTGGTAAGCTCGCTCATTTCTTGGCTGATGTTGTCAAATAATGCTTTCATAGTTTGGGTTTAGTGATGCGTGGTAATGATGTGCTTGGCAACGACCTCTCCCGATACAATAGAAGGAGGAACGCCAGGACCAGGTACAGTTAATTGGCCAGTATAATAAAGGTTTTTGATTTTTTTATGTTTCATTCTTGGCTTGAGGATAGCCGTTTGACGCAAGGTATTGGCCAAACCATAAGCGTTTCCTTTGAATGCGTTGTAGTCATTTTTGAAATCCGACACACAAAAACTACGCTTGTAAACGATATGGTCTTTGATGTCGTTTCCAGTGAGGTCTTTGAGGCGCTCCACCAATATATCAAAATACTTCTCCCTGGTGGCCTCGTCGTCTTGGAGATCGGGCGCAAGCGGAATGAGAAAAAATAAATTTTCTGAACCTTCAGGCGCAACAGTAGGATCTGTTAGTGAGGGCACACTCATGTAGAACAATGGCTTTTCTGGCCAGCTTGGGTCTTTATAGATGGTTTTGCCGTGTTCTTCTAGTGATTCATCAAAAAAGAGATTGTGGTGCTCGAGGTTTTCAAGTTTTTTATTCACCCCTACATAAAACAACAAGCTAGAGGGCGCCATTGTGCGTTTGTCCCAATAAGCATTGGTGTAATTGGCATTGTTTTGCAAAAGTTTTTGGTCGGTATGAGCGTAGTCTGCACCCGAGATAACAATATCGGCCGCATGAAATGTGCCATTTACAATAGTGCCAGTAGCTTTTCCGCTTTCAATAACGATGCGTTCAACATTAGACGATGTGTGAATAGAAACCCCTTGCTCTTGGGCAATGCGTGCAAATGCTTTAATGAACTCATGCATGCCATTCATTGGATACCAAGTGCCGAGTTGAATGTCAGCGTAATTCATTAGCGAATAAAGGGCGGGCGTTTCGTTGGGCATGGCTCCCAAAAACAAGACTGGAAATTCTAACAGGGAAAGAATTTTTGGGTGCTTGAAATAGTTGCGAATAAAAGTGGAGAAAGATGAAAATAAGTGCATTTTGAATAAACCGCCGAGTACTCTTGAATCAATGAATTCGGAAAGTTTTAGGCTCGGTTTATAAACGAGGTCTTCCATTCCTACTTTGTATTTGTAGGCGGCGTCTTTTAAAAAAGCTTGTAGTTGTTTGGAGCTACCCGGTTCAACGGACTCAAACCAAGCCTCTAGTTCTTGCATTTGAGCAGGAACATTGGTGTAGGAGTGGTCTGGCCAATATACCCTGTACGACGGGTCTAGTCTTTTGAGTTCATAGAAGTCTGCGGTAGTGTATCCAAATTGTTTGTAAAATTTTTCGAAAACATCGGGCATCCAGTACCAGGACGGGCCCATATCAAAAACAAAGCCTTGTGTTTCAAATTGTCTGGCTCTGCCGCCAATGCGGTCGTTTTTTTCAAAAATTTGGACGTCGTAACCAGCTTTGGCTAAGAAGGATGCGGCGGATAAGCTCGAGATACCCGAGCCAATAATGTGTACTTTTTTTGTCATAAATTAATTTGCCGAAAATGCGAATTCCGGTAAGGCTTCCATCAGCTTTTTACGTGCGATGAAAATCCGGCTTTTCACGGTTCCGATTGGAATACCTAGTTTGTCTGCGATCTCTTTGTATTTGAAGCCTTGAAAATGCATTTCAAAAGGCGTTTGATATTCCTCTCCTAATAAGTTGATTTGTCTGTTGATGTCCTTTACACCAATCTTCTCGATTGCGCTGTCTTCGTGGCTATGGATGTTACCGACCAAGAAAACTTCTTTGCTGTGGTCGAAGATGGCACCCGATTTTACTCTTCTGCGGTACTGATTGATGAACAAGTTACGCATAATTGTGAACACCCACGCTTTAAAATTCGTTTGTGGCGTATAATAATTGCGATACGTAATGGCTTTGAGCATGGTTTCTTGCGTCAAATCCCTTGCGTCTTCTCGGTTTCTAGTAAAAGATAGTGCAAAAGATTGCAGGTTATTTTCTAGACCAATTAATGCTTCATTGAATTCGATTGTTGACATAGCGAGTTGTTTTGTTTAACAATTACAGTATAAAGTTAAACATTATTTGTTTAACAAAACAACAAAAA
>CAZINO010000001.1:0-72372 GCA_964540625.1 uncultured Lishizhenia sp. | reverse complement strand
CCTAGTATAATCTTGGGTTTTGCTGTCAAAAGATTGCTAATTTTGTAACAAACATGACAAAGGTACTCAAAATCGCGGGCCTATCTATTGCCATTCTCCTCGAGTGGTTTTTCATTTTTGTTATTGTTTTGGTTTTTGCCATTCGCAGCGCTGCTGTTCAAACTTTTTTAGCCAAACGCGCTACGGCTTACCTGAGTCAGGAGCTCGGCACCAAAGTAGCTGTGGGAGCTGTTGATATCGTGTTGTTTGGTCATGTCGATCTCAAGAATATTTACATTGAGGAACAGTCCAAAGCCCAACCTATTTTGGCACTCAAGCATTTGTATTTGGGCCTCGATAAATTCAAACTACTGCAAAACAAAATTCTCATTAACAAGTTGCGTTTATACGGCGGTAAAGTCAACTTGAGTCGTGCCCAAAAGGACGGTCGTTATAATTTCGAGTTTATCTCGGATTATTTTTCTTCAGATGCGCCAAGTTCATCTCAGCAAGATTTCGATATCAATTTAGCGCAACTTTCCTTGGCGCACATCGATTTTAAATACCACGACCTGCGCACCGACACCCTGTCTTTTGGCATTGACTACGACCATATCGAATTGCAGGACTTACAACTGAGCGCCACAGACATTCTCTCGAAAGGGGATCTGGTCAAATGTCAAATAAGAAAATTGGGCTTTAAAGAACGTTCGGGTTTTCATCTCAAGCAGCTCAACGCTTATGCGTATTATTCTTCAAAAGGAATCGTGCTCCGAAAAGCATTGCTGCAGACGCCCCACACCACCTTATTGCTGCCAAAACTAGCCCTACGAACAAAAAGTACCGATGATTTTGCGCATTTCGAAGATAGAGTTGAATTCGATATTGCCATTGCACCTAGTAAAGTTCATCTTACAGACGTCGCTTATTTTGCGCCCGATATGCTTGGTATGGATCAAACTGTTTACGTTTCGGCAAAGGTTCAAGACAAACTGCGCGCACTTCAAATCAAGGATCTTCAGTTGCGTTTTGGAAAAGCCTCTCTGCTTCAGGCTCAGCTTCAACTTCCAGACTTTCGCAAAGAAACTGCCCAACTTTGGTTGCAAGAAACCATCACCAAAGCACACCTCGAATTAGCCGATATTGAAAACTTGCATTTGCCCAAGGGAAGTGCAGCCATTGTAATTCCAGAAATATTGCGAAAAGTGCAATACATCGACTTGAAGCAAGCACAATTATCTGGTTTTCCCGAGCAGTTGACTGTTGCTGTTCAAAATGCCAAAACTGCCTTGGGTTCACTTTCCTTAGCGCCAATTCGCTTAACGAACACGCCTGAAGAATTTACAATCAAAGGCGTCCGAGATTCTTCGTTTTTGGCGCTCGATGAGTTTCAAATAGGTTCTTTTTTAGACGTCTCTGAAATTGGCCCCATGAGTGGTGCTTTTCAGTTTGAGTTGTCTTTGGCCAACAATGGAGGCTTCGGTTTGTCTGAATGTAGCGGTCTCATCGACCAATTATCAGTGAACAACTACAATTACACACAAATTGAAATAGCCGAGACCAGCATTCAAAATGAGCAATTGTTATCAAAACTAGTCGTCAAGGATCCACATCTAGAATTGAGTAGCTACCTACAGCTGAGCCTTAGCGCAGCCCCGAGCTATCAAGTTCAGCTCGATATCGCTCATGCCGATTTGCATGCGTTGCATTTGAGTTCGTTCCCCGGAGACAAACTACAAACAAAAATCAATTTGGGTTTCGAAGGTCCGAGCTGGTCTTCGGTTGTTGGTTTTGCCAGTTTCAAAGATTATATCTACCGCGTCGACCAACACCAAATTGCTGGTGAACTTGCGCAACTCCATTACCGACAAGCCGGTCAAACCACCAATATTGACCTCAGTTCGTCGGTGCTGGATTTTTCAATTGATGGCTTACTAGATCAGTCTACCCTGGCTGAAGATCTATTGCATCATTTAGCCATTATATATCCGCCAATTGAAGGTCAAAAAAGGACCGCCGTACAAAGTGCGGCAAACTTCAAATTCAATTTACTGGCGCGAAACACCACAGATTTACTCGCTATCTTTCTTCCCGAACTTCAAATCGCCAACGGCACCGTTATTTCAGGTGCTTTTCATTCCAAGGCAGAAGACCTCAAACTTCAAATAAAAAGTCCTGGGGTCGTATACAATGCGCTTGAAATGACGCAGCTCAATTTTCAACAAAGCATCGTACACGATGCCGTAAGCGGGTCTTTGACTGTCAAAGAATTGCGCGTTGCTGATTCCACCTCTTTTCATGACCTACAACTCATCAATACTGGAGGCAATGGTGTTCAAGATGCTACCCTTAGCTGGGACCCCAACACCAATGACTACTCAGAACTCAAGTGGCGCACGACAATCTTACCAGACGATTACATCAGTTTTGCTTTGCAACCGTCCTTTTTTACCATCAATGGAGTGGCTTGGGAAATTGCCAATCAGTCGGATATCACCTTAGCCACCAAAGAGGTGAGCATCAATGATTTTGAATTACACAGAGGTTATCAAAGTATCAGTATCAATGGATGTCTTTCAGACAACAAACGCGATCAACTCCGCTTTGATGTCATTGGGCTCGATCTCGGTGAACTCAGTGATCTGATGGGTTTACCCAATCAGTATAGCGGACGTTTTAGTGGTTGGGGAACAGTTTCAACGCCGTTTACCAACCTCAATATTGCGGCTGATGCCAACCTAGAACAACTTCAAATAGATGGGCAGTCTGTTGGCGACATCATGCTGCATTCCGACTGGAACGACGCAAGGCAGAGTATCGTTTTGGAAGGCACGCTACAATACCGCAACGAGCGCACCTTTGATTTTGATGGTCTTTATAAACTCAAAGAGGACGCCCTTGATCTAGGTTTGAATTTCAAACAGACCGACATCTCATTTGCAAATGCTTTTATGGATCCGGAGGTAGTGAAGGGTATCAAAGGCAAGCTCAATGGCAGACTGCGGCTTACCGGAAGCCCCAATAAGCCAAAGCTTGTTGGGAAACTTCGACTGCAAGAAGGTGGTGCAGAAATTGCATTATTGGGCGTATCCTATCAGCTTGATGGCCTCATCCAAGTGACCGAAGACGCCTTTTTCCTCGATAACTTTCCAATTAAAGACCCAGAGGGTAATGTCGCTTATTTATCGAGTGCGATTAACCACACCAATTTTGATAAATGGAACTACGACATTCAAATCAATTTTGAAGACGACCTCAAGAAAATCGATCCGCGGACCAATCAGCTTGTGCCAATCGAAAAATTCTTGGTTTTGAATACCAAGTATAAAGAAGGCGATGTCTATTACGGAAAAGCTTATGGGCGCGGCACCGCCAATATTTTTGGCACCATGAGCAATACAGAAATTACCGTTGATGCCACCACCAGAAAAGGCACAGAAGTCATATTCCCAATGTACGGTATGTCTGAAATCGACGACGAAGACAACTTTGTTCAGTTTGTCGAACGCGGTGTAGCTACGCAATTGGAGCAGCAAGGCATCGACTTCACAGGCCTCGACCTCGACCTCAATTTTCACGTCACACCCGACGCCAACATGAAACTCATTTTCAATGAGCAGACCGGTGACGAAATCACAGCCCGAGGCAGCGGAGATCTGAATATCAAGCTCGATCAATATAACCAGTTAACCATGAACGGCCCTTATGTCATTGCCAAAGGCAGCCGTTATAATTTTGCTTTGGGTTCCATTAAGCAAACTTTTGACATCGAGGGCGGATCCAAAATTGAATGGACCGGCGACCCCTACAACGCCGATATCAGCATCAATACCGTAACACCAAAACGCGCTTCCATTTTGGAGCTGAGCCCTGAAATCCAAGACAACACGCTGGTGAATCAAGAAATTCTGTGTTACCTGAAGTTGAGTGAATCGCTGTTAGCCCCTAAAATCACTTTTGACCTCGTGGCGCCGCGTACCACCGAAACAGGTAAAGCGCTCATCGACCGCGTTAAATCTGACCCAGATGAACTCAATCGCCAATTCTTTTCGCTGCTGCTCGTCAGTAAGTTTCAGCCGCTCAAGGGCAATCTTTCTGCCGGTGGTTCTGCTGCCCTCGATTTGCTTGAATCGCAGATCAATGCCGCTTTGGGTAAGTTATCAGACAACTACAAACTGAATGTAGATTATGGTTCCGATGAAGTTGCGGGTGAGAGTAAAGTAGAGCTTGGGGTTGCCAAAGGATTCCTAGACGACAAGCTCGTGATTACCGGGAGTTTTGGCGTGGAAAACCGCAGTACGGCTGGCGCAAATGGCTCACAAGCTTACACCAACTCCATGATTGGTGATGTCAATATCGAGTACAAAATTCAAGATAATTTCCGCGTAAGAGCGTTCAATCAGTCCAACACCAACTCTGTCAATGAAAACCAGGGTCCGTTTACTCAAGGTTTTGGTGTATCTTACTATGAAGAGTTCCATCGCTTTTCAGATTTGGCGTTTGTTAAACAACTCAAACAGCTTTTTGAAAAAGGACCAAAAAAATCCAGTGCTCCGAAAACCAAAAAACACAGACAACCTGTAACTTTACCCCAAGATGAAAAAAGTACTAGTAGCCAACCGCGGCGAGATCGCTCGACGCGTGCTTAGAACCTTAAAGAAAATGGACATCAGAAGTGTGGCCATTTATTCTGATGCCGATGCCAATGCACCGCATGTCCTCGAAGCCGATGAAGCTGTATACGTGGGCCAAAGCCCCTCCTCAGAGAGTTATCTTCAACAAGATAAAATCATTCAAATTTGTAAAGATTTAGGTGTTGATGGCGTTCATCCTGGGTACGGTTTTTTGTCAGAAAACGCTGGCTTTGCACGTAAACTGAAGGCTGAAGGCATCAAATTGATTGGACCTTCTCCAGCCTCAATGGAGGTTATGGGTGACAAACTTTCGGCCAAACAAGCGGTAAAATCGTACAACGTACCACTCGTTCCGGGCGTAGACGAAGCGATTTCCGATGTTTCAGCCGCCAAGAAAATTGCCGCAGAAGTTGGTTATCCGATCCTCATTAAGGCTTCGGCAGGTGGCGGTGGAAAAGGCATGCGCTTGGTCCAGAATGAAGCCGAATTCGAAGAGCAAATGACGCTCGCACAAAACGAAGCGCGTTCTTCTTTTGGCGACGACGCTGTTTTCATTGAAAAATTTGTCGATCAACCCAGACACATCGAAATACAAGTATTCGCAGACCAACACGGAAACGTAGTGTACTTATTTGAGCGCGAGTGCTCTGTACAGCGCCGTCACCAGAAAGTCGTGGAAGAAGCACCAAGTGCGGTACTCACCCCTGAAATCCGCCGACAAATGGGCGAGGCAGCTGTGGCCGTTTGTAAGGCTTGCGCTTACGAAGGAGCGGGTACGGTAGAATTTCTGATTGATGCAGGTCTGAATTTTTATTTCTTGGAAATGAATACCCGTTTGCAAGTAGAGCATCCGGTTACCGAAGAAATTACCGGCCTAGACCTCGTTGAATGGCAAATTCGCGTAGCGCGTGGCGAGCGTTTACCAAAGCTTCAAGATGAATTACAAATCAATGGCCACGCCATAGAAGTCCGCGTTTATGCCGAAGACACCCTCAACGGCTTTACGCCTGACATCGGTACCCTCGACCGCTACCGCATTCCGTCTGGCCGTTATATTCGCGTTGACGACGCATTTGAGGAGGGCATGGAGATTCCTATTTATTACGATCCAATGATTGCCAAATTAGTGGTTTGGGGTAAAACGCGTCAAGAAGCCATAGATCGCTGCATTGCAGCGATAGATAATTACCAAATTTCTGGCGTCAAAACAACCCTTGATTTTGGTAAGTTTGTACTCAAGCATCCAGCATTTCAGAGTGGTAAATTTGATACCAATTTTGTCAAGACGCATTTTGCTGACCCCAATTTACTGAAAGAGGCCATGCAAGAAGAAGAACGCGCATTGGTATTTGCACTCGATACCATTTGGCAAGATGTACAAGCCATGAAGCAAAAAGCATTTGCATCCAGAGACATCACCTCTTCATGGAAAAACCAAATCAGATAAAATATTTAAGATGAGCCGTTTTTGGCTCTTGAAAAAAACGTACTTTTACGGCGCAAATTTGACAGTATGAACTTACACGAATTCCAAGGAAAAGCAATTCTCAAAAAATACGGCGTGGCCGTTCAAGAAGGTATTGTAGTTGACAGCATTGAAAAAGCAGTGCCTGCCGCTAAACAACTCACAGAAGAAACAGGTACCTCTTGGTATGTAGTTAAAGCCCAAATTCACGCCGGTGGCCGTGGTAAAGGTACTGTCGAAGAAACAGGTTCGCATGGTGTTGTTCTGGCCAAAGGCATCGATCAAGTCGAAGAAAAAGTTGCTGGTATCCTAGGTGGGCACCTCACTACGCTTCAAACCAACGGAAAAGGCAAAAAAGTAAACCAAGTGCTCATTGCCCAAGATGTTTACTATCCTGGCCCATCAGAAGTACAAGAATTTTATATGTCTGTGTTGTTGGACCGCGAGTCTGGCCGCAATGTGATCATTTACTCCACAGAAGGCGGTATGGACATCGAGCACGTCGCCGAGCACACCCCAGAAAAACTTTTCAAAGAACATATTGATCCGCGCGTCGGCCTTCAAGGTTTCCAAGCACGCAAAATAGCTTTCAACCTTGGCCTTTCAGGCGAGGCCTTTAAGAACATGGTTAAATTCGTTCCTGCACTTTACAATGCATATGTGGGTATCGACGCATCTATGTTTGAAATCAACCCACTTTTCAAGACCTCTGACGACAAAATCATTGCTGTCGATGCCAAAGTAAGCCTAGATGGCAACGGTTTATTCCGTCATCCAGACCTCGCTGCATTGCGCGATAAATCAGAAGAAGACCCAACCGAAGTCGAAGCCGACGAAGCTGGCCTTAATTTCGTTAAACTCGACGGTAACGTTGGTTGTATGGTCAACGGCGCAGGCCTCGCAATGGCTACCATGGACATCATTAAACTATCAGGTGGTAACCCGGCCAACTTCCTTGATGTTGGAGGTACTGCAAACGCTGAGCGCGTAGAAAAAGCTTTTCATATCATCTTGAAAGATCCGAACGTCAAAGCCATCCTCATCAATATTTTTGGTGGTATCGTTCGCTGTGATCGCGTTGCACAAGGTATCGTAGACGCCTACAAAAACATCGGTGAAATCCCTGTTCCAATTATCGTTCGCCTTCAGGGCACAAACGCCGAAGAAGCCAAGCGCCTCATCGACGAATCTGGCCTCAACGTACATTCAGCAGTACAACTCCAAGAAGCTGCCGATTTGGTAAAAGAAGTATTGGCGTAAGCACCAAACTCATAAATAATTGAAAGCCATCTTCGGATGGCTTTTTTTATGCACAGAATAGGACTTTTAATGCCCTAACAATCCATTGACCAATTGCTAAACTAATCTTAATAAGCCGGTAAAGTACTTTAAATTTAGCGTGCGTAAACTTGCACATGCTTAGAATTGTACTTTTTACACTAGTAGTTATTGTCTCAAATTTTGTTTCAGCCCAAGTTGGTTTGAAGGAAGTTTTTGTTGAAAAATATTATACGCTTTCTAAAAACGATTATCAGAAAAGTAACGTAAGCGGTGCCAAAGAAAAAGGACTTGTTACTTACCGCATCTTTGTCGAGCTTGATAGTGGCTACACCCTTCAGGCAGTTTATGGGATGCCAGAACATCCATTGAGATTAACCAGTACTAAAAACTTTTATAACCATCCTGGAATTGGAAATTCACATCCAAACGTGATACCAGATAAGTCATTAAAGAAAAACTTAACGATACTAGATTCTTGGATTACAATTGGAGCTTGCGCGGAATCATTTTTTGCTGTACCGTTGAAATACCAGACTAAACCGTTACCGGTGGTTATCGAATGGGAGAAGGGTTATTTTGAAAATACGAAAGATCGTGATGCTGAATTTTCATTCCGCGATGCACCAGGTATGATTTACCGAGGTTCAGATAGTTTGCCGCAGTTGACCATTTATCAATTGGATGAGCCCTTAAAAGGCTTGTTTGCTGAGTCTAATCAAAGTGAAGTTATAGTTACCGATGGCGCATGGGCGTGTTTGGGCAAAGGCGCAGCTGCTCCTAAACCATACAAGAACGCTATATTGATTGCTCAGCTCACCACCGCAGGAAAGCTCTCTTATGAATTGAATATTCAAATTGGGACGCCTGACGGTAAATCTATTCGCTACGTAGCAACCAACCCAAGCGCGGAGGAATTAACCCACCCAACACTTATACAAAAACCCAAAAAATGAAAAATATAAAAATTACTATTGGTGCATTTTTAGCTGTATGTTTTAATTACAATTCATTTGCTCAACAAGGATTAGAAGGCATAGTCGTAGAAAAATACTATGTATCTGATATGGCAGATTCCATGAACGCTGTAGACCAGTTGGCTGCCTATCCGCTTCGTACCGGATCTGTGACATATCGCATTTACGCGAATCTATTACCCGGATATAAAGTGATTCAAATGTTTGGCTTACCTGGTCATGAATTGAAGTTCAACACAACTACAGCTTTTTTTAATGACCCAAATTACGGTGTTTCTGTTTATCAAGGAACAAGTTTAAATAACACCAAGAAAAATACCACACTCATCGACTCGTATTTGACAATTGGTGGTGTTTGCTCAGGTCAGGTTGGTGTTCTCAAATCAGAAGACACAGATGGTACCATTGGAAATAATCAGGGAATACTCACCAATTTTGTGGCTGCAATGGGTGCTCCAATTATGGGTGCTAACGGTGTAGATGGTCTAATGCCTGGTACACCAATTGTCCCGAATGTGTTGGGCGTAACAAATGAGTTGGATGTAATAGACCAAGTTGTTGGAGGTATTATAGTCATTAGTGATGGCGCAATTGCAGCGCTGGGTGGTGTAGAAGGTGTAACGCCTTCCAATCATGTTTTACTCGGGCAGTTTACGACCGACGGTGACTTCTCTTTTGAACTCAATTTGCAGATTGCAACACCAATTGCCGGTGGCAGTGAAACGTATGTTGCCAATTTCCCAGGCACTGGTGAATTTACGGATTCTACGCTCATCTATAACTCAAATCCTAGTGCTAGTGTTGACGAAAATTTAATTCCTGACCCAATGAATAACCTAGTTGTATTTCCGAACCCTACGGCTGATCTATTGCAGCTAAATTGGTTAACACAAGAACAAATGGACACATACCAACTTGAAGTGTTAGACCTTGAAGGTAAAACACTCATGGCTGTACCATTTATGACGAACAGTCAAAAATTGGATGTTCAAACTTTACCTGCCGGTGTTTATATCCTTAAGGTAAAAGGTACAAAAAGCCAAGCAACCCAAAGAATCATCAAACTTTAATTCATGTTGCGTTTCAAATTATTTTTTATCTGCCTTTTGGTAGGGGTTGTTTCTTTTGCTCAGGGTACGGTAAGAGGTAAAGTGGTTGATGTCAATGGTGAGCCAGTAAACGGAGCCAAAGTAATTCTTTCTGATACCTCCGGATTTCTTGGTAAAACCGACATGGATGGCCTTTATTCCTTGAAGTTCCCAGATGCCAAACCGCATCAATTGCGCATCACACTTTTAGGTTATGATACACTATCCAAAGTATTACAACTTCAAAATAATGAAGTCGTGGTCCAAGACTTCACTATGAAAGAACGCGAAAAAATTCAAGAAGTAAAAGGAACCACCGTAACGCGTAAAGCCACCAAAGCAAATGACTATTATATGGAGCGCGTGAAGGTGAGTTCACCTGTTTCGATTGACTACATTTCGAGCGAAACCATGAAGAAAACCGGCGATGCCAACGTTACCAATGCTGTAGCTAGGGTTTCTGGTGTTTCTACCAACGGCGGTATGATTACCGTGCGTGGTATTGGAGACCGCTACATTCGCACCAATTTCAATGGTTCACGCATTCCAACGCTAGACCCACTGACTAATAACATCAAGTTAGACATTTTCCCTACGGCATTAATTGATAATATAGTAATCTCCAAAACACAAGCCCCAGATTTACCTGGCGATTGGGCCGGGGCTTATATTTCAGTCGAGACTAAAGATTATCCGGATAAATTGATGGTGAATGTGGAGTCTCAGTTTGGTTACAACGTGCAGTCTACTTTCAAGGATTTCATTACTTCTGACAGAAGCGGCACAGACTGGTTAGGCTTTGACAACGGTTTTAGAGGTTTCAATGATGGTATCAATTTTGCCAAACCAAATCTAAGTCCAAGCAATTACCAAACAATGGTTGCACTAGGTTTAGGCGAATTTTATGCCAATTTAGGTGTGACAGGATGGCAAGATGCGAGTAATGAAAACCAAACCTACATGGCATTGGGTATGGTTGAGTTGGGACTGCTTAATCCGTCGCAAGTTAATGACCCAACGGCTGTTTTGGCTGCCCTTACCACCTTCAATTCAACGTTGAAGCCGCAGGCCTGGTCGCTCATCAATCCCAATGGCACAAGTTATAATAATGGTTTTTCCAATTCTTGGAACACAAAGTTTAGAAGAGCGCCCATCAATTTCACGCAAAGTTTCAGTATCGGTAACCAAGTAGATTTCCTTGGGAAGCCCTTGGGCTACATCTTTGGTTTTAGATACGGAAACAGTGTGCGATTCGACCCTAATGGAATTTCTCAAAGAATTGGTCCGGAAGACCTCGACTATCAAATCTTGTTTACCGATGATGCACTCATGAGTCGCGAGATAAATTCGTGGAGCATGTTGTTGAATTTGGCCTATAAAATCAATGACAACAATAAGTTTTCATTACTTCTCATGCCAAATGTTTCAGGGACGAATGATGTGGCTTCATTTATGACTCAACCCATCGGAGAATCCAATGAAGAGTTGAGTGTAAGAAAGAATATTTTTTATGAGCAGCGTCAGCAGCGCATTTACCAATATGCCTCTCAGCACTATGTTCCGAGGTTGCGTATCAAAATAGATGCTAATGCTTCTTACACCGACGGTTCTAGCGTCGTGCCAGATTTTAAGTTGACAGAATATGTTGCATTCTCCTCATTTAATGAACTCATAGGTAGTTACCAGTTTTCTCCGAATGCAGGCGATGGCATACGCCGCTATAACCGCTATTTAGATGAAAACCTTTTTGATTCTCGATTATCACTCGAAGTGCCATTAGCTGCTGACAGCGTGAAGCTGATCCGAAAGCTCAAATTTGGTGGTGCTTTTCAAAGTACCGACCGTAACTCTAAAATGGAGGAGTACTTTTTGATGGCTGGTAATGCGATTCCGACCACACTTCAAAATGAAGATTTGGATGCATTTTTGGATACGAACCAAATGGTCATGCAAAACGGCTTCCTCAATTATTATTACGATCCTCGCAATTGGGATTGGAACCACACCATTGGTACCAATGCCATTACTGCAGCATATGGCCTTTTGGATTTTGAGTTCAATAAAATCATTCGCTTCAATGGCGGTTTACGCGCTGAGCACGTTGCACTTTTTTCAGATGTATATAAATACCATGTGCTCGGTTATGAGCGCAATGACGGCCGAAGGGTGAGTGTACCGGGCTACCCAATCATCAATCCGGGGATTTTAGATGAATGGTCTTTCTTGCCGTCGGGAAGTATGATTTTTAAGTTTCAATCCGAAAAGAATACCATCACCAATTTGCGTTTGAATTACAGCAAAAGTGTAGCACGCCCAAACATTCGCGAAATGAACGATGCGGCTGTATATGACAATGAATTCCGTACTTTAATTTATGGGAATTCTAACTTGAAGCTGACCAACATTACCAATTACGACTTGCGTTATGAGTCATACTTTGCAAATAAAGACAATTTCTCTGTCAGTGCTTTTTACAAGACCTTCTTGAACCACATTGAAATGGGTTTTGGTAGCTCAGGTATCACCTGGGACAACAACGAGAATTCATACGTAGCTGGACTAGAATTTGAGGTCGGTAAAAATTTTGGTAAGCACCTGGAGTTTAGGTCTAATGTGACGGTTGTTAAGTCGCAATCTCAGTTTGTTAGAAAGGACTTTATCATCTTGAATAATAATCAAATTGAGTATTTCCCCGTTGATACTGTAGTGCGCACCATGTTTGGGCAAGCGCCATACATTGTCAATGGAATTCTAAGCTATAATTCAGATTCACTTGGCCTCACAGCAACTGTTTCATACAATGTTCAAGGCCCACGCTTGGTAATTGCCGGTATTTTAAAAGGCTTTGCCAATGTATACGAAATGCCTCGCCATACTGTTGATTTTAAAGTTTCAAAAACACTTGGCAAACATTACGCCATGAGCTTAACTGTGAGAGATATACTTAATGCACCTGTTCGCAGGGCATATCAACTTTCGGACGGCTCTTATGTTGATTTTGACCGCTTCCGTTATGGAACTACTTTCCAATTTGGTTTCTCTTATAAAATTCAATAATGAATAAAATACTTTACACATTGATTGCCATTTGTAGCTTTTCACTTTTAAAGGCGCAATTGGAAAAGGTTATCGTTGAAAAATATTATATAACAGATGCTAATGACGCCACAGATGTTACTGGAGGAACAATTCAAGCTGGAACCACTACTTACAGGATCTACATTGATTTATTGCCGAACACGCGTTTGAAATCTGTCTATGGCAGTACTGGACATCCAGTTGTATTCGAAAGCACCGCACCTTTTTATAATCATGCAACTGATGGACAAACATATGCCAAAGAGTTTTTAAAAAACCGTTACAGTGAAGGCTTGGTAGCTTTGGATACCTGGATGACTCTCGGCCAAACTACAAAAACGCAAGCTGGAAAAACATATTTTGGGATTCCTAAAGTTGCTGATACCGATGGTTCTTTTATCGGCGGTACAAATAACGATGGTGGGAGCGCGGGTATTGCTTCAGGGCTACTTAATAATTCAGACACGCAATTAGGGATTTCATTACCGACTGCCGATGGAATGGATACAATGGTAAATGTACCAAGTAATTGGCTTACAGTTGGTCTAGTAGACATTGCCACAGGTCAAGACAATACAATTTTCGGATCAGTAACCAGCGGAACTTCATTCAACTCCGAGGAGTTTTTAATGCAAAATAGTGGTGTAACAGGTGTTGATCCACAAGAGAATCAGGTTCTTATTGCTCAACTCACAACAGCAGGAGAACTATCTTTTGAATTAAATATCGAAGTAGAAGTAAATACAAATGGGACGCCAAGTACTTTGAAGTATGTAGCTAAAGATACCTTACTTGCTGCAAACGAAGTATTCAGCCCATTTTTAAGCTATCCATTTCAGTGTGGGTGTACCGATCCAAATTATCTAGAATTTAGCCCAGCATTTGCCTGTCTACTTGATGGCGCATGTATCACACCGGTTGTAATGGGTTGTATGGACACCAATGCTTGTAACTATGACCCATCTGTAAACATCAATGTTCCGGGGCTTTGTTGTTACCCTGGGGCTTGCGGTGGAAGAGATATTGCTGTAGTTTGCCCAGAATTATGGCAGAGTAACTTTGAAATCAAGATGGTGCCGAATCCTACTGACGGCGAGACACAACTTGTAGCCAACGGTAATTTTGAAGGACAACAAATTTCTTGGAAATTATATAATGCTTTCGGTGTTGTTTTGGCAACAGACACAAGTATGGCTACAGAAAATAATTTAGAGATAAATATGGGCCTGGCTGAACAAGAAGCAGGCGTGTATTTCCTTGACTTTACAGTTGGTGAGCTCACAAAATCAGAAATTCTTATCAAGACAAAATGAAAAATTCAATCGTCGTACTTATTTTTTTAGGTCTTGTTGGCTTGGTCTCGTGCAACAAAGATACACCCAAAGAAATCGTATTGGAATATGGTACAGTTACGGATATTGATGGTAATTCCTATCAAACGGTTAAAATAAATGACCAATGGTGGATGTGCGAGAATCTCAAAACAACGCGTTTTAACGATGGTACTTTAATCCCTTTTTTTGCAACAAATGATACAACTGGTTGGCAAGCAGGTCCAGGGTACAAAACTATTGCAGATAGCCTTTATGGTCAACTTTATAATTATGCAACCGTACTTGACCCCAGAGGGTTAGCCCCCGAAGGTTGGCATATTGCAACCGACGAAGATTGGAAAAAACTAGAGCGTTCTATCGGTATGGATAGTGCTGAAACAGACTTAATGGCTTGGCGCGGGCAAGATGAGGTTAATGGAATTCTACCCCAGAATTCGAACAACTGGCCAACAGCCAGCATTCATTTTGGAAATAACAAATACGCTTTGAATATCAATCCGGGTGGTGTTGTTTTATACAATGGCCAAATTTCAGCAAATGGTTTAGAAGCTTATTTTTGGACGGCGACTCAGCAGCCAAACAAAGCTATTTATCGTTCAATCAGCCACCAACGCACTCAAATTTTCAGACAATTTGCAGATCAGCGTTATGGCATGAGTATCCGTTGCGTCAAAAATTAAATCATGAAAAAGCTACTCTTATTCTTCGTTTTCTTAGGCACTATCGCTTTTGCACAGGTGCAAGAAAAAAATCAAATTGGTGCTTTTTATCAATTGGGTTATACAGCCATGAGTTACCAGAAATCTACGGAAAATCCTGGTTTCAACCGCATCATGGATAGTTTACAAACCGGCGGTATGGCTCAAGAACTTGGCCTGACATATGCGCGTCGTTTGACCAGAGAATTGACATTTGTGGGTGGTTTACGCTTTCAGAATTGCCGTTATAATTTTCTAGCAAATAGTCTGCCTGGTATCAATACTTATCAGCATATTTTGAATTATATGAGTATACCTTTAGGAATGGAATACAATGTAATAACCGAAACTTGGCAGCCATTCGTAGGTTTTTCTGTGCTGTCATCCAAACTAATCGGTAGCCAGATGTCTTATATTCTGCAAGAGGGTTGGAATGAAGTGCAGACAACGGCATACACACCAAATACAACTTGGCAATTCAGTGCGGCTGTTCATTTGGGTGCCCAGCTACCAGTCACGCTCAAATGGAGCATCAAGCCAAGTTTAATGTTAAGCTATTCTCTGAACTCTCTAGGCGCAAGTAATGTGCCACAACGCCCATATCAACTGGCTTTCCAGACCGCCGTGCTCTATAATTTTTAAAATTAAAGACTCAAATTGTTGATACTAACATTGGCTTAATCCTGAGCAAATTCAAATAGACATCAAACTTTTTAAACAGATAAAGTTGGCTTCACAGCCAACTTTTTTTTGTGGTCTAATTTTACATCAACTAAAAACATTTAAAAATGAAAAAAAGAAATTTACTTGTTGGCTTATTTTCCATGCTCGGATTAGCCACAATGAGCAACTCCTTGTTTGCTCAACAAAACTTAGGTGCCGCCTGTGGCTGTCCGACGGTTTCTTCAAGGCCTTCTGCTTCGATCACTTCAGTAGGATCTTGGACCAATCTTCCCGCAGCTGCTTACGGTAAAGAATTGACTTCTGGAAATGTAACTTTAACATGTGGTACAATTTGGACTCTTGATGAAAAGCTATATATCGGTTCTGGTGCCACAATTACGATTGAACCTGGCACAGTAATTAAAGCCTCTGATGCAGGGACAAATGTTGCTGCAGCTCGCGCCTTGATCATTGAAAGAGGTGGTAAAATTATCGCTCCTGGGGTTGAAGATTGCCCAATTGTATTTACAGCAGCAGCAGATCCATTGAATGGTTCTTATGGAGTTGCAAATAAAGGTAAGTGGGGTGGTATCTTGATTTGCGGTACAGCATCAAACAATTTAACACTTGCTGCAAATGGTCCATTCATTCCGGGACAAGGTGGTAAAATGGCTATTGCAGACGGATTAGGTGTATTAGAAGGCTTTGCTTCTTCTTATCCACAAGATCAGTTTGGTGTGGCTCTTAATGTTCCATCAGGAACAGTTCAAGCTACCTCGCCTTCAGGTGCATATACATTTGGACTATTGGCAACATCTGCTACTCCGGCCTCTGGATGCAATGGAATAGGTAATACAAAAATCGAATTGGCAAGTAATGCTCCTGGTTATGTTGTTCAAGGTCAGGCTGTGTCCGGTTCAGGTATTCCTGCAGGTACCACCATTTTGAGTATTTCAGCAAAGCAATTAACCTTGTCCGCTGCTCTTACAGGTGCAATTGCTGCTGGTGCAGAAATCACCTTTGACGGAACATATCCAAATGGTGGCCAAACAGGTTACTTCACTTCTATCACTTACGTAGCACCTAATTCTGGTTCTGCTCCTGTATCAGGAACTAGTGGGTCTGTCGCATCCTATGTAGGTGCATATTATACTTCAACAGCTACATTTAATGATAATGATAACTCAGGTGTCATGACTTATGTTTCGATTCGCCACTCTGGTGCAAACCTTCTTGTTGGTTCTGAGATCAACGGTTTAACGCTTGCATCTGTAGGTCGTGGTACTAAAATTGAGCACATCGAGATTGTTTCTTGTGCCGATGATAATATCGAGCTTTTTGGTGGTACTGTTGACCTCAAATACTGCACGACGCTTTTCGGTAACGATGATATGTATGACTACGATCTAGGTTGGTCAGGACGTGCACAGTTTCTATTTGGAATGAAAGCGCAGCAGGCAGGATCTTCTACAGAAACGAATGCTATTTCTTTCGATAACGATAATGGCTTTGAGTGTGATTCTGATGACAACACTTCGAATGCTGCATTAAAGTCCAACCCAAAAATTTACAATGCGACAATTATGGGGAATGCTAAAGCTACAGGTTCTGCTGATAACCGTGGTTTGGCTGCCATTAACATGAAAGAAGCTGCACAAGGTACAATTGCAAATTCTGTTTTTGCGAATTTTAAAAATGGTTTGAATTTAGAGAATTCTTTAACTAACCGTGGTGCAGCAGGTCAAGGTAACTCTTTTCAGTATTGGTCTACTATACCGCAGTCTGGTTCATCATTGGCTGCCCTTGAAGGAATTGGTTCTACACCTACACCTAGCTTAATTGTAAAATGTAATCACTTTATTGGAATGGCGAATCCATTCGTAATTGGCGCGTCATCGCTTGCCGCAACAACTTCAGTTGTTACGCCTGCTGCTTCAACAACCCAGTTCGGTGCAGACGGAAATGTAATTGTAACAGGTAACACATTGCCTGGCTTCAATTATGATTTTACAATCAATGGTGGAACCAATGCAGTAACTCAAAAGAACGATGTAGTACCAAATCCTGCACTTACGCTAGGCTCTGGTTGTTCACAAGCGCCAATGGATGGTTTCTTTGAGCCAGCTAATTACCGTGGTGCGTTTTCTTCAGTAGCTGGTGATAATTGGTTGTCTGATTGGTCTTACTCACAAATACTTGGTTCAACAACTGGTGTTCAGGCTTGCCCTACAGACTTGAATGGTGATGGTACTACCAACACAGCAGACTTCTTGATCTTTGCTCCTGCATTCGGTACAAGCTGTAATTAATAATAAGTCCTAAATATAAAGGCAAAGCGCCCACTGTTCTTTTCATCTTTTTCGGTGGGCGCTTCTTTTTAAAAACAAAATATTATGAAAACACTTCGTTTACTTACAAATTTATGCTTTTTTCTGCTTGCAGGCACAGCGTTTTCGCAAGTTGGGTTACAAGGCATAGTAGTTGAAAAATACTATCAAGCTAATTCTGCTGACGTAGCTGGCCAAGAGACAGGTGCGGCGGTTCCACTTACCACTTCTTCTGTTACCTATCGCGTATTTGTTGACATGAATGCTGGTTGGAAGTTAAATCAAATCTTTGCAGTACCTGGTAATTCTCTTACTGTAAACTCTACCACAGGTTTTTACAATCACCCTTCGAACTCAGTACAAACAACACCAACACTTTCATCAGGAAATAATGCAAATACGCATTCTTCTTTAGATTCTTGGTTTACCATGGGAATGACACAAACTGGCAAAGTAGGCGTATTGAAGTCTCAAGATACTGATGGATCAGTTTTTACGCAATCAAATGGTTTGTTAACCAACAACCCTGGTGGATGTTTTGGTCTACCAATTAAAGGATCTGGTGCACAAGATGGTTATTTACCTGTGTCTCCGAACATTTCCACAAATGGCTTAGGTGGTTTCGGAAGTATTGCGGCATTAGATGCTTCAACGAGTGGTTCAATAACGATTACTGATGGTGCCTTGGCCGTTTTAGGTGGTATTACTGGTGCTACATCTTCAAATATGGTATTGATAGGCCAATTTACAACAACTGGTCAGTTGAGCTTTGCATTAAATGTTCAAATCCAAAATGCTACCTCTGGTGCTGTTGAAAACTATTATGCTTCTAATCCACCAAGTGGAAGTACAAACTTCACACATTCAACATTAACGCTTGTTGCAAATACACCTCCTACAATTACTTTGGCTTCATCGCCATCAACTTCTGGTATCATTACAGGAACGTCAATGACATTTACCGCAACTGCTAACGACAACGGAACTATTACTGGTGTTGAATTCTATGATAATGGTGTGTTATTAACTGGTACAGTTACAAACACGGGTTCAACTTACACTTATTCTTACACTGCTTCTGTAAATGGTGCGCATGCGATTACAGCCAAAGCAACAGACAATGATTGTGCTACTACAACATCTACAGCCCATAACTTTACAGTTGCGGCTAACCAAGCGCCTACCGTTTCTAGCTTAACTGCCCCGGCAACAGCTTATCTAGGTTCTAACGTTACTTTTACATGTTCAGCTAACGACGTCGATGGTACAGTTGCATCTGTTGAGTTCTTTGTTAACTCTGTGTCAATCGGTAACGGTACGCTTTCAGGTAGTACATATTCTAAAACGTATGCGGTTCCTTCTAACGTGAATGGTACGTATTCAGTTCAAGCAAAAGCGACAGACAATCTTGGATTAACAGGTTCTTTTGCAACAACCTCTATGAACGTGATTGCAAACACCCCTCCAACGGTTACACTCACAAATCCTACAGCTAGCCAATTGATTTCTGCCCCTACAGTAATTACAATTACGGCCACAGCCACAGACGTGGATGGTATTAGTGGTGTGAATTTCTACGTCAACGGCACCTTGGTTGGAGCTGGTACAAATACATCTGGTAATACTTGGTCTTATGCTTGGACAAGCACACCAGGTGTCAAAACTTTTACTGCCATTGCAACAGATAACTTCCAAGCAACAGCAACTTCAGCTGCTGTGACTTTGGATATCGCTGACCCGAACGCGCTTCCATACAAAGTGAAAAACGTTACTCAAAACTGTGATCAAACGGTCTACTTAATGCCAGTTGCCGTTTCGAATACATACACTGTTGATAATGTAATTGGTTATGACATTTCGCTTACGTACGATGCTTCCAAATTGACTCCTACAGGAAATGTATTTGTAGCTAATACACTTTATTCAAATGCTTCGCATATTGAAACCGCAACTGCAATCGGTACACCAAGTGGTAGTAACGGCACCATGCAAATTTCTTTGAACTTCAACGGTAATGCGCCAGCTAATGCTGAGTTCAATGGAACCAACGCCGATATCTTCACGGTTCAGTTTACCAAAACAAGTGCTTTCGCAGGTTTAGATTCAGCAACTGTTGCAATTTCTTCTATCCAAGAAAGTTACATTACAGGAGTTTTGAATAAAACAGCTAATTCAGGCAAAGCGTATTCTATCAAAGATCAGAATTACCCGGCCACGTTATTGTTCTGGTCTGATAACCAAGCTATAAAGTATAACGCGTCTAACCCGAACGCATTCTTGATTACTAACGTTAACGGTGCCGTTACAACAACAGGAACTGCTACTTCTGCATCTACTGCATTAACTATTCCAAATACTGTTACGGGTGTTGTTGCTGGTATGAAAGTTGTTGCCGACGGTGTTCCTTCAACCGCTACTGTGGCTAGTATTTCAGGAACTACCGTTACCTTATCAACTGCCACAACAGCTGCGTTAAGTGCAACACCAGTTACATTTATTTCTGCTACAGCTGTTCAGCCAAATACTACTGGCGTATTTACACACGTACTTACCAACGGTCAGAAATTGAATATTTCTCGTGACATTTCTAACAATAACTCAGTACAGTTGCTGGTGAATGCTGCCGATGCCGTTCTAGGCAAAACATTGTTGTTGAATGGTAGCTTTACACCAAACGTGTACCAGATCATTGCACTTGATGTCAACCTAGATGGTGTTGTTTCTGCTGGTGATATTTCTCAAATCAAGCAACGTGCAACTTTGGCTATTCCCGAGTATCGTCAGGCTTGGAACTATTCTGCAGCTGGGGTGTCTAATGGTCATCCTTCGAAAGACTGGATCTTTGTTGATAAAACAACAGCTACAAGTAACGCTGCCTACCAAATTTCAGCTACTTTCCCAGCGAACGATAACGTAGGGTATTCGAAGGCAAAAGTTCCAGTCGTTCCTTTCAGCATTGCTGCAAACGTGAGTAACTATGCAACATGTCCTGAAATCCAAACAGAGACTTACTATGGTATCATGTTAGGTGATGTAAACGCAAGCTATGCAACCTACACTGCAGATGGATTGTTGAAGTCAGAAGGCGCTGTTGTTCTTGACCTCACTGCTGCTCAACAAGAAGGTAATACTTTCCGCATCCCGGTTTCTTTTGAAGCTACTGAGCAAGTAAATGCTTTAGACTTTGCAGTGAAATTCAACAATGCAAACTACTCAGAGGTTGCGTCTTTAGACCAAACTGCAGAGGCAACTGCATTCATGAACAACGCTGACCAGACATTGCGTTTCTCTGGTTTCAATGTTTCAAACTTTGCAACTGGTGCCAATGTAGCTGAACTTATCGTTACCACTGAAAACGGTCAATTATCTGAGAAAAACTTCCAAACTGAACTTGCTATCTTGAATGGTAAGCCAGTAGATATGAAGTTTGCAAAATCTTCAGAAGCCATCCAACATGTGTTGAACGTTCAAGTTTATCCTAACCCGAACAACGGTACATTCTCTGTTGAATCTGTTGAAGGTGCATCTGTATCGGTTTGTGACATGAACGGCCGCTTAATTGCTGAAGTTGGTCAAATCCCAGCTTCAGGTAAATTAGCAATTACCCTTCCAAACGTAAATGCAGGAGTTTATTTTGTGCGCGTACAAAATGCAAACTTCAGCACAATGAAGAAGGTTATTATTGATTAATCATTTGATCAACTCATTTACAAAAAAGTCGCGTTCTTCGGAACGCGGCTTTTCTTGTAAATAAAAACTTAAAAGATGAAAAATATTTTATCACTTGCAGCAGCTATTTTTATGAGTGCCCATGTTTTTGGTCAAGCCTCTAAACCAATTATTGCGCAATCAAATAAAGCCCTCAACGACACAATTGTCTTTGATATATTAAATGCCAATTATTACAGTAATGCGGGTTCAAATTATATAGAAATACCAGTCCTACTCAAATCAAGCAACCCAAATATCAACTCCTTTGATTTTTGGTTTCAATTCAATCAAACAGAACTTACCTATGTTTCTACCACCTCATTGGTTACAGGTTTAGATGCATTCAGTAATTTTAACCAAGCCAATTTTTACCTAAGCAATACGTCCTCAGGTACCTCTATAACTTTTAATATCCCAATCAATATTCCAGTGGTTAAACTTACATTTCAGCTTTCTTCAGCATGTAATTTAATCAATAGCCAAGACTTTTCGAATGTGACTACTTTATTTGACGGAATTGTGAGTAGCTATAAGTTCACTGCGCCAGTTCCTGCGCCCATACAAGTGACGAGCCCTTTACCCACTTGCACAAACAACGAAATCACATTTACTTATGATTCTTTGTATTCCGGTAAGCAAATCAGTAATTATAACTGGGATTTTGGTAATGGTGCTACCTCAAACATGCAGTCAGACTCTACGCATTATGCCAGTGCTGGAAATTATGTCGTTACACTTGAAGTAAACACCGTTGATGGTTGCACTTATACTCAAACGCTTCCGATTGAAATTATGGAAGGCCCTATTGCCAGTTTTACAACTGTTCAAGGTTCTTCGCAAACAGAGTATATCTTTACCAATACCTCTACATTTTCTGGCGGTATCATCACCACTTATTCCTGGGATTTTGGCGATGGTACCTCTTCAACTGTACCCAATCCAACTCATAATTTTCCTGGTGCGGATACCTATCCGGTGATGCTAACTGTTACGGCAGACAACGGCTGTCAGAATTCTGCTGTTGCGAATATTTCAACCATTGGATTAGAAGAGGCCTCAATGTTGAAATTAGAGATCTATCCAAATCCTACTGCTAGTAAATTGCATGTAATTTCAGATAGGTCTATAGAAGGTTATGAAATTTATGATTTGGCAGGAAAATGTATCATGAAAGGATTTGAGTCAGGCTTAAAAGCTGTAATCCTAATTGATGGATTGGCCTCAGGCCAATACAACTTATACTTAAAAAACCAACCCTACCCCTTCATCAAAAATTAAAATTCCCAAAGCCATCTTCGGATGGCTTTTTTTATGTTCATCATAAAACATATAAATAAAACCAAATGACAGAAAAAAGTGAATTTTGCCAAAAAATTGACTTTTATGACACGAATTACGATAGCAAAAGGGGATGGCATCGGGCCAGAAATCATGGATGCCACACTTTCTATACTAGAAGCAGCTGGCGCGCAGTTGGCTTACGATGAAATTGAGATTGGAGAGAAGGTATATTTGGCAGGCAATACCGCCGGAATCAGTCCAGAAGCCTGGGATACCATCAGACGCAACAAAGTATTTTTAAAAGCCCCCATAACTACACCTCAGGGTGGCGGTTACAAGAGCTTGAACGTTTCTACACGCAAGTTTCTGGGTTTGTATGCCAATATCCGTCCTTGTTTTAGTTTGCATCCGTATGTGTCTACCAAACATCCGAAAATGGATTTGGTAATTATTCGTGAAAACGAAGAAGACCTTTATGCTGGTATTGAGCACCAGCAAACAGATGAGGTCGTGCAGTGCTTGAAACTTATTAGCCGCCCTGGTTGTGAGAAAATTATCCGCTATGCTTTTGAATATGCCAAACTTTATGGCCGCAAAAAGGTAACCTGCTTCACCAAAGACAACATCATGAAGCAGACCGACGGTTTGTTCAGAGAGGTCTTTAATGAAATTGCTGCAGAATACCCTGAAATTGCCAACGACCACTGGATCATCGACATTGGCGCAGCGAAATTGGCCGACGCACCTCAAGATTTTGAAGTGATCGTCACGCTCAATCTTTACGGAGACATCATTTCTGATATTGCTGCAGAGATTGCAGGTTCTGTTGGTTTAGCGGGTTCTGCCAATATCGGCGAAGAATGCGCTATGTTTGAAGCCATTCATGGATCTGCACCTATGATTGCGGGCCAAGGTATTGCCAATCCGTCAGGTTTACTACTTGGTGCGGTTCAAATGCTTAGTCACGTAGGTCAAACACAAATTGCCGAAAAAATCCAAAACGCTTGGCTTAAAACCATAGAAGACGGCATTCATACTTTTGATATTTACAAAGAAGGGGTGAGTTCTCAGCGTGTCAATACGCAAGAATTTGCTGCGGCAGTGATTGCCAATTTAGGGCAGGTGCCACAAAATTTCCCGGCAGTGGCTTACCGAGAGAATGCCAGAATTCAATTGCCGAAATACGAGCGCAAAGCACCGAAGCAAAAAACACTTCAGGGCATTGATTTATTTGTGCACTGGTCAGGCACTGAGGTCGATAAATTGGCCGAAAAACTGAAAACAATTGCTTCTTCTGAATTTGAATTGGCGCTGATCACCAACCGAGGAATAAAAGTTTATCCCGGAGGCTTTCCGGAGACATTCTGCACTGATCACTGGCGCTGTCGTTTCATGGCTAAAAATGCCGAGCAGGCCACTAAAAACGGCATTATTGACTTACTCAGTGCTTCTGAAACTGCGGGTATCGACGTGGTCAAGACAGAGAATTTGTATGCCTTCAACGGAAAAGCGGCTTATTCATTGGGGCAAGGTCAGTAGAATTGAGACATGAAAATCCTTCTTTTGGCTTTGTTTTTATTGATGATCTTGGCTGTTCTGAACGATGCACAATGGTGGTCTTCGCTGTTAGCGGCATTTACTGTTATGGTATCTCTTTTTATGCTCAAAAGAATTAATAAAAGTCAAGCGAAATGAATTTGAGTTCATTTTTAATAAAGGAGGCAAATATCGTTTGCTCCGAAGGAATCCGGATTTGCGATGTCCGTATTTCTGATAATAAGTTTTCGGCAATAGCGACTCATATAGTTCCAGAAGCCAATGAAACCATCATCGATGCTAAAGGAAAATATTTATTTCCAGGGCTTATTGATACGCATGTCCACTTTCGGGAACCCGGTCTAAGTTATAAAGCGACCTGGGCAACGGAAAGTGCCGCTGCGGTAGCGGGCGGCGTTACAACCGTTTTTGATATGCCCAATACCGATCCGCCAACACTGAGCCCGGCTCTGGTTCAAGAGAAATTGGCACTTGCAAAAGCAAATTCACTTTGTAATTATGGCGTCTTTCTTGGTGTTTCGGCCAGCAATCTAGCGCTACTTGCAGATTACGATCTCTCAGACAAACGCTTTGTTGCACTCACCGATGACGGACTCTATTTTTCAGGTGCCAATCAATTGTTGGCAGATCATCCGGAGGCCTTTGAACAAGTTTGGCAGCAAACCGATCGCATTGTTGCCATACACAGTGAGGATTCAGCCATAATTGAACAAAATGAAATAGCCTACAGTGCGCAGTATGGCCAAAACATCCCCTTTGATGCACATGCCCAAATTCGATCAGAGGAGGCTTGTTATGTAGCGACCAAAAGATGTCTTGATTTGGCTAAAAAACACAATGCCAGGTTACATATTTTGCACCTTACGACCTATAAGGAGGCGTTGTTGTTTGACAACGAGTTGCCACTTCATCAGAAGCGGCAAACATGCGAAGTGAGTATCCCGCATTTGTTTTTTTCTCAAGAAGATTACCAGCGCTTTGGACCAAAAATTAAATACAATCCATCTATCAAGACAAAAGCTGATCGACTGGGTTTAATCAAGGCGCTCAATGAAAACTATATTGACTTTATTACCACAGATCATTCTCCACATACTTTAGAAGAAAAGGAGCAGCCTTATATGCAATCAAAATCCGGAGGTCCGATGGTTCAGCATTTATTGCAAATGCTTCTGAGTTTAGCTGAGGCTGGCTTTTTTAGTTTGGAAAAAATTGTCGAGAAGACCTGCGAGAACCCCGCTTTATTTTACGGAATTCAAGGACGCGGTTTTATCAAAGAGGGCTATTTTGCTGATTGTGTTTTGGTCGATTTACAAACACCATTTAAAGTCTCCAAAGAGCAATTATTCTCCAAATGCGGATGGTCAGTTTTTGAAGGGCATACCTTTTCGGCAACCATCGAAAAAACTTTTGTAAATGGTCAACTCGTGTATAATGACGGACAAGTTTTTTCAGAGGTGCGTGGTCAGCAGGTTGAAATTTGCTAGAAATTTCTATTTTAGTAGTAGCTAAAGCTTTCATACTCAACTACGTTAAAATTAACAAACTATGGCAACATTTATTCAAACCAGCGGAGGTTACCTCCGTAGTACCCGCCTGACCTACTGGACCATTTTTGCTGTGCAAACAGGCGTGGCCCTTTTTGCTTTTTTAGTCAATTGGCGCCAACCTATTGATTTTGGAAGGTTTCATCCCAATGACATCATGGTCTATTTTATTCCAACCGTCGCCCTTGGCGGCCTCATTGCCTCGCAACTTATCTTTAAACAACGTCTGCAAATGGTCAATGAAAAAACCGTTTTTAAACAGAAATTAGATTGTTATAAGTCGGCACTGATGACCAGATTTGCACTTTTAGAAGGACCAAATTTAATGGTTTTGGCTGCCTATTTTCTTACCGATAATCCGCTATATTTAGCGATGGCTTTCATTTCTTTAGTTGTTTATTTATCTGTTCTTCCTAGCGTGCGTTCCATCGCTAACGACTTGCAGTTGACGGCACTTGAAAAAGAGCAGCTCTCAGACCCGGCTTTTCCGTTGGGTGCTTAAACAGTAGGTACGACTAAATCAAAACCACATTTAAAATGTCCTTTAGGGCAAGATTTGTATCCGTGTAAACCACAAGGTCTGCAGGCTAAATTTTGAACTTCTATCAGCTGAGCGTTATCAGAAAGCGGTCCAAACCCGAATTCTGGTACAGTTGAACAGAAAAAAGCAGTTACGGGCGCATTGGTTGCAGAAGCCAAATGTAAGGGTCCTGAGTCGTTGACAAAACTGCGCTGAGCGCCTACCATAAGTGCAGCTGATTGCAATAGCGAAAGTTCGCCAGCTAAATTCACTACATGGGCATCAGGCGCTTTGATTTTAAGTGCCTCAAGCGTTTTGTAGTCCGAAGGCGCCCCCAAAAGATAAAAGGTGATATTGGGTTGATTTAATTTTTCAATTAATTGAAGCCAAATGTGTTCCGGTGCTTGTTTGGTAAACCAAACACTTGTTGGCGCCAAACAGTAATATGTGTTGTTTTGCAACGCTTTTACCTTGTCTCGATCGAAATGACTAGGGTAGAGTTGCGGCCGACGAATAGGTGTCTCGATTAAGTCAGCAATGAGCTGTAGATTCCGATCGACTTCGTGCCAATTGGCTTTAAGTTCGTGTGCAAATCTTTTTGAATAAAAGATAGATAACGGATTCTTCTTGAACCCACGACTTTCTTTGCCGCCGGCCAAAAGTGTCAAGAGACCTGAACTCGCAAAGCGTTGTAAATTGATAATGAGGTCGTATTTTTTTTCTCGTAAAGTTTTACCTAGACCCAATAAATTCTTGAATTTATGTTGTTTGTCAAAGATGAAAACTTCTTTGATAAACGGATGCGCATGCAGTAGGCTCTCATTTCCTTTTTTAACCACGACATCAATTTGTGCAAGCGGATATTTTCGATGAAGGTTTTCCCACACAACGGAGGCTAGAATTACATCTCCTAAGAATGCGGTCTGAATAACGAGAATACGGTCTAAATTCATCGGATGAGCGTAACGTAGCCTTGTTTGACGATGGCGTCTGTTTTATTAATGATGAGCTCAATGCGGTATTGAAACACATCGTTGGAAGCCGCAAGACCAGAACTGCTAATGATGCCATCCCATCCTTGGGTCGGATCTGAGGTTTCGAAAACGATTTTGCCCCAGCGATCAATGATACTAAAGGTATATTTTTCAGGGTCTACGTTCTGAACGACCGGTAAAAAGATAGGGTTGAGGCCATCGGGTGTAAATGCATTTGGCACAAACATGAGTGGGTCGTATGGCAAACAAAATTCATTCGAAAAACTGCTATCTGCAAAACCAAATTGATTCAGGTTTTCTAGCGCCATTACTTGGTAACAAACTTCTCCTTTGTTTCGCATTTGAGAAACGTCATCAGTGAGGCTAAAGCTACCATCGGGTAAAATTTGAAAAGGAACGCTTTCCCAAGTTCCGTAGGTGTTGCGGTAAATTTTGTAATTGGCTATGCCGCCATTAAATAAGGTGTAGGGGGTCCAATTGAGATCGTTGATCATGTTGTATTGGTCTGCCGAACCTTGCACAAAAATGGTGGTGTTTTCATTGGCATAAGCACCTGGATTGCCACAGCTATCGATGTACATGCTGCGGTAGGTCCAGGGCCCCCAATTCGGATCGACGTCATCATCTAAGAGGTAGGCGTTATTATTGAGAATGGGTCCTTCCCCGATTGGCGCCCAAACGCCATTCGTATCTTTTCTTTCAAATAGGACGCTGGTTATACCTACACTTTGATCAACCCAAGCCTTGAGCTCAATGTCTTTTCCTTTGACACTCGCCACACTAAAATAATGAAAGGCGGGCGGCGTCGGTTGGGGCATCAAGAAGCACATTGGGTTGGAAAATGCAAAGTAACCATTTTGAAGATTGGCTTTGATGTAGATACAATAGTTTTCGTTTTTGACAAGGTTTATACTTGCGGTGGTATCAGTACTTGTGCCGAGCAGTGCCCAAGTATTGTTGTGTTTACACCAGATTTCGTAAGAAATAACCGTATTTCCACCATATAGACTCCAGGTGAGGTCTACGCGCTGCGGACACATATCTATAAGGTAGCTGGCGTGTATAGAGGTGTGTAAGTTAGCTTTGGCTGAGGTCTGAAACGAAGGCGGATTATTTGAAGTAAAGCAGGAGTCAAACGCTGCTACCGTATAAGTGTAGGGCCCACCGTCAAAAGGAACACTGTATAGGTAAGAGGTGTTGTTTTGTCCATAGATGGTGTCGAGTTCAATGAGAAAACCGTTGGCATCATAGGTATACACGACATAACCGTAGGTATCAGGAGCGGCATTGGCATTCCATTGTATTTGCATTTGTTGGGTGCTGGTATCAAAACCTACACTATATAAAACAGGAATGAAGGGCGTCATCATGTCGGTCAAAGAGTCGCCAGGTCTGTTGGAATTGAAATTACAGGTAGTGGTTTTCAGGTTGACCCGATATCGCAAAAATTCATGACATAAATCAATCGTATCGGTGTAGGATGTTTGGTTGTAGGGTACGCTGTCTAGAAAGTTGAAAAAGTTGGTTGGGTATTCTCTGTAGATGTAATAGTAGCTCGCGTACTGAGGCGAAGGTTGTGCCTTGGGCTTATTCCAATTCAAGACGGCCGTGCCATTATTTGGATTATTGAGTGTGAGGTAAATATTTTTGACGGTATCCGAATTACTCAAGAAAGTGCCACCGCAACCCGAGGCAACGGTTAGGTAAAAATCGTGGCTATTGAAAATAGGAGGAATCGTGAAGGAGGTGGCATTGACATCAAGTGTATCTGCAAGTAAGCCGTTTTGTATCGAATACAACTGAAATGCGCTAAAGCCAGCAGTTGCACTCCCGGTAATCGAAGGCCAGTAAATGTTGAGTTCATTTGCATTGTTGGTTTGGATACAGGCAATTTCAGGCGCGGTAATAATGCCTGTATTGAGTACATGAATGGTAATTGTGGCATATTGCACTTGGGGAATCGGACAGACGTCGTCTGAGGCTTTGAAGACAAAATGATAGGTTTTTTGTGCCTGTGCTTGCCCTTGTCCGTCCAGGATGTGGTCACAGGTTGTTTGCCACGTGAACTGGGTTTGGATCTGGCCGGATGCCGTAAATGGAAGCCCGACATTTAAAGACGGACAAGGGCCCACAGCGCAGGGTAAATTGCCTTCCAAGGTAATGTTTTGGGCGCTTCCGTTGATTTGTGTATCGGGGTCTGTAATGAGCAGGTCAAAATTGACAAGGTCACCGGCATTGACCGTGAGTTCGTAAGAGGTGCCGCCGGCAAATGGCGGTGCAATTACCGGTGGGAAATTACTGCTGTTACAAGGTTGCAGCACCAATTGTATTTCTCGTTCGGTTTCTGAGATGAGCAAACCGCCCCGATAGGCCTTGACTACAATTTTAAGTGCATAATTCCCTACAGTGAAACTATTAAAAGTCAGGTTGCCATTGAGTGGGTTGAGCACAGCTGCGGTGTTGCTGGCATTGATGGCTGGGCCCGGCGTGGGGCTGAGGTAAGAAAAACCACTTACAAAAGGTATGGGCGCTGGATTGCTTGGCGGGTTGAAGGCTCCGGTTGGGAAATGATCGTAGGGAATGCCAAACTCAAAATGTAGAGAGTCGAGGTTGGGGTCGCTGACCGCGCTGTTGTATTGATAAGGTAGTCCAGCACAACTGACAAAATTGGGATCTTCATTGAAAACAGGAGAGCTATCCGGTTGGCTTAAATTGAAAATTTTGGCTACAAGCGTGATGCCGTAAGTCGAAGGATTGCTGAGGTTGGTAAGGGCCCCACTTCTCGAGAAATTTTCGTAGGTAAATGCCCAGCCCTGAGCGGGTGGAGCGCCAGTGAGGGCAACAGGCGCACTGCGGTAAATGACTTTTTCGATGGCACCAATGCCGTTGCCTCCGTTGTTGCCGGTTCCGCAAAGTAAAGGGCCAGCACCCCCAGGAACTTGGGTACAACTTGGCGATAAATCTTGTCTTTGCACAAACAAAACAGGAATGGTGCTTAGGCTCGGATGATTCCAGACACGCAGCGTTTCTGAAACGGCATTGACATCAGCACCGTTGCAGTCGCGGTAAAAAACCAATTCAAATTGATAATTATTGTTGCCGAGGTGCTTGTAGGTGATTTCACCACCCATCACGTGCGATGCATGGCTCACAAAAGCCAGGAAGAGAAAAAAGAAGACAATAAAAGCTCTTGGCATCCGTTGAATAACGCGGTTTTTATACTTTTAGTATAACGGCGAAAGGCCTGTAAAGGTTGCTATCCTGCAGAAATAATCAGCATGTCGTCCCAATTGAGGTATTTGACTGCTAAATCCTGTAGTTTTTGGGCACTTACCGCTTTCACTTCTGCTATATACTGTTCGTAAAATTGTAGATCGAGGCCGTGTATTTCTACGTTTGCAAATAAATCGAGCATAGCGTAGGGCCCATCTGCACTTTTGAGCAACTGCCCCAACAAGTAACTTTTGACTAATTCGAGTTCTTCTTGAGAAACAAGTTCAGTTTGTAAGCGCTCCATTTCATATTGTATTTCACGAAAGGTTGCGGTTCTGGTGTCGACACCAACCTCAGTGCCAATAACGAAATAACCAAATTGCTGATTTTCTACAATGTGTGAACCTATGCCGTAGGTATAACCTTTGTCTTCGCGGATATTACTCATGAGCCTGCTTCCAAAATAATCGCCGAGGATGGTATTAAGTACAGTAAATGCAATGAAATCAGGGTGTGTTTTATTAAATAAGGGCCTGCCAATACGAATCGCACTTTGCAAAGCCCCCGACTGCTCATGGTGGACTGCGCCTTGGTTTGGATTCCAGGTAAAAGGAAGTTTGTTTCCTTTAAATAGTTGGTACTCATTGAGTAAATCGATAAACGCGCTCATTGTTTTTTGATCGAAATCACCAATTAAGTATACCTTTTGTAGTCCATTTAAATAATAGCTTCCATGAAAAGCCTGAATAGCAGTACGATCGGCACGGTCAAAATCTTCGAGTTGAATTTGTTGGGCATATACCGAGCCAGAAAGTAAATTACGCTGAAAAAGGCGCTGCGCTAAAAAGTTGACTTTTTGCGCTTGTATTTTAAACTTTTGCTTGCGCTCATGTACCAATTGATTGATTTCTTTTTGTGGAAATTCAGCCTCAAATAAGCTGGCATGAAATATTTTGTATGCGTTGAGCAATTGGCTATTGAGCGCATACAAGCTCACTACGCAGTTATCTTGCCCGAGTGATACGTCGTAATAGGCACCAACCGCATCGAGGGCTTTTTGAATTTGTTTGGCGGTTTTCCCTTTGCTGCCGTTGATCAGAAGGCCGGCACAAAGGCTTGCGCTCAATGGATCTAAGCGAGCCGAACCCGCAGCAAAATGCAGTTCGATTTTACTGGTTTGGTTTTGTAATCCGTGTCTCCAATGTAGTGTTGCGCCATTTGACAATCTGTTGCTTTCTGGCGCAATAAAAAGAATGTGTTCGATTGGTAGCAATGGTGGTGCAATGGTGCGATCAAGCGCTGTTTGTGCATTCGAATTTCTCATTTTCATTTGGCTTGAATTTGCAGCAAGGAGCAGTGGTTTTTACTAAAAATTGCTTTGGCAAATTGTTGGAGTTCAATTGGCTTGACCTGTTGATAATATTCAGGTTCTTGGTTGAGTAAATTGGCATCTCCGAGTAATTCGAAAAAGCATAGATTCATGGCGCGGTTCAGCAAGCCTTGATCTTGAAAAGCTTTGGCGGTCTGCATTTTGAGTAACAATTCTTTGAGTGCAGACTTGGAAATGGGTCGCGAGGTATATTTGTCCAAGGTTTGCCAAAGCGCGGCATCGAGTTGCTCAAAAGTACGACCGGGGTTGAGTTTGCCGGTCAGTACCAAAAGTCCGTTGTCCAGAGACCCCGTTATGTAGGCTGTTATTTCCGAAACGAGCTTTTTTTTGCGCTGCAGCTCGGTATACAGAAGTCCTGTTTTTTCGTTGCCGATATGATCGGAGAGTAAATCGGCTAAATAGTAAGACGCATCCATTCTGCCGCCCATTGGAAAAGCATAGTAAAACGCACCTGAGGGCACGTTTCGACTTATTTTTTTCTTTCTAAATTGCTTTTGTTGAGGTTCTTTTGGTAGGTTTCGTGTCGCTTTGGTGCTGCCCGGAATAGACCCGAAATAGTGTTGTACTTTTTGTTGTATGAAATCCAATTCGAAATTACCAACTATACATAGGATAGCGTTTCCAGGGTGATAGTGTTTTTGAAAAAAAGCACGGACGTCGTCCATGGTAGCCGTTTCGATATGCTGAATATTTTTACCAATAGTGGCCCAGCGATAGGGGTGCTTTCGGTAAGCGAGCGGACGCAAATGCAACCAGGCATCGCCGTAAGGTTGGTTGAGGTAGCGCTGCTTGAATTCCTCGATAACGACTTGGCGTTGAACTTCGAGACTTTTGGGTGTAAAAGCCAAAGACAACATGCGGTCAGACTCAAGCCACAAGGCGGTATCGAGGTTGTGTGCGGGCAAAACATCGTAGTAGTTAGTGATGTCGTTGGAGGTAAATGCATTGCTCTGGCCACCTGCGGCTTGCAATGGTGCATCGAAGTCCGGAATATGCTTAGAGCCTCCAAACATGAGGTGCTCAAACAAATGCGCAAAACCTGTTTGATTCGGATTTTCGTCGCGCGCCCCGACGTCGTACAAGACATTGACCACTGCCATTGGTGTGGAAGGTTCTTTGTGAAACAAAACGCGCAAGCCATTGGCCAGCGTAAAGCGTTCGAAATGGATCATAGGGTAAATGGGGATTGTGTGCTGATTGCCGTATTGAAATCTGTAATGAACCCTCGGACAATTTCGGCTGCAGGCAAAATGGCATCGAAATTACCGGCAATTTGCCCGATTTCAAGTTCTCCGGCTTCGAGATCACCTTCGAACATACCTTTTTTGGCTCGACCGCGGCCGAGTAATGTGGCCAGCTCCTCAGGGCTGGCCCCATTCTGGTAGGCAGCCTGAACTTGTTCAAAAAATGGGTTTTTAAGCAACCTGACCGGCGTAAGTTCTTTGAGGGTCAGCAGTGTATCGCCTTCTTGGCTATCGATGACGGCTTGCTTGAATTGTGGGTGCGCACTTGATTCCAAAGAGGCTACAAAACGGCTGCCAACTTGGGCGCCATCGGCGCCGAGATTCATGACGGCCAGCATGGCGCGGCCATCGCCGATGCCGCCAGCGGCAATGAGCGGAATAGAAATGGCTTTGCGCACCATCGGAATCAGGCAGAGTGTTGTGGTTTCATCGCGACCGTTGTGTCCACCTGCTTCAAAGCCTTCGGCAACAATGGCATCTACGCCGGCCGCTTGGGCTTTGAGGGCAAATTTGACACTAGACACCACATGCACAACCTTAATGCCTTCTTTCTGAAGTGTTTCTGTCCAAATTTTTGGGTTTCCAGCACTCGTAAAAACGATGGGCACTTTGTGTTTGATGATTGTTTGTATATGCGCTTCAATGTTTGGGTAAAGAAGCGGAAGATTCACGCCAAAAGGTTTGGCAGTGGCAGCTTTGCATTTTTGAATTTGTGCATCGAGTACCTCTGGGTACATAGAGCCGGCGCCTAGTAGACCAAGTCCGCCTGCATTGGAAACCGCCGCCGCGAGTTCCCAACCTGCACACCAGATCATTCCACCTTGAATTAACGGATATTGGATATTAAAAAGGGAACAGATTTTATTGGGAGTTGTTGTCATGTCAAATTGCTTCTTACAAAATTAGTCGAAATGCTTAACTTAGCGAGGATGAAGTCGAGGTGGTATCGCTTTTTATTTGCTTGCATTTTTGGTTTGCTACTGAACCAAAACGGGTATGCGCAGTTTCAAGGGCAAGAATTTGTTCAAAATAAAGGTCAATGGCCAGCAGATATCCAGTTTATGGCCAAAGACGGCGCCGCTAAAATTTGGATGGGTCAAGACCGTCTACTTTACCAGCTTACTGATTTTTCTGCCTTAGAGCAGGCCCATCACCAACAAAAAGTCCTAGATAATCCCCAAGTGCCAAGTTATTTTTTAGGCCAGCAGTTTATTGGCGCCAATCAACAGGCGCTTGCTGAAGGAATGTTGCCCAAAGCACATACCTATCATTTTTTTCAAGGAAAGGATCAAAAAAAATGGGCTCAGAATGTAAGTGCTTTCCAAGAGGTTGTGTACAAAGAATATTACCCAAAAACCAATTTGCATTGGGTGGCAAGCCAAGGACATTTTAAATACACTTTTGAGTTGGCTGCTGGTGCAGATCCGTCTTTGGTACAATGGCAATATCAAGGAACAACTGATATTCAACTCAAAAATGGCGCTATCCGTCTACGTACGCCAATTGGTGAGGTTGTAGAGGAGCGGCCGGTGGCTTACCAGGTGGTCAATGGTGTCAAAAAGCTCATTCCTTGCAATTACATCAACGTCGCACCAGGTGTGTACACCTATGAACTCGGCGCTTATAATGCAGGCCTTCCGCTTTTTATAGATCCCGTACTTGTTTTTGCTACCTACAATGGCGCTAACTCAGACAACTTCGGCATGACCGCTACTTATGGCTACGACGGATCAGCCTACGCAGCCGGAATGGTTTACGGTAACAATTTTCCGTTGCCGAGCCTCGCAAGTTTTGATATCACCTCCAATTTTACTTCATTGGCTGGCGCATACGGCATTACAGATGTTTTCGTAACGCGCTATGCCCCAGATGGCAGCACCATGCTGTGGTCGGGTTTTTTAGGTGGCGGCGACAACAACCAAGGAACCGAAACCGCACACAGTCTCATTTGTGATTCGCTCAACAATATTTACCTATTCGGCGCCACCTCGAGTACCGACTTCCCGACCACAGCCGGGGCCCTGCAAAGCAATCATGCCGGCGGAACGCCCAACGCTAACTTTTATTTCAATGGGGTTTACTTTGGCACCCAAGGCACAGATCTTTTTGTAACTAAATTAAGTGCGAATGGTCAAAATTTATTGGCCTCGACCTACGTCGGCGGAAGTGCCAACGACGGCGTGAATTACAGAACTTTAGGTTTGCCATACAATAATGTCGCGGCTTATGACTCCCTTACCACCAATTATGGAGACCAATTTAGAGGTGAAATATACTTAAATGCAAATGGTTCGGTGCTTGTAGCCAGTTGCAGCAGGTCAACCAATTTCCCCACGCAAAATCCGTTTCAAGCAACTAAAGGTACCGGCCAAGATGCCGTTATCTTTCAATTGAATCCGAGTTTCTCTGCATTCCAATTTGCTTCATACTATGGCGGAAATAAGGACGACGCCGCCTATTCGGTCAAGGTCGATACACTAGGGGCAATCGTATTTGCAGGCGCCACAGGGTCCAATAATTTAGCTGGAACCACCGCCGCTTATCAAAGTAATTACAACGGTGGTAAAACAGACGGTTTTGTCGTTAAACTCAATGCACAAGGCACCAACATTCAAAAAGCAAGTTATGTCGGGACTCCCAATTACGATCAAGTCTTTTTTGTCGAAATAGACCGCAACAACAATGTATTTCTGTTGGGTCAAGCCAATGCCGGAGGTTTTGTCGTGAATAACGCCGCTTACAGCAACCCTGGCAGTAGTCAATTTGTCTTGAAACTCAATGCAGCTCTTACCACTAATTTAGCCTCCACCGTTATTGGCAATGGTGCCAGCCAAATCAATATTTCACCTGCTGCATTCCTCGTTGATATCTGTGGTAATATTTACATTTCTGGTTGGGGTGCCAATATTTTACAATCCACGCCGCTCAGTGGCATGCCAATATCTCCTAATGCTTTTCAGTCGACTACTTCAGGCTTCGATTTTTACCTCATGGTGTTGCAAGCCAATTTTGGTGGCTTGCTCTATGCAAGTTATCTAGGTGGTGCTATTGCACAAGAACATGTCGATGGCGGCACCTCGCGTTTTGATAAAAACGGGGTAGTTTATCAGTCTGTGTGTGGTGGTTGTGGCGGACATTCCGATTTTCCTACCTCGCAAGGTGCATGGTCCAACACGAACAACAGCAGCAATTGCAATAACTTGGTCTTTAAATTCGATTTTCAACTGATTCCGAGTGCTCAATTTACAAGCTCCAATGTCCAAGGTTGCGAAGACCTCAGCGTTACGTTCCAAAATACCTCAACCCAAGGAGATGCCTATCTCTGGGATTTTGGCAATGGTGATACCACCAGTATTGTTTTCAATCCGACCGTTATTTACGATTCGCCAGGTACTTATGAGGTCTTGTTATACGTTACCGACAGCGTTTGTTTACTCACCGATACGGCTCAGATCCAAATTCTCGTGCTCGATTCCATTCAACTCAATCTTGCCGACACCATCAATTTGTGTAGTTCAGCACCATTTATTTTAAATGCCAACACACAAGGCACCGCTAGTCAGTACATATGGTCCACACAAAACGACCTCAGTAATCCAATCAACGCGCCGCAGCAATCCAGTATTGTGGTGACCCAAGGTGGCTGGTATTTTTGCCAAGCCAGCAACGGATTTTGCAGTGCCATTGATTCGGTTTTTGTCCAGTTCGACGTGCCGCTGAACGCCACCTTTTCAATTGCCGATACGCTTGGTTGTGCGCCGTTTACTATTGACATCAACAACAACTCAACCTTCTCAAGCCAATTCTTATGGGATTTCGGCAACGGACAGCTAGATAGCAACCAATTCGAACCGAGCATTACGTATACCCAACCGGGTACCTACACGCTTTCTTTGACCATCACCGATTCTGTTTGTTTAGGCACGGACCAACAAAGCATTCAAATCACGGTTGGTCCGGCGCTGGGTGTGGTGCTCCCCGATTTATTCACACTTTGTACCTCAATTGACACGACAATTATTCCGGCTATTACCGGCAGTCCAACACAATATATTTGGTCGAGTACCAATCAATTTAACGACACCTTGAATTCCATTAATAGCCCGGAATTGACATTCGTTGACCCGCAATCTGGATGGTATTATCTTCAGATTTCCAACGGCTATTGTGTAAGCACTGACAGTATTCAAGTCCAGGTGTTATCGGATTCATTTTCGATTATTGGACCCAATTTGGTTTGCGCTCAGGCACCATTTGAGCTCAGCTTAGCCGGGGCTGTAAACGCGCAAAGTATTTTGTGGACGCCGCCAGCAAATGTCATTGGGCCCAACAATTTACCCACCGTTAGCGTTGCTGTTAGTTCGGGGCAACTCATGAATGTCACGGTGCTTACCAATCAAAATTGCACCCTCCAAGATTCAATTTTCATCAATGTTTCAGCACTCAACCCGCTTTTGGTAACGGCGAGTGCAGATCCCACCATCATTTTACCTAATGAGAGTTCGCAATTAACGGGTATACCCGTGGGTAATTTTACCTATTCTTGGACACCGGCGAATGGCTTGTCGAATCCACAAGTTTCGAATCCGCAAGCAACCATAGAAGAAACGACAACCTATACGCTCACCGTTAGCGACGGTTTTTGCACGGGTTCAGATACTGTTTTGATTAAGGTCTATGATAGCATTTGTGGTGCGCCTTTCGTATTTGTACCCAATGCGTTTTCACCAAATAAAGACGGTCAGAACGACAAATTATACGTCCGCGGTCCATTTATCGAATCTTTTGTTTTTCGTGTCTATGACCGTTGGGGAGAGCTTGTCTGGGAAACCACTTCTTTAGCTGAGGGTTGGGACGGCACTTACCGTGGCAAACTTTTAGACCCCGATGTCTACGACTATTATTTGCAAGCAACGTGTGTCGGCGGTCTTCAAAATATCATTAAAGGAAACATCACGCTTATTCGTTAACCATGAAAAAAATCATCACTAACAAATCTGAAAAATTTTTAGAGGCTTACCTCAACAACGCAAGTCCAACCGGTTTTGAAACCTCAGGTCAACAAATGTGGCTAGATTATATTCGGCCCTACATCGATGATTATATCACAGATGCCTACGGATCTGTTGCAGCAGTTATCAATCCAGGGCAAGCATACAAGGTGGTCATCGAAGCGCATGCAGATGAGATTTCTTGGTTTGTTCATTACATCACCAAAGACGGTTTTATTTATTTGCGACGCAATGGCGGTTCAGATCACATGATTGCGCCTTCAAAGCGCGTGAATATTCACACCGATAAAGGCCTGGTAAAGGCCGTATTCGGTTGGCCAGCCATTCACATGCGTCAGCAAAAAGAAGAAACCCCTAGCATGAAGAATATTTTCTTGGATTGCGGTTGTAGTTCCAAAGAAGAAGTAGAGGCACTTGGTGTACATGTAGGTTGTGTGGCTACTTTTGAGGATGAATTCATGATACTCAACAAGAATAAATATGTTGGACGCGCACTGGATAATCGGGTAGGTGGCTTTATGATAGCAGAGGTAGCTCGTTTACTGGCTGAACAAAAGAAAAAATTACCCTTCACACTATACGTAGTGAATTCCGTTCAAGAAGAAATCGGGCTGCGCGGCGCAGAAATGATGGCACATCGTATCAAGCCAGATTTGGCCATCATTACCGATGTTTGTCATGACACCGCAACCCCAATGGTCGATAAAATAGAAAATGGGGACCAACAAAGTGGAAAAGGCCCCGTACTTACCTACGGCCCGGCGGTCCAAAATAATTTGTTGCGTTTTATCATCGATACGGCAGCAGCCGAAAAAATTCCGTTTCAGCGCGCAGCGGTTTCTCGGTCAACGGGTACCGATACCGATGCATTTGCTTATTCCAATGAGGGTGTTAGTTCGGCGCTCATTTCTTTGCCTTTGCGCTACATGCACACCACCGTAGAAATGGTGCAAAAAGATGATGTTGAAAATTGTATTCGCCTGATTTACCAGACGGTACTACGCATCAAGTCAGGACAAGATTTTAGGGCCATTAAATAACTTGGTTGCTTACTTTTTTGGCGAAACAATTTTAGACCAAGCGGATTTTTAAATCAGCTAATTCGATGAGGTCTCCACTCACCAATTTGGCGCGCTTGCGCAGTTCTGGTTGACCGTTTCGGAGCACAAAGCCGTCGTCCACAATAGCTTTGGCATGGCCACCCGTTTCGGCAATACCAAGCGCCTTTAGTAAACCAATGAGTTCAATATATGGGCCGTTGATCTGGAAAGTTTGCATGCGTTATTTCGCTTTAAGTTCCATTGCTTTGAGCGTGTTCATCATGAGCGAAGCAATGGTCATGGGGCCTACACCGCCCGGAACGGGTGATATAAAACTGCATTTTGGTGCGACTTCATCAAATTTGACGTCCCCGACCAAACGCCAGCCGCGTTCTCTAGAGGCGTCATCTACGCGTGTGGTGCCCACATCAATAATGACCACACCGTCTTTGACCATATCGGCAGTCACAAAGTTGGGTTTACCAATAGCAGCAATGATGATATCGGCATCTTTACAGAGTGCTTTTAAATTACGTGTTTTGGAATGCGCAAGCGTGACAGTGCAGTTTCCGGGGTTGCTGTTGCGCCCAAGCATGATCGAAAGCGGGGTGCCTACGATATTGCTGCGCCCGATGATCACACAATTTTTACCTTCTGTCGGAATATCATTGCGTCTGATGAGTTCCAGAATACCTGCGGGCGTCGCAGGCAAAAATCCGGGAAGGTTTAGTATCATGTTGCCGATATTGCGCGGATGAAAACCGTCCACATCTTTTTTCGGGTCTATGGCTTGTGTGACTTTCAGTTCATCGATGTGTTTGGGCAGGGGTAGCTGAACAATAAATCCATCAATACTGCGGTCTTGGTTCAGGCTTTCTACTTTTTCTAAAAGGATGTCTTCCGGGACAGTTTCGTCGTAGCGAATGAGCGTACTTTCAAATCCGATTGCCTCACAAGCTTTGACTTTAGCGGTGACATAAGAAACCGACCCGCCGTCGTTACCAACTAGAATGGCTGCGAGGTGTGGTATTTTTTTACCATCCGTTTTGCGCTGTTGAACTGCTTGTCTGAGTTCTTCTTGAATTTGTGCAGCAGTTGCTTTGCCATCTAGTAACTTCATTCCTTTTTTTTGCAAAGATACAAAGAAGCGCGGTGGCTGCAAATCCCGTATCTTTGTAAAAAATGCTTATGCGCAAGTTCTTATTTATCATTAGCCTCTTCGGCTTTTCCCAAATACAAGCCCAGCTTGCTTATCAAGGTGCAGAAATCGGACTAGAGCCTTATGTCGGATTTTCAAATTTAGGTGGTTCTGTGGGTGGTGAACTCAAATACGCTGCGCGCCTTTCGGAGAATTTATTGGTTGGCCCCTCTTTTCGACTACAGCGCAATTGGTCAAACAACTTAGGTGTTCAAAGTAACATGACCACATGGGGCGGTGGTGTCTTTGCACATTACCGTTACCAAGAAATCATTTTTGGGGGCCTTGAGTTTCAATACCTCAAAAGTCCTTTTAGTTTTGTTAATCCACTTGAAGTTGTGAAACCATGGTCGCCGAATTTGATGATAGGCGGCGGTTTTTACCTGAAACTGTCCGATAAAATCCGCTTAAATGCGGCTTTATTCTACGACGTCATCAATGCACCAAATAGTCCTTTTAGAAGCAGTTACAATTTCAAAATTAAAAACGAATACGGCCAAGTTGTCCGCATTTTGCCTATCATTTATCGCATTACTTTCTTTATTCCAATCGATCAACAATAATGAAAATTGGCATTGTCTTATACCCCACATTTGGTGGAAGTGGTGTGGTAGCCACAGAGCTCGGTAAAGCACTAGCAAACAAAGGCCACGAAGTACATTTTATCACTTATTCTCAGCCTGTTCGACTAGGTTCTTTTCGTGAAAATATTTACTATCACGAAGTCTCTATAACCGATTATCCGCTTTTCGATTTTCAACCCTACGAAACACAACTCGCGAGTAAAATGGTAGATGTCGTCAAATATGAAAAATTAGATATTCTCCATGTACACTATGCCATTCCACATGCCTCTGCAGCATTTATGGCCCAACAAATTTTACGCGCTGAGGGCATTCAAATTCCCTTCGTGACTACACTGCACGGTACAGACATTACTTTAGTTGGCAAAGACCCTTCATTTGAGCCCGTTATTACTTTTTGCATCAATCATTCGAATGCCGTTACGACTGTCTCTGAAAGCCTCAAACAAGACACACTTGCTCATTTTAAAGTCACTTCAGCGATTCAAGTCATACCGAACTTTGTACCCCCGACGCCTCCAAAAGATCCGGAGCGGGCTTATATCCGAAGTAAGTATGCCACCGACGACCAAGCCATTCTTTGTCATATCTCCAACTTTAGACCTGTAAAGCGTACCGAAGATGTGATTCGTATTTTTGCACGGGTTAGGGCTCAAAAAGATTGTAAACTTATTTTGGTGGGCGATGGTCCGGATCGCTACGCTTGCGAGCGTTTGTGCCGAGAACTTCATTTGTGTAACGACGTCATTTTTCTCGGAAAAGTAAGAGATACTGCGCATGTTCTTGAAATTGCAGATATTTTCATATTGCCCTCCGAAACTGAAAGTTTTGGTTTGGCTGCACTAGAGGCCATGTCTGTCGGTGTACCGGTTGTTTCTTCCAATACGGGCGGTATTCCAGAAGTGAATCACCACGGTGTTTCGGGTTTGCTTTCCAATGTTGGAGACACCGAACAAATGGCCGCTGATGTTCTTGAAATCCTAAATCCAAATAACTTTCAACGCTTTAAACAAGGCGCCTTGGCAACAGCTGCGCAATTTAGTCTAGAAAAAGTATTGCCGCTATACGAAGAATTATATCGTAAATTAGTTTAAAACTTATACAAATGAAAATAGGTGTGTTGCTCTCCGGAGCAGGTGTTTTTGACGGAGCCGAAATTCATGAGGCCGTGCTTACCTTGCTGGAAATTCAAAGACTAGGTTATGAACCCATTTGTATTGGCATCGACGCACCACAACATCATGTCGTCAATCACCTCAATGGGCAAGAACAAGCGCAATCTCGAAATATGTTAGAAGAGGCAGCCCGTATTGCAAGAGGTCAGATCACAGAGATTTCTTCGGTTGTGCCCGCAGACCTCGACGCACTGGTAATTCCTGGAGGTTTCGGAAGTGCAAAAAATTTTTCGACTTGGGCTTTTGAAGGTCCAGAGGGAAGTATAAGAGCAGACGTCAAATTGCTGCTTGTAAATATGTACAATGTAGGTAAGCCAATTGTTGCCCTCTGCGTGAGTCCAGTTTTGCTTGCTTTGGCTTTTGACGGGATGCCAATACAACAGCAACTCACTATTGGCAGTAAATCAGCAGCTTCACCTTATGTCATAGCCGATTTTCAAGCCGGATTACAACTCAAAGGAGTCCAAACCACAGATTGTAATATCAATGAAATTTGTATCGATACCACTAACCGCATCATAACGGCTCCTTGTTATATGCTCGAGGCCACCTTGCCGGAGCTCCAGCACAATATTTCGAAAGCCTTTAAAGCCTTACAGACGCTACTTGAAGCCTGATCAATCACATATAGACCGTTGGCTTGCAGCACGCAAGAAGCAGCGCGAGGAGCGCACTGAAAGTGCATTACTTGCAGGTTTAATGAAAGGTGAACGCACCGCACTCGGGCAAGCCATCACGCTCATTGAAAGCAGTAACTTATCGGATCAAAAACAAGCGCAACAACTTTTACAAGCCTTACCTGTAAGCCAAAAATTAGCAAAGCGCATTGGTATTACTGGTGTACCTGGTGTCGGAAAAAGTACTTTCATAGAAAATTTCGGCTTGTTATTAGTGGAGGCGGGTCACAAAGTTGCTGTATTGGCTATTGATCCATCCTCTTCTCGGACAGGAGGTAGCATTCTCGGTGACAAAACCCGCATGGAGCGTCTTTCGCAACATCCAAATGTTTTTATTCGACCAACAGCCGCCGGACGCACACTCGGCGGAGTTGCCAAAAATACCAGAGAGGCCATTGCATTGTGTGAGGCCGCTGGCTACGACATCATATTAATTGAAACGGTAGGCGTGGGCCAGTCAGAAACGCTCGTTCACGGAATGGTCGATTTCTTTTTATTGCTCATGTTAGCCGGCGCCGGCGATGAATTACAAGGCATTAAAAGAGGAATAATGGAGCTTGCGGACCTCATTGTCATCAACAAAGCCGATGGTGCCAATGAAACGGCCGCAAAAGCTGCGCGCACCGAATATGCTGCCGCGATACATGTATTTGGTCAGCGTCCAGACGACTGGATACCTCGTGTTTTATGTGCCTCTGGTCTTACCGGTATGGGCCTTCCAGCTTTATGGGAGCAAATAGAAGCATTTTTTGTTCAGCTCACTGCCAACGGCCTTCTATCTCAAAAAAGACAAGAACAAGAATTGCAATTATTTGAGCATTTACTCAATGAATTTTTGCAGCGGCAATTTTTTGCAAACCCAAGCAATCAGGAGAAATGCCACGCCTTACGAAAAGAAATCACTGATGGAAACTTGCTTGCTTATGAAGCGATTGCAGCATTTTTAAGTGCTTCTTCAGCAACTAGTTAGTACTTGAGCATTTTCAAGTGTTGCAATTTTTCATTGCCTCTATAGATACTGATCCAATAAATACCAGGGCTTTGGGCCGAGAGATCAAGTTCGGTACTGTTCGTCTCTGATACGCTGCCTTTAAAGAGCATTCTGCCTTGCAAGTCATAAATGAGATAACGGCAATCTTTGGCAATGGTTTTGTTGTCACTGATGAGTGTAAATAGGCCATTACTTGGGTTGGGTTGTAGGCTAAAATGAATGGTTGGACCATCTGGTGGTAATGGAATCGCTTTGAACACCGCTGTAAAAGTTTGTGTATTCTGACTGACATTAACCGTAAGGCTATCCATAAGCGTATCGACAATATTTGCCCCTGGTAACCAATGTGAAAATTCATAACCAGGTTTCGCAATGGGTTGCATTTCTATAGGAACACCATCAAAATAGGTTCCGGTCCAAGGATAAGCGCTTGGTTGAATGGTATTGAGGTGAATTTCTCCAGCGTCTTCTGGCTCAACTGCAAGTGTAACTTGAACTTTTTTGGTGAGGTTAAATTGCAAACGCAACTGATTGAAAACAAATGTAGAACGACACAACAGTTGTTGTTGAAATTGTTCGTGATTGGCCTCAAAAGCGGTCATTTGACCTGGAATGTCATTAGGATCACCCCAACGCGCAAATTGCAAAGGCATTTCGGGCAACATAGACTCATAAAAACGTTGTTCAGTTGCCAACAATTGCTCTTGTTTGTAGCTTGTATTCATTTGGTCTGCAAAACGATTGATAAAGTAATTGCGGTAGGCCAAATTTTGAATACTTTGCTTCCAAATATTGATGTAAGGATTGTCTTCAGATTGCCCCATCATGTAGGCAATATGGTTGTCTGTACAGTTGGTCCAACCGTTGGGCTGCATGGATAATTCCAAATCAATTAATGCGAAGCGCCAGCGGTTTTGTGTCGCATCGGAGCGGTAAATCTTGATGTTATTACCAGGCCAATCGACATTGCCCATCCATGATTCTGCGATAATATAGTCTGTGTAATGTTTCAAGTCAAAGAATTGGTCAGCTTCTTGCCAATAGGTAGGAGCGTCAGGGTTGAGGTCATTGAACGAACTGTAATCTGACCAAAAATGATCGACATCTCCTTCGACCGCCCTAAGTATGAGGTTGTACCAATAACTTAATGACAACAATTCAATGGAATCACGGGTGGCATTGTCATGTTGTTCAAAATACTCTTGATTGAATTTTTCACGCAATTCGTAAAGACCGAAATAACTGCCATTGATATAAACACTTACCGGACGATAACTCGAGTAATAATTTGCGGAGCCTTCGCTCATCATTCGAACCTGACACGCGTCTTTGTAGGGAAGCGTGAGGTACTGATTGGAGCCATTCCTGAGGTAAAATTCGCTGTATTTGAAGCGGTTTGGCCGGTCCGGAAGCACGCCTAAGTTTACAGCTTGTTCGCCAAACGTTCCATGTGCCCAACTCAGACGAAAAGAATGCTGCGGATGCGAGCGGCTTCCGCCTGCGCCACCATCCATGCGTATTGCGGTTTTGCTCTGATGCAATAACGGATGCGTTGCGCCTGTGTCCAACAATATGGCATAGGCTGGTCTGACCCAATCTGTCCACCAGTTATCAAAGATCCCGGAGGCGCCATATAAATTTTGGTTCGGTGTATTGACCAACAATATAGGAGTGGTGTGATCGATATTGAATAAATAGGTGGCAACGGCTTGTTCACTGGGCAAAATATTGGGGTTTCCGATTGGAAAAATTTTAGCGCGTAAGACCTTATTCGAACTAATGCTAATGGGGCCAATATACGTGGAAGAATTGATTGTTGGATCTTCTCCGTTAAGTGTGTAAACCAGTTTTCCCATATTGGGTGGGGTTGTACTTGTGATGGTTACACTCAAATTGTTAGCATAAATACCACTTTGGATACTGATTTGAGGTCTTGGTAGGGTATCGGAATAGATTTGTGTGCCATTATTTGAGAGCCCTGGAGTGGCTTGCATCCAAGTCAAGTTACCGGAGCCATTTGGGTAATGTCCAATAGAGATATTTGGCTGCGGGCTATTGATCTCAAGTTGGCTTTGAACTTGATTATTGGGATCAAATAAATAAACATGTTCTCCGGTTCCGTCGAGTTTGAAATTGGTGTGTAGTTGTTGGCCTTGCAGCGGAATAAAGCTCGCATCTAGACTTGAAATAGAGGTGCTATTTAAAGAAATTTCTATGTAGTCATAAAATTCGCTGTTGGTGCTGGCTACCTGAAAAGCGAGGGAGTTGAGTGGCCCGGCTACAAGACCTGCGGCTTGTAATTCGGAGGCTAAAATGAGTATCTGATGACGGGCGCCCCAATACCAATTTCCATATGGGGCTGGGTAATCTGTATTGGAATTGGTAATTGTACCGTTGCCGATAATCGCATTGTTAATTTTTAAATTGGGTCTTTGAGAATAGGTTTGGCCCATGTTATTGCTACAAGCGGCAGCCGAACCATCCACAAAGCTCGCAACACAAGATACAAATGGCGTTGCTGTTTGGTAAAAAACAGAGTTTTCGGTGTAACCACTGTTATTATAAGAACAGATGTTGACAATAATATTTGAGCTGCCATCCCAGTTATACGCTTGATTAAAAACGTGCGTATTCCAGCCGCTGACTGGATTAAAATTAGGTGTGGTGTTGCTTAAAGTGAATGGAGTGCTTGCATAGCGATCTTTGCCACTACAGAAAATGCGTAAAAATGCATTTGGCGCTAAATTTATACTTGGCAGCACCCATGCATTAATACCATTTAGTTGATCGGCGAGTTTCCAATTTGCTAAGTTAATCGCCGATGGCGATGCATTGTATAATTCTATCCAATCAGGTGCGTCGCCATTTTCATCGAGCGCAGCAGTTGCATTTTTATTGCAGCCTTCATTGAGCAATAGTTGCCCTTGAGTGTGGAAGAAGATAAATGAAAAAAGAAGAAAGGAGCAAAGTCTCATTTGGCTAATTTACAAAAAAAAGACCCGGCATGCGCCGGGTCTTTGTACTTGTTATCGAACCAATTGCTTAGTGAATGATCTGGATCGCTTTGCGAACAATAGCATTATTACCTTGTAATTCAAGGAGGTAACTGCCATTTGCAAGCTGATTGGTGTTGATTTGGTATTTGCCTTCACCGATAATGAGTAGTTCCATATTTACTTTTTGACCAAATTGGTTGTAAAGTACGGCCCCATCTAAAACTGGGCTTGCAATAAAGAAAGTACCAGTGCTTGGGTTAGGGAATACTTGAGCCGCATTGAGGTCACTTATTTCAAGGCCAACAATTGAGGCAACTACAATTGAATCTGTGTAAGAACAACCCAATGAATCTGTAATTGTGACCACGTAGGTGCCGCCATCGATGTTGTTTAGATCCTGCGTAGTGGCGTTGTTGTCCCAACTGTAGGTGTAAGGTCCGGTTGCACCGCTTACTGAGAGGTCAATTGCACCATCGGTACCGAAAACAGCTGGTGTTACAGCTGCACTTACAGACCATGCTGCTGGCTCACTAACGGTTGCTGCTGCAGAGGTTGTACAACCGTAAGCATCTGTAACAACAACAGAGTAACTACCTTCAGCAAGACCAGACAAAACGGTACTGCTTGCCGTAGATCCAGCCCAATCATAACTGTAAGGTGCTGTACCTCCGGTAGCGACTACCGTCACGCTACCAGTGTTGGTTCCATAACACAACGGATTAGATGCGCTTGCGCTTGCTGCTAAATCGCTAACGGCAAGAACAGTAACAACTGTATCGGTACAGCCAAGTCCATCAGTTACAACGCAAGTGTAGGTGCCTGGACCCACTGAAGTGACGTAAGTACTTGTATTGCTAGTGCCGGTCCATTGATAAGTGTAAGGGCTAACACCGTTTGATGCGCTGATTTCTAAGTTGCCGGTTTGGCTGCTGTTACATAGCACGTCTGTGCCATTCGCTACAGCAGTTAGATTTGAAAGTTCTGTAAGTGTGCTCGATACGATGACAACACAGCCCGTTGCATCAGTGACAGTACACTCGTATGTACCAGCTGGTAAGTTAGATAGTGAGGCTGTAGTACCTTGGTTATTGGCCCAGTTGTAAGTGTAAGGCTCTATACCTGAACTTGCCGCTAACGCGATTGAGCCGGTTGCTTGACCGCCACATGTAATGTTTTGTGTGGTTGGTGCTACCGTGAGGTTAGACAAGCTAGGCACGATAACACTAACAGTTGCTGGACAACCATTGATATCTGTTAAAATACATGGGTACTGACCTGCACTTACGCCAGAAATGGAGTTGGTTGTCGCTCCGGTTGACCACAAGAAATTGACTGTGCCTGTACCACCAGTTGTGGTTATGCTTGCACCGCCGTCATTCGCTCCGCATGAAGCCGCTGTTGTGCTTACCGTTTGGTTGTAGGCTACACATGACTTGAAAATAGGATTCACCACAAAAGAGTAAGCTGAAGTGGTGTAAGTGCCACCATTACTTCCTGTCCAGCGGTAGAATACCGTATTTGGAGTGGCATAATCTGTAGAAGTTGCCAAACGAATATTTCCCGTTGCAACTGCAGCTTGGTAAACACCAAAGTAATAAGTCCCTGGCGCCATATTCAGCGTACCCGTTGAAATTGGCAATTTAATTACCGCACCATTAAGGTTGTCTGCTGCCGTTGTTGTGTAGTTAATTGTAGTCGCAATAGCGGTTGTATTTGGTACCATTACACCAGTGGCATTGGCTGTTGTACCATAAATTTTCACACTTGCTACATATCCAACAGGAGTACCCGGGTTCAAAACAAACATGACCGAATCAAGGAAGTCGTTCTGAGTGAGTGTATAATTGTTGCCAAACTCAATGTTGGTAGCACCTGGGGCACTTGTTGAACTCACGCCAAGAGACCCGGTAATTCCAACCGTTTTTGACATTTCTCCTGTAGTTCGGGTAAAGGTGGTTGTTTTACTGTTGTTCTGCGGTATTTGGTCACCGGTATTGTTGAATACATAGTCAATAGTGTAAGCACCGAGCGCAGTTACATTAAAGTTGGCAACTGTGAAGGTGTCGATTTGTCCTGCTGTGAGGTCTTGCGCGGTACTGGTTGCGGTATAAACTACAGCATTTGAAGGGTCTTTCACAGTGACAGTCATGGTGACACCGGTTACCGTACTTGTACCGTTATTGATTGCCCGAGCCCAGAATTGTAAGTCATTACCAGTCAAGGATTGACGCGTATGAATTTTGGTGTTTTCTCCACCTGGGTTTCGGTTGTTCAAGAAGGCAATTTCGTTAGATGGATCTGGACCAAATTTCGGGCGGATCATGAAAGCAGGGCTAACGCCGTAGGCCTCAACAGGGTTCCAAGCGCCAGCGGCTCCCGTTCTGACCAAATTTTTACCTGGGGTAAAGAGGTTAAGGTCAGCAGCAACAGGAAACGATGTTGTTCCTGTTTTCTTGATAGCGATGAGGTACTCTCCTGCGGTTACTGGAATAGGTGTAGGAAAAGTATGGTATTTCCAGCCTGCACCATTTGCGGTGATATTGGCAGAGGTGTAAAGTGGTGTAGTGCCTACAACACCGTTTGTTACCTGAAAAACCTGAACGTTATAAACCTGCGTGGTTGAGGATGATTGAATGTAGTAAGCAGCGCCAGTCATGTTATCGGCTCCGTAAACAGTATGTACAACACCTTGGGTATATTCTAAGGTAGAAGACCAGTTGTATGCGACTTGGAATACGTTGTTGTCGCGGGCAGTGTAATTGTAGTCTAGGGTTAGGTTTTGGGTTGTTTGGTCATTGCTGGTTACGCCATCAATTTGGGTCTGGGTCTTGATATATTTAATCAAATAAGACTTAGACGAGGTTAAGACTGGCGCCCATGTTCCGGAAGTAAGTACTTGTTCAGCACCAATCCCAAGGGTTACTGGCGTACTTGCATAGGTCTGAATAGGGGTAGTGGTATTGGGTAATTCGTATATTTCTGTTGTTAATACCACATTTGTGAGTGAAGCACCACTGAAATTTTTAACAGTTGCACCTAGTGGAATTCCATAACTTGCTTGTGTAATCGGAATACGCGTGTTTCTATTGGTTACAAAAGTAATTCCGGCATCGTTGTTGGCCGGAAGTGCCGCAAATGTAAAGCTCCAAGTAAAACCAGTTGCCTCCCATTGGTTGTCCCATTCAAAATAGTAGGTGGTGCCGGCCATTAAAATGACATTTTCAATTTTGGATGCATAGGCAGTGGTGCCTGTTGAAATACAACCTGCAAAGTCGTCATTGTTTGCCACTGGAGCTAGGGTCGCACAGCTTCCAGACCAAATCCAAAGTCGGGTATCTGCACCACCTCCACAAGAGTTGATATTGAGTATGCCGTTTGATGTAGGTGTGAATGCGTACCAACCAGCTGTCAGAGGAGCACCATTACCGTTTAATCCTGGTGTGGATGGCGTGCCTACCAAAGTAGTGGCCGTAAAAGTTCCGGGGGTTACTGGCAAAGCAGTGGCACAAGTTAGACCCTGTGCATTGGCCTGCCACCCCACCGTAAGCGCAATGAGCGCATACAAGAAGTGTAAAGTTTTTTTCATAATAGCTTGTTTTTGTGGTTAATGAGCCACAAGTTAACAAATTATTATTAGAAAAGTTTAAAAATTGCGAAGGATAATTTTGTTGCGCGCCAATTTGATTTCGCCTTTGGTCTCTAGTTGCTTGAGCAGCCTTGAAATAACGACTCTAGAGGAGTGTAAATCGTCGGCAACTTGCTGGTGCGTGAGGTGAATTTCGAGACTTCCTAGAATTTTTGCTTGGTCCGATAGATATTTGAGCAAGCGCTGATCTAGGTTCATAAAAGCAATGGCATCAATAGACTCCATCAATTCGAGCATGCGGGTGTGGTAGCTATCCATGATGAATTGTCTCCACGTTTTGTATTGATCTAACCAACGCTCCATGTATTCGCTCGGAAACATCAATAAGAGTGAAGGCTCCATAGAGGTGGCCTTGATTTGAGAATCGATTTTACGTGTGCAGCATTGCAAAGACATCGCGCAGGTATCACCGCCTTCGATGTAATACAAGAGTATTTCTTCGCCATCTTCCTTTTCCCGGGAAATTTTAATCGAACCTTCTATAACGATTGGAATCATTTGAAGGTGATCTCCAACGTGGACAATGATTTCGTCTGTTGCCGTCTCCCTTAATTTGGCAACTGCTGCCATTTCATTAAGTAAGGCGTCCTCCAAAACATAACCTAAATGGTCTTGGAGCATTTTTAATTTACTTTCTTTGGCTTGCATTGGGGTCGAAAGTAATGAAGAAATTGGCCCAAATGATTTTTGAAAGTGCAAAAAGATAAGGCGACAGCACAATTGTAAAAAACACAACTAGCCCGATTTGACTCCAGGCTGAGAGCCAAGGAAACCACAAATTACATGAAGTCCAAATGGTGACAAAAAGCGCGACGCCTAATGCATACGAAACGTACATGGCGCCATAAAAAAAGCCAGGCTCACGCTCGTATTTTAGCTGACAGACATTGCATTCGGTTCGGACATCACCAAGATTTTTGAGGTCGTAGGGGTGCGATACTAAAAACTGACCTTCGTGGCATTGCGGACATTTGATTTTGGCAATGCTATACATTTTTGTTCCTTTTCCTAAAATCATAAACCAAAGTTACGCGCTTTTGAGGCATTCATGCGTAACATTTGTTACTTATGTCAGCAATACTGACAAAAAGACATTTGTTCAGTGCTTGACTTACTCAAAATGTCAGGAAAGTTGTGTTTTTTTGAGCTGGCACAATCATTGACCTTCGAGAAACATCAAAATTTAAATTCAAATGGGAAAAATAATCGGAATCGACCTCGGAACCACAAACTCATGTGTTTCGGTCATGGAAGGCAATGAGCCAGTAGTTATTGCCAATGCAGAAGGAAAGCGAACCACGCCTTCAGTTGTTGCATTCGTAGAAGGTGGCGAGCGCAAAGTTGGCGATCCTGCCAAAAGACAAGCGATCACCAATCCAACCAAGACCATTTCATCAATTAAGCGCTTCATGGGCTCTAGCTTTGACGAGTCTGCCAAAGAAGTTTCACGTATGCCATATGCAGTCGTAAAAGGAGACAACAACACACCGCGTGTTCAGATCGACGACCGCCTTTACTCTCCACAAGAAATTTCTGCCATGATTCTTCAAAAAATGAAGAAGACAGCAGAAGATTACCTCGGACAAGAGGTTACAGAAGCAGTTGTAACAGTTCCGGCATATTTTAATGACGCACAGCGCCAGGCAACCAAAGAAGCCGGTGAAATAGCAGGTCTTACCATTAAGCGCATCATCAACGAACCTACAGCTGCGGCGCTTGCCTATGGACTTGACAAAAAAGGTGTAGATCAAAAAATCGTTGTTTTTGACTTTGGGGGTGGTACCCACGACGTTTCTGTTCTCGAATTAGGAGACGGCGTATTTGAAGTTTTATCTACCGACGGTGATACCCACCTTGGTGGAGACGACGTCGATGAAGCCATCATCACCTGGTTGGCAGAAGAGTTCAAAGCCGAAGAAGGCCTTGATCTTCGTCAAGACCCAATGGCACTACAACGTCTAAAAGAAGCCGCTGAAAAAGCAAAAATCGAGTTGTCGTCTACAACTACAACCGAGATCAACTTGCCATACATTATGCCAGTAAATGGCATTCCAAAGCACCTTGTGCGCACCTTACAACGCGCCAAGTTTGAGCAGCTCATCTCGAGTATTGTTGAACGCACCATTGCGCCTTGCCGCTCTGCACTTCAAAATGCAGGTCTTCAGCCTTCAGACATCGATGAGGTTATCCTTGTTGGTGGTTCAACCCGAATTCCTGTGATCCAAGAAGCCGTTGAGCGTTTCTTTGGAAAAGCACCTTCAAAAGGTGTAAATCCAGATGAAGTTGTTGCCGTTGGTGCAGCTATTCAAGGTGGCGTACTTACCGGAGAAGTCAAAGATGTATTGCTTTTGGATGTCATTCCTCTCTCACTTGGTATCGAAACTATGGGTGGCGTCTTCACCAAACTTATTGACGCCAATACCACGATTCCAACTAAGAAATCTGAGGTGTTCTCAACGGCTGCCGACAACCAGCCATCAGTTGAAATCCATGTATTGCAAGGTGAACGCGCCATGGCCAACGACAACAAAACACTTGGTCGTTTTCAGTTAACCGACATTCCACCTGCACAGCGCGGTGTACCGCAAATTGAGGTGACTTTCGATATCGATGCCAACGGAATCATGAACATTTCTGCTAAAGATAAAGGAACTGGCAAGCAGCAATCAATCAAAATTGAGGCTTCAAGTGGTTTATCTGATGAAGAAATCCAACGCATGAAAGCTGAGGCAGAAGCCAATGCAGAGGCCGATAACAAGCGTCGCGAAGAAGCCGAGTTAGTCAATAAAGCTGATTCATTGATCTTCCAAACAGAGCGTCAACTCAAAGAATACGGCGACAAAATCCCTGCCGATAAAAAACAGCCAATCGAAGATGCCTTGGCCGCACTTAAAACAGAGTTTGATGCCAAAAATATGGCCAATCTTCAGCCAGCAATGGACAAATTAAACGAAGTATTTAGTGCCGCTTCTCAGGACATGTACAACGCAGCAAATGCCCAAGGTGGCGGTGCTGAGGCTGGAGCAGAGCAAGCAGCGGGTTCACCACAAGACGAAGTCACCGATGTCGACTTCGAAGAAGTGAAAGACAAATAAAGAACAGTTTCTTTCAATAATTACTAAACACCCGTCCTCTCGACGGGTGTTTTTTTTATATTTGCCAATGCTCTATTCCAAGTCCTTTATTCACCGAGAAAACACCGAATGGGTTGTTTTTGTGCATGGGGCAGGAGGCAGCTCGTCCATATGGCACAAACAGCTTAAAGATTTTTGTGAAAAGCACAATGTCCTCGTCCTAGATTTGCGAGGGCACGGCAAAAGTCAAAAACTAGATCGCTCTCAAACCAAAAATTATTCCTTCGAACTTATTGCCTCGGACGTCATTGAATTACTCGATCAAAAAGGCATTCGTAAAGCGCATTTTGTTGGCGTCTCCTTGGGTTCAATAGTTATTAAAGCACTCAGGGCCCAAAGACCAGATTTAGTCAAAAGCATGATCTTTGCGGGGGCGGTAACCAAGCTCAACATTCGTTCTAGACTTATCCTAAGGGCGGGTAGAATTCTATACAGTATTTTGCCCCAAATGTCATTGTACAAACTAATGGCACGCATCATGATGCCTCGCGCAAATCACAAGGCCTCTCGCCACCTCTTTGTCAATGAGGCTAAGAAAATTGTTGACAAAGAATTCCAGCGTTGGTTTAAACTTACAGCAAGGTTAACCGCTTACCTGACAAACATCAATGCCGCGCCCGAAACCATTCCTACTCTGTATGTGATGGGCGAACAAGACCATATGTTTCTCAATCCGGTCCGTTTATTGATCCATCAAGATTATGCCTCTGAATTAAGCGTCGTACCACAATGCGGGCACGTCGTTAATTTTGAACAAGCAGAAACCTTCAACGATCTTGCGCTGCAATTTATCTCTAAACACAGCGCTTAATCGCTTCTATTAACATTTTGGCCGCGATTTGTTCAAAAACAATCTCCAAAAAATGGCGCTCTCGACCGAATTTAACTTAAATTTGTGCTCAATTTGCAGCGAAGGTTTCGCTTCAAAGAAACTTGTAAATTGAAGCTCCTATGCCAAAAGATCTCTCGATCAAATCCGTTCTCATTATTGGTAGTGGTCCTATCGTCATTGGTCAAGCCTGTGAATTCGACTACTCAGGTTCCCAAGCAGCACGCTCGCTGCGCGAAGAAGGAATTGAGGTGACGCTCATCAACTCAAACCCGGCAACCATCATGACCGACAAAGTGGTTGCAGACAACGTCTATCTTCAGCCTCTAGAACCAGAAAGCATTATTCAGATCTTAGAAAAGCACCAAATTGATGCCGTTTTGCCAACCATGGGCGGTCAAACCGCATTGAATTTATGTATTCAGTGCGACGAAATGGGAATTTGGGAAAAATACGACGTACGCATTATCGGTGTCGATATCAAAGCCATCGAAATCACTGAAAACCGTGAGGCATTCCGCGACCTCATGATCCAAATTGGCGTGCCAATGGCACCACAAAAAACGGCTAAATCATTTTTAGAAGGAAAGGAAATCGCTCAAGAATTTGGTTTTCCACTTTGTATTCGCCCGTCCTATACCCTCGGGGGTTCAGGAGCTAGTATACTACACGAGCCTAAAGAATTCGATAATTTATTAGAGCGCGGCTTACAACTTTCTCCAATCCATGAGGTCATGATCGACAAAGCGCTATTGGGTTGGAAAGAATATGAACTCGAATTACTGCGCGATGCCAACGACAACGTCGTGATCATTTGTTCTATAGAAAACTTCGATCCAATGGGCATTCACACCGGAGATTCCATTACGGTAGCGCCGGCCATGACCCTCTCAGACACCACCTTTCAAAAAATGCGAGACATGGCCATCAACATGATGCGTTCCATCGGTAATTTTGCAGGTGGTTGTAATGTTCAATTTGCCGTTTCCCCAGATGACAAAGAAGACATCATTGCCATCGAAATCAACCCGCGTGTTTCGCGCTCTTCTGCGTTGGCTTCCAAAGCAACAGGTTATCCAATTGCTAAAATTGCATCCAAACTAGCCATCGGATACCACCTCAACGAACTCAGTAACCAGATTACCAAAACTACTTCCGCATTATTCGAACCAACCTTAGACTACGTTATTGTCAAGATTCCACGTTGGAATTTCAATAAATTCCCAGGGACCAACCGCCAGCTTGGCTTGCAAATGAAGTCCGTCGGAGAGGTCATGGGTATCGGACGCAGCTTCCAAGAAGCGTTGCAAAAAGCTTGTCAGTCCTTAGAGATCAATCGAAATGGCCTTGGTGCCGACGGTAAAGAGCTTACCAATCAAAATGAAATCTTGCATTCCTTGGAATTCGCAAGTTGGAATCGTCTTTTCCATATTTACGATGCCATCAAACTAGGGATTCCTTTTAAAACAATTGTCGAAAAAACAAAAATAGATATCTGGTTTCTCAAGCAGATCGAGGACCTGATTAAACTCGAGCGCAAAATTGAGAAATTTCACCTCGAAAACTTGCCCGAAGCACTTTTGTTTGAAGCGAAACAAAAGGGGTATGCAGACCGTCAAATTGCCCATTTATTGCGTTGTCTTGAGTCTGAAGTATCTCAAAAACGCAAAGAACTTGGTATTAACCGCGTCTATAAGCTCGTAGATACCTGCGCTGCAGAATTTGAAGCCCAAACACCTTATTACTATTCAACATTTGAATACGAAAACGAAAGTGCTGTCTCCGAGCGCCCGAAAGTAGTAGTCTTGGGTTCTGGCCCTAACCGAATTGGACAAGGAATCGAGTTCGATTATTCTTGCGTTCACGGTGTTTTGGCTGCCAAAGAGTGCGGTTATGAAACCATCATGATCAACTGCAATCCCGAGACAGTCTCTACAGATTTCGATACAGCAGACAAACTCTATTTTGAGCCCGTATTCTGGGAACACATCTACGATATCATTCAACACGAAAAACCAATCGGCGTTATTGTTCAGTTGGGTGGCCAGACAGCACTCAAACTAGCAGAAAAACTACAACGCTATGGCATTCCCATTTTAGGCACTTCTTACGAAGCCCTTGACTTAGCCGAGGACCGCGGTCGTTTTTCTAAACTACTCGAGAAAAACAATGTGCCATTCCCAAAATATGGAGTTGTAGAAAGCGCCGAACAAGCCATTGAACTCTCAGAAGACCTCGGATTCCCATTGTTGGTGCGCCCGTCTTATGTATTGGGTGGTCAAAAAATGAAAATCGTCATCAATAAAGAAGAACTTGAGCACCACGTTGTCGATATCCTCAACGAAATGGGCAACAACCAAATCTTGCTCGATCACTTCCTTGGCGGTGCCATAGAAGCAGAAGCTGACGCTATTTGCGATGGTGAAAACGTGTACATCATCGGCATCATGCAGCACATAGAGCCTGCGGGTATACACTCCGGGGATTCCTTTGCGGTGCTGCCTCCTTACAATCTCGGCGATTTCGTCATGACGCAAATCGAAGACATTACCCGCAAAATTGCCGTAGAACTCCGAACCGTTGGCTTGCTCAATATCCAATTTGCCATCAAAGATGACAAAGTCTACGTTATTGAAGCAAACCCACGTGCATCGCGCACTGTGCCTTTTATAGCCAAAGCCTACGACGAGCCCTACGTGAACTACGCAACAAAAGTCATGCTTGGTCACAACAAAGTCACCGATTTTGACTTTAAACCACGTAAAGAAGGTTACGCCATTAAAATACCTGTATTCTCATACGAGAAATTTCCAGATGTTAAAAAAGAGTTGGGTCCAGAGATGAAATCTACCGGTGAAGCCATTCGCTTTATCAAAGATTTAAAAGATCCGTTCTTTACCAAAATTTACGCGGAGCGAAATATGCACCTTTCGCGTTAAGTTTCGGGCCTTGGTCTTTTATTAGGCCAAGGCTTTTCGTATATTTGTTAGATGCAGCGCCTCGACGACATCACCGCACCAATTCAACAAGAATTAATCGATTTTGAAATCCATTTTCAAAACGCTATGCGTGCCGACGTCGCATTGCTAGACAAAGTCACCAGCTACATTGTCAAGCGCAAAGGCAAGCAAATGCGCCCAATGTTTGTTTTTTTGTGTGCCAAAATGTTGGGTCAAGTCAATCCAACCACCTTCGATGCCACAACGCTTGTAGAGCTTTTGCATACCGCAACACTCGTTCACGACGACGTCGTCGATGATGCAGCCGAGCGCAGGGGTTTTTTCTCAGTCAACGCTCTTTGGAAAAACAAAATTGCTGTGCTGGTCGGCGACTATATGCTCTCTAGAATATTACTCCTTTCCATAGAAAAGCGAAATCTAGACTTACTCGAAATTGTTGCCCGCGCGGTGCAAGAAATGTCCGAGGGTGAATTACTTCAAATTGAAAAAGCGCGCCACTTAGATATCACTGAAGAGGTTTACTACGAAGTTATCCGAAAGAAAACAGCATCATTAATCGCCACCTGCTGTGAAGCAGGTGCACTAAGCGTTGGTGCACAAGAACACCGCGCCTCGATGCGAAAATTCGGCGAGTTAATCGGACTTGCTTTTCAAATCAAAGATGACATCTTTGATTACGGATCAGGAGAACACATCGGCAAGCCAACCGGCATTGATATCCGCGAACAAAAACTCACGTTGCCACTCATATATGCTTTGCAAAAGGCGGCGCCTGCGGTACAAAAAGAACTAAGGTACATTATTAAAAATGAATACGACGTCAGCCATAAGGTGGCGCGTGCCATAGACTTAGTTTGGGCCTCTGGCGGTGTTCGATATGCCCAGCAGCGCATGGAGGCATTGGCATCCGAAGCATTGGCCATTTTAGATATTTACCCCGATAGCCTGGCAAAATCTTCGTTAATAGGTCTAGTAGCCTATACAATGAACCGAGAAAAATAACACCATGAAACGCTTTTTACACCTCTTATTAATTATTGCACTTATCGGGCTGAACGCTTGTTCCAACGAGCCTTCCGCAAAACCTCAAAAAGAAAAAGCCCCAGAAAAACTTGTTGAAATCAAAGACGGCCAATACACAGAGTGGTATCCTGGTAAAAAACAGGTTAAATACCAAGGTGCACTCAACAAAAAGGGTGACAGAGAAGGAAAATGGAATTTTTATAGCGAAAAAGGCACGCTGCTCTCTTTTACATTTTACCAAGCAGGTAAGAAAAACGGACATTCAGTAGTCAAATATCCAAACGGCAGCATCCACTATTATGGTCAATATCAAAATGACCAAATGGTAGGTGAGTGGGTAACCTATGACCTTAAAGGTCATAAATCCGTAAAACTTTATGAGTAAAATTCCGCCTCATATCGTTGATCAAATTTTACAAACTGCTCGTATAGAGGAGGTTATAGGGGAATTTGTTCAATTGAAAAGAGCCGGGTCAAACCTCAAAGGGCTGAGTCCTTTCACCGATGAAAAAACACCTTCTTTTGTCGTATCACCAGCCAAGCAAATTTTCAAGTGTTTTTCGACCGGAAAAGGCGGGAATGCGGCTAGTTTTTTGATGGAGAAGGAACATTTTAGCTATCCCGAAGCACTTCGTTGGTTGGCAAAGCGTTACAACATTGAAGTGCCAGAAGAACGCGAAGCAACCGCCGAAGAAATAGCCGCACTCAACGAAAGAGAAAGTTTTTTGATCATCAATGAATTTGCAAAAAACACCTTTTCAGACATGCTACTGCATTCTCAAGAAGGCAAAGCCATAGGCCTTTCTTACTTTCAGGAAAGAGGTTTTTCAACAGCAACCATTGAAAAATTCCAATTGGGTTACTGTCTAAACACGGGTGCTGCATTTTCCGATTTAGCACTTGAGAAAGGTTATAACAAAGCCTACCTTGAAGCTATAGGCCTTACCAAAACCAAAGAAGACCGCTATTTTGATTTTTTCAAAGGCAGGGTCATGTTCCCGATTCATAGCGTGTCGGGTCGTGTGTTGGGTTTTGGTGGTCGCACCTTGCTCTCGGACAAAAAAGTCGCAAAGTACTTTAACTCCCCGGAGAGCATCATCTACAATAAGAGTGAAATTCTCTACGGGCTCTATTTTGCCAAAGGCGACATCGTTAAATACGACGAATGTTTATTGTGCGAAGGCTACACAGACGTCATCAGCATGCATCAGGCAGGTATTCAAAATGTGGTTTCGTCTTCAGGCACATCGCTCACCAAAGAGCAAGTCAAGCTCGTGAGCCGCTACACAAAAAACTTAACTATTCTCTACGACGGCGATGCAGCGGGTATTAAGGCTAGCTTTAGAGGTATTGACCTCATTTTAGAAGAAGGCCTCAATGTCAAGGTGGTGCTTTTCCCGGATGGAGAAGACCCCGATTCTTTCGCCAAATCAAGATCTACAGCAGAACTCAGCACTTATATCAATACCCACAAGCAAGATTTCATTTCGTTTAAAGCAGGTGTATTGTTGGCAGATGGCGCCAATGACCCGATTGTCAGGGCAGGTCTCATCAAGGATATCGTTCATTCTGTTTCTTTGATTCCAGATCAAATCACCAGATCTGTATATGTGCAGCAATTAGCACAAAAATTTGATATCGACGAAGCCATTGTTCAGTCTGAATTGTTTCAGCTTCGCAAAAATAATATTGCCAAAACTTACCAAGATCCGGCCCTCGCTGAACTCGAGATGCCCAGCACACCGCGTCAACAGGCCCAAACAGCAACAACCGAACATTCCTCGGATACTGCGCTTTACGAAGCAGAGATCATCCGCATGTTGATTCAATACGGTACCCGAATGCTGGTTTTTCAGGAGCCGGGTCAACCACAACAAGAATTAAGCGTCATTGATCTGATTGTGAACGAGCTGCAAAAAGATGAGCTGCATTTTGAAAATGAACTTCATCAAGAAATTTACAACATTTTCGAGCGTGGCTTAACCGAAGAAAACACCCTATACGAAGCGACTTATTTTTTGCGTCATTCCAATCAACAAATTGTTTCATTTGTTGCGGATATCGAGTCCCAAGAACAGGCACTGAGTCACAACTGGGTAACCCGTTATAAAATTCAAACCAAAACCGAAGCTGACGATCTCTACCAAACGGTGGTCCAAGTAATTTACCGCTTTAAATTGGCCTTTATCGAACAAAAGATCGGCAATATCAGAAAAGAAATCGAACAAAATCAAATGCAAGAAGAAGATCTTCTGTTGGCACTTTCTGAATTGGTAAGTTTGGAAAAAGTTAAAATGTTGCTTTCCCAACAAATTGGCATAACCCTAATTCGTTGAGTATGTTAGCAGAAACCCTTTTTTACATCGGCCCTTACAAAATTTGTTTTTGGAACCTGATATTTTTACTGCTCATTTTTTTAGTTGCAGCTATACTTAGGCGCTTGGTTCATAAAGCACTTAAGGGTTACGTACGCAGCGCCAATTTACAGCTAGAGGCCAAGCAAATGGCGCGTCTTAAACTCGTGAGTCAAAGTGTCTATTTAGTAGCTATTTATGTGGCGGTGCTCAGTTTTCGGTACAACAACGGCCATGTTACTTTTCAGGATTTTTTGCAATTCAAGTTACTTTCTTTTGACCGATTTAAAATAGATTTTGCCGATATCTTAATAGTTGTTTCCGTCTTCTTCGGTGCCAAAATAACTGTTAACTTAACTAGACTCTATTTTGCGCGCCGCTTTAAGGGAAGCCAACACTTTGACACCGGCACCGAGTTCGTCTATAATCAAATCGCCAAATACATCATTTACGTCACCTCTATCTTGTTGAGTTTTCGCTTGCTTGGTATTGACCTCATGATTCTGCTCACCAGTTCGGTTGGGCTTTTGGTGGGTTTAGGTTTGGGTTTACAAGATGTATTCAAAGACATGATTGCCGGTATTGTGCTGCTTTTTGAGGGGAATCTCAGGGTTGGTGACATCGTCGAAATAGCAGGTAAATCTAAAATTACCGGACAGAACAACGAGGTCATGGTCGCTAAAATTGTCAAGATCAATGTGCGCACCACTCAAATTCAAACCCGAGAGGGCAATGTCCTGATCATTCCAAACACCCATTTGACCCAAGACCGCATTGAAAACTGGAGTCATGGCTCAGAACTGACTCGGTTTTCCATCAAACTTTCGGTCGCTTATGGTTCGGATTTATTACTCATTGAGCGCTTACTCAAGCAAGCGGCTTTGGCGCATCCTAAAGTGAAGAAAAACCAACCTGTCGTCATGCGTCTATCTGATTTTGGCGATTCAGGCCTTGAATTAGAACTCATTTTTTGGGCCGATCAAAGCTGGGATATCAACAATTATAAATCCGAGATCAGGTTAGAAATCGACCGTTTGTTCCGTGCCTATAACGTAGAAATACCTTATCCTCAGCGTGTCATACATCAGGCCCCTTCGCGTAATTCATAAAGGTAGCGCTGTATGGTATTTTCAATGCCTAGATAAAGCGCATCTGAAATGAGCGCGTGGCCAATAGAGACTTCATCTAGGCCCACCAATGATTTTTTAAGAAAAGCTAAATTATCAAGGTTGAGGTCGTGACCGGCATTAATACCTAATCCAAGTTGATGTGCGTGCTGGGCTGCTGCTGTGTATTGCGCTACAGCTTGCTCTGGGTTTTCATTGTAATTTTCTGCATATGGACCTGTGTAAAGTTCAATGCGGTCAGCGCCTATTTGAGCTGCGCAGCTAATTTGTTCGAGGTCTGTTTCCATAAACAACGAAACCCGAACACCCATAGCCTTTATTTGCGCAATGATGGGTTGAAGGAATTTTGTCTGTTCGATGCAATTCCAACCAGCATTAGAGGTCAGCACACCTGGCGGGTCAGGTACGAGTGTAGCTTGAGCGGGTCTGAGCGCTGCAATGAGTTGCAAATAGCGTTCGTCGGGATAACCTTCTATGTTGAACTCTGTTGTGACTACCTTTGCGAGGTCAAAACAATCTTGTGTAGTGATATGCCGCTGGTCCGGACGCGGATGAACGGTAATGCCTTGTGCGCCAAAGCGCTCGGCATCAATAGCAAATTGAACCACATTAGGTGTTTGGCCACCGCGTGCATTGCGAAGGGTCGCTATTTTATTGATATTCACGCTGAGTCTGGTCATGGCACAATAATTGAGTTGCAAAAGTACAAAACATTCAAGGATTTTAGTATTTTGCACCCACTATGCGCGCTTCAACCATTCTCTCCGAAAAAATACCGCCGCTTCTGCACTCAGATTCTGGCGAAAAAGCGCTTTTTTGGATGGACGAATTTCAAGTGAATCACTTGCCCGTCCTCAAAAATGGCAACTTTGTCGGACTTATCTCTGAATCGGAATTACTCGATCAAACAACCTTAGAACCAACGCTTGACGAGCTTTTTCAGCACTTGCCTCGTCCGTTTGCTTATGCCGATGCACATTTATTTGATCTCTTGCAGCATTTTGCATTATTTAAACTGACAGTACTTCCTGTTTTAGACCGCCAAGAACAGTTTTTGGGCGTAATCAGCGCACAAGAGTTGTTGCAACTTTTGGCAGAAACCGGAGGGCTCCACGAAACCGGTTCGGTGTTGGTTTTGGAAATGAATGCCAACGACTATACCTTAGCCCAAATTGCGCAAATTGTGGAGAGCAACCAAGCTAAGATTCTAAACTTGTTTGTTACCTATCTACCTGACAGCACAAAAATACAAGTCAACTTGCGTATCAATCAGCAAAACCTACGCGCAATTATCCGTACCTTTGAGCGCTATGATTACCAAGTGCTCGCCAGTTTTGACAATACCCAACAGCCTAATGAACTTCAGGAGCGCTACCAAGAACTCATGCATTATCTGAGCATGTAATGAAACAAATTGCTATTTACGCCAAAAAAGTTTCAAAGGCAGATGTACCCGTTTTTGAAGCACTCCTTAGCGGTATCGTCCAGCTGGGTTGGCAACCACTATTGGAAACCGAATTGGCACTGCAACTACAAAATAAGTTTCAGTGGCCTCAATCGTTTGCTGTTTTTGAGTCCCACAAGGACCTCAAATCAAACGTTGACCTCATGATTAGCGTTGGCGGTGACGGTACTTTTCTGAAAGCCGTTTCATTTGTACGTGATTCGAATGTTCCAATTCTCGGAATCAACACCGGGCGTTTGGGTTTCCTCTCCAATTTATCCAAAGATCAAATCAGTCAAACCTTAGATCGATTTGCAGCGGGTCATTACGAATTTCAGAAAAGATCGCTGTTGCGTGTACATACCGAAAACGAACTTTTCGGAGACGAAAATTTTGCGCTCAACGAGCTTACCCTACAAAAGAAAGATACCTCGTCCATGATCAAGGTACACGCATACCTCGGCGAGAAATTTCTCAATACGTATTGGGCTGATGGCCTAATTGTTGGTACACCAACAGGCTCTACTGCATACAGCCTAAGCTGCGGTGGGCCAATTATTACACCTGGCTGCCAAGTCCATATCCTAACGCCAATTGCACCTCATAATCTCAACGTAAGGCCTGTTGTTGTCCCTGATCACATGCCCATTTCATTAGAAGTTGAAGGCCGCGACCGCAGTTATTTGCTTTCGCTGGATGGCCACTCACAGCACATCAAGCAAGGCGAAAAAGTCACGATTACCAAAGCAGAATTTATGATCAATGTTGTTAAATTTGAAGACAACAATTTTTTAGACACCATCCGAAACAAAATGTTATGGGGCTCAGATACCCGCAACGAACTTTAATTATGAAAAAACCAATTTATTTTCTCCTCTTTGGGAGTTTAGCCCTATCTGCCCAGGCGCAAGATGCTCAAGTAAAAAGCAGAATTGATTCAGTTAGTTATCTTGCTGGTCAAAACATCGCTCAGAGCGTCCTAAAAGATTTTCCCGAGGCCAATGTGTCTTTGTTGCTTCAAGGCATCAGCGACGCCATGATGCAGCGTCCGGGTCTGATTCAAGACCCTACTAACCAATGTGTCATGTCCTATTTTCAAGAGAAAATGCAAGCTATTCAGCAAGCTGAACAAGCCGTAAACGAAGAAGCTTTAGCTGCAGAAAAAGAGGCTGGTCGTATCAATCGCGAAAAAGGGGAGGCATTTCTTTTAGAAAACGCCAAGCGCAAAGAAATTCAAACTACTGCCAGTGGTTTGCAATATGAAGTTCTTAAAAAAGGCCGAGGGAGTAAACCAACTGCCAGTTCAACGGTAAAAGTTCATTATACAGGTACAAACATAGACGGCCAAGTATTTGACAGCTCAGTAGAACGCAAAGAGCCGATTTCTTTCCCATTAAATGCCGTTATACCTGGCTGGACCGAAGGCGTACAACTCATGAGTGTTGGCTCCAAGTACCGATTTTATATTCCGCAGCAATTAGCCTACGGACCAGGATCTCCAACAGAACTCATACCACCTTATTCTGTTCTTATTTTTGAAGTTGAATTACTTGATATTGAAAAATAAAGCCATGAAAAAATCGCTATTATCCTTATTGTTCCTTTCTTTTTCAGCACTAGGCCTTGCACAGCATGCCTCAGAACCAGCAAATGGAATTTACGCACGTTTTACGACGAATAAAGGCGTTATTGTATGCCAACTTGAATACCAAAAAGCGCCCATGACGGTCGGTAACTTTGTGGGCTTGGCTGAAGGAAACCTAAAAGTTGACAACATCACAATTGATAAGCCCTTTTTTGATGGTTTGGTTTTTCACCGCGTGATTGCTGATTTCATGATCCAAGGTGGTGACCCATTAGGTAACGGAACCGGTGATCCTGGTTATAAGTTCTATGATGAAATCGACCCTACACTCAAACATACTGGGCCTGGCATTTTATCTATGGCCAATTCAGGTCCAAATACCAACGGCTCTCAGTTTTTTATAACCCACAAAGAAACACCTTGGCTCGATGGTAAGCACACCGTTTTTGGTCATGTTACACAAGGGCAAGATGTCGTTAACGCGATTGCTCAAAACGACACAATGCGCAAAGTGGAAATCATTAGAATCGGAAGTGAGGCCCAAAAATGGAACGCGCAAGCAGCATTTGATCAAGTGTATTTGACCAAAAAAGCACAAGATGCTGCAGAGCAAGCTGAAATTGCAAAAATTGCAGCGCTTTCCCAAGAAGACTACAAAGCCTATATGTTTAACGAGGTAAAAAAGACTTACCCCAATGCGGTTCAAAGTCCAACAGGGTTGGTTTATGTCATTGTTGAAAACGGTAAGGGAGCTGAAGTCAAAGAAGGTAAAAAAGTAAGTTTACACTATACCGGAACCTTGCGTCGTGGCGGTAAAAAATTCGATTCTTCCAAAGACCGCAACATGCCGCTTGAGTTTGAATACAAAGTGCAACGTATGATTCCCGGTTTTGAAGAAGGGATTACCTACATTAAAGAAGGCGGTAAAATCCTGCTTATCATTCCTTACTATAATGCCTATGGCAAACAGGGCCGTCCGGGTGCCATTCCGGCTTACTCCGACTTGGTTTTTGAAATCGAATTGCTTTCAGTTACTGAGGCTGCACATGATCACCCTCATGGTGAGCACGACGGTCATCAGCATTAATTTGAGAACGCATAACTTAAAATATTGGCGCCCATCTGCAAAGCTTGGCGCCTTTTTTCTGGTGGGTCATTGTGAACTTGTGGGTCTTCCCAGCCATCAGATAAATCGGTTTCGTAGGTATACAAGCAAACCAAACGTCCTTCAATTACTATTCCAAAAGCCTGGGCTTGTTTTCCGTCGTGTTCGTGGATCTTTGGCAAGCCATTGGTAAAGTTATAGCGCTCTTTAAAAATCGGGTGTGAAGACGGTAGTTCAGTGAGTGTAGCCTCAGGAAATACTTTTTTGAGCTCAGCACGCACAAATCCATCCATGCCATAGTTGTCATCGATGTGCAAGAAGCCACCAGCTAATAAATAGTTTCTTAGGTTTTGGGCTTCTGCCTTCGAAAACACGACATTGCCATGACCGGTCATGTGTAAAAATGGATATTCAAAAATATCTGGACTTCCCACTGCAACATAAGGTACTTCTTTAGCGATATTCATTCCAAGTTCAGTGTTGCAAAACTTTATGAGGTTGGGTAAAGCCGTTGGGTTGGCATAGTAATCGCCGCCACCATTGTATTTCAGCACAGCTAGTTGGTAGCTTTGCGCTTGCAATTGAAAAAAGGAGCTAATAGCTATACAAAGCAATAAAATAGTTTTCACGAGCGTCTTTTAAAATAATAAATTTGATCTGTACCAAAGGCATGCGCATGTGTTGGTACCCGATTGAGAACAGGTGCTTTCACACCTTCTCCAAAAACGAGGTCACCTACCAAAACGTAGGCTTCGTCCCAAACATTATCGATGATAAAATACTGTAGTGTCCTGCTTCCGCCTTCTACCATAACGGAGTGAATGCCGCGTTTATACAGTTCTTCTAGTATATTTTTTGTGTTGGTCTCTGCGATTTTAACCCATTCGATTCCATCTTTCTTCTCATTTTTTAGCCGATTGAAAATGAGTGTGGGCGCATCGGTAGAGAACAAACTGATGTTGTTTTGAACTTGAAGCTGGCTGTCGATTAGAATTCTGATTGGATTTTGCCCACTGATATCGCGTACAGTAAGTGAGGGGTTGTCGTTGATCGCGGTGTGTTTGCCCACGAGAATGCTCATTTCTTGACTGCGCCAATGGTGAACAAGTGAACGCGATTCTTCTGAGGAAATCCAGTTGATCCCTTTTTGATTCTTATCGCGTAAACGGTCTAAAAAACCATCTTTGGTTTGCGCCCATTTGAGTACCACATGTGGGCGCTGTTTCTCATGGTAACAGAAAAAACGCTTATTGAGTTGTTTGGCAGCTGTTTCTAAAAGCCCAACTTCAATTTCCAAGCCGGCTTTTTGGAGGCGTTCAATACCTTTACCGGCCACTTTCGGATTGGGGTCTTTACATGCGACTACAACTTTTGCTACTTGCTTTTCAATGAGTAGGTTGCTACATGGTGGTGTTTTTCCAAAGTGTGCACAGGGTTCTAGGCTGACGTAAACAGTCGCTCCTTTAAGCGCCTCTGGATTTTTAACCGACGAAATGGCATTTACTTCAGCATGCGGACCCCCAAAATAAGCGTGGTATCCTTCGCCAATAATGAGTCCATCCTTTACAATTACGCAGCCTACCATTGGGTTGGGTGCAACTGCTCCTTGCCCGAGTTGAGCTAGGTCCAAGCAGCGCTGCATGTAATCTTGGGGCTTCATGGTGTCAAAGGTATAGATTTTAGTGCGGAAGTACCCATCGAAAAGTTAAATTGATGCGTGCCTCAATGTGTTCTTTCACTTTTGGAAGTTGGTGTTTGTAATAATGCTGAACTGGACCATCCATGAGTAATAAACTTCCGTTAGCCAAAACGATTTTTTTTCGAGATCCGTTGAATTTATGTTTGAATTCAAAGGGTCTCGCGGCGCCTAGGCTTAATGAGGCAATGCTCGGATTGGTTCCTAGTGCTTTTTCGTCATCGGCATGCCAACCATTTGAATCTTGCCCGTCTCGGTAATAATTGATCAAAAGGGCGTTGTACTGATGACCGGTAAGTTTTTGGACCTTTTGTCTTAATTCATCTAGATAACTCGGAAATGCATGAACGGTCAATGTCTGACCAGAATAACCGTACTGTTCGCCATTCATTGCAAAATAGGCCTCTAATCGAGGGACTTTTATTTTCTTGCCAAACAAGGTAATTTCATTTTGTTCCAGCAGCGCTTCAGACATGATGTGCTGCATTAATCTTTTACTTTGCGCATCGGTTAAAAATTTCGGGTAATAAACGACCCTGCCATCAGTAGAGATGAGGTCTATTTTCTCTGAATTTTCGTACTCGGCAAACATTTCTATTTTTGTACCTAAAATTACAACATGCATTTTATAGATTCGCTTTTTGAACTCAAGAGTGGTGATTTTGGGAAAATTGTTTTTGGCTTCCTCACCAATATTATTTTGGCCCTTATCATAGCCGTTGTTGGTTTTTGGTTAACCGGAGTGCTCACGCGTTTTGTCAACCGGATGCTACGCAAAAGCGATACAGATCCAGGTTTGGTTTCGTTTCTGACAAGCTTTCTGTCTTTAGCGCTTAAAATCATGGTTGCCATTTCAGCGATAACGCAACTTGGCGTTGAAATGACCTCTTTTTTAACACTCTTAGGAGCTGCAGGTATTGCCATCGGTATGGCCTTTTCGGGCACCTTATCTAATTTTGCTGGGGGCATTATGATTTTAGTGCTCAAACCATTCAAAGTTGGAGATGAAATTCAAGCAAGTGGAAATCAAGGTGTGGTATCCGAAATCCAAATTTTCAATACTTACCTCCGGACTGCCGATAACAAAACATTGATTTTTCCGAACGGACCATTAGCCAACGGTACCATCATTAATTATACAAAAGAAAAAACAAGATGTATTACTTGGATTTTTCATTTTGAACAGGATGTAGATATAGCGCGGATTCAGCATACGTTCTCAGCGCTATTATCTGAAGATAAGCGTATTCAGAATAAGCCAGAACCATTTATTGGTGTACAGCAGCTTACCACGTCTTCGCTCGAAATTAAAGTGCGCTGTTGGGTCAAAACCACTGATTACACAAGCGTCTACCATCAGGGGCAACAAGCACTTATTGAGGCTGCACATAATGCTGGTTTTTCTTTCGCTAAGAGTTAAAAAAAAAGATTAAATTCGGCGCAATTGAATTAATACTAACCTAACCAATCCTTCATATGCTACTAACTATAATACTGCTGATCTTCACCGTGGTGGTTGCGCCACTGATTTGTCTCAATTTTGGTTACACACCAAATGAATTGCAATACGATATTTTAACCCAAATGACTTTGCCGGTTGGTATTGTAATTGCGTATTGCTTTTTAGTAGGCGAGCTTTCTCGCAACAATTCTCAGGTAGACAAGCTCTGGAGTATTGTACCTATTTATTATGTTTGGCACATGACCTTACTCGCACCAGAGCTCTCTGATCGAATGATCTTGATGTCCGTACTAGTTACCATTTGGGGTGCCCGCCTCACCTTTAACTTTGCGCGTCGTGGTGCCTACACTTGGCGTTTTTGGGCCGGTGAAGAAGATTACCGTTGGGAAGCATTGCGCCAACGACCAGGTTTCAATAATAAATTTATTTGGGCATTATTCAATTTTTTCTTCATTTCGGCCTATCAAAATGTCTTGATTTTTTCGTTTACAGTGCCAATCTTGGCAACGCTTTCCAACAACGTCAATCCAGAACTCAACACCATAGATTACCTGTTAGCAGGCCTCATGCTTCTGGCTATTGTGCTTGAATTCATTGCCGATCAACAACAGTATGATTTCCAAACTGAAAAACACCGCCGTATTCAGGCCGGTGAACCGCTCGGTGCGTACGAAATGGGGTTTGTCTCTACTGGTCTTTGGTCTATCGTTCGACATCCAAACTACGCCATGGAGCAGAGTATTTGGGTCATTTTCTATTTGTTCAGCGTCAATGCAACGGGTCAATGGGTTAATTGGACTATCGGCGGCTGTGTGCTTTTACTCATCTTATTTAAAGGAAGCTCCGATTTCTCAGAGGAGCTATCCGCGGGTAAATACCCAGCCTACAAAGATTACCAAAAACGCGTTCCGCGTTTTATTCCGGGATTCAAGTTTGGTAAATAGCTCGGTTTCACCATAAAAACTTCAACACACTAAACGCCAAAGCAAAGAACACCACAATTTGCATAAACCATTGGCCGCTGCTTCGATGCCCCTTCGATTTGAGGTAAAAATGATTGAGGGTACCGAGTGTCAGTCCAATTGCTAAAGCCAAGAGGAGCGGATTGCTCATATCAGGCCAAATTGCTCAAAGTGATGCGCAAAGTGTTTGGTGTGTAAACGCTGCCACTGCTCAAAGTTGAGTTGACCGTAGTACGGATGTAGTGCCGTTTGATCCGGATTGATTTCGTAATGCTCTAAAAATGCAATAAATGCCTCGGTAAATTCGTCGATTGCGGTCTCGATTTCTTCGTTGCGCAAAGGGGTAGAGGGCGTGGCAAATGCAACCTGAATATCTTTAGCCATTGGCTTATCCGATGCTAACCAAGCTTGCATACGTTCTATGCGGTCTTCGGGTATTTCCAGTTTGAAATCACCTTGCCCGATAGACATATAAAGTGCATCGGCGAGGTGTTCTACCATGCGTTGTGCTGACATTTGGCCCCAATTTGCCGGGGTTGTGGCTTTAAGACCAGCGAGTTTTACCAGCAAGGCCTCGAGTTCAAGTTGAAATGATGTGGACATTATTTTTGACCTACAATGATGTGAAGCGAATGGGGCACAACGCGCACATTGAGTTCGCGGGTCACAGTTAGTGGTTCACCATCGTGGTGGGCTTGTCCATTCGGCAAGGAGATTTTGGCTTTTTTAAAGGAGATGACCTCGGCATAGCTTGAGCGGTCAGAGCGTCCGGTAAAAAATTGGAATATCATTTTGGGTATGCCGAGTAATGAGAAGGGTTTGAGTAAGAAGAGCTCAAGTTTGCCGTCGGTGGCATCTGATTTGGGTGAGACCTTGAAGCCGTTTCCGAACTCAGAGGTGTTGGCAATTGTACACAAAACAACTGGCATTTTCTTGATTTGCCCATTGGTATCAATCGAGATGTTCATGGGGTTGTAACGGAAGAACTCTTTGAAAACATGTTTGACGTAAGTCCAAAAACCACGCTTGTTGTCTTCGTCGAATTTCTTGGCGATAATGGCGTCCAAGCCATAACCACCCACGCCTAGAAATGGTTGATCATTAACCAAAACGGTATCCATCAGGATTTGGTGATTTTGATTTATGGTATCAATAGCCTTACGGATGTTGCGCGGTATGAACATGTGGCGAGCCAAGCCATTGCCAGAACCAATTGGAATGACGGCCAAACTTGTTTTGGTATTGATGAGGCTCGTGCCAACTTCATGGACGGAGCCGTCGCCGCCTACAGCACAAACGATATCGACACCTAGTTGAACGGCCTGCTGGGCAATTTCGATGGCGTGACCCTTGTATTGGGTATATTGAATCTCAAATGAAAAGAGGTCGTGGTTGAGGTAACGGCGTATAAGCGCAGGGATGTCGTCTTTGCGACGTACACCTGAAATGGGATTGATAATAAACCAAATGCGCTTTTTCATATGCGTTTGAAGACCAAGGCCTTCTTTCAAAATTAATCATTTTTTGTCAAACAGTGGCAAAGTTTTATCCTGTTGCGTAAACAGGGAACTGGTTTTGACGTATTTTTAACAACAAAAATAATGCCATGAAGAAAAAAGAAGCCAAAGACCCGATAGCTGCCAACCGACAACAACTCATCGATATATTATTGCACAAATCTGCGCTCAAACAAGATATCGCCGATGATTTAGAGGTGGTTTTTGATCAATTGCGTCAACTCATCGAACAAGAGTTTGTTGCGCTCAAGAAAGTGGTTACAGATGAGCGTGTACGTCTTTTTATCAAAGACCGTGGAGACCACGAATTCCATGTATACATTGGCAGCGATGTACTTGTTTTCAACTTACATCACAATGTTTTTCGATTGCCAGACTCAAATCCGCTTTGGGGAACCGCTTATTTTAAAGCCAATCCAAATAATGGCTATTTTGGAACCATTCACATATACAACTTTCTTGCTGAGTCTTTACAGCAAAATCGTCTCGACGATATGGGCAATTTAATTGCACGGATTTTTGTAAATCACGAAAGACATTTTTTTATCGAAGGAAAAGGCTCTTTGGGTTACACCTTTAGCGATCCACAACATATGCTGCTCTCGGAACAGCTTTTGCAACTTATTGCGCAAATGGCCTTCGCTTATGCCCTGCAGTTTGATTTGTATATTCCGCCTTTTGACTACATGGATAACGTTAGTGTTGGTCAGATTTTTATGATGGGAGAACAACTGAAGCTGAAAACCGCTAAACGTCTTGGTTTTAAAATGAGTGCAGAAGACACAGATTTTTCATAAAAAAATAGGAAGCACCCCTTGCGCTTCAAGAAATTCCTACTATATTTGCAATCCCAAATTCTGGGGTTTTGACATTTTG